>NZ_JAOYTK010000012.1:0-121401 GCF_025846885.2 Brucella sp. HL-2 | reverse complement strand
ATTGCAGTAGCCGCCGAAACTTCAAACTGCTCGGCAGCTGCTCGACAGGATTTGCCCTGAGCGATGGCGCGGGTCACACGCTTGCGAAGATCAAGTGAATAAGCTTGCTGGAACATAGCCTTTCCTCCTGACCCAATGAATCATCAATCTAAAAAGCGCGAAATGCCAACAAATATCACCCTCTTTAACGATTCAAAATAATCGCCCCACGCTCTAAAGCTATTGAAATGGCGATACCGGGACGCAACATCGGGTTCTCCCTTGATCCAAAGGTATTTAAAGCATTTCCAGCAAAAGTGGGAACCGGTTTTGCGTTCGAAAATGCGTAAAAACAAATAGTTACAGCGGTTCCGACGATTCAATATTAACTGGAACCGCTGTAACTGAAGTGATTATACGGCATCTGGGGAAGTTTTCTAAGCCCAAGTTTTCGTGCAAGTTCAGATGATTGTTCGCTGAATTAGAGCGCCGTGCGCCCATTTGGGCGCACAAAGGTCGCTCTAACACTTTCAAATGAGAGCATAATTTTACCTTAAACTGATCCAAGTTTAAGGAATTATGCTCTAGTATCTCGAACTATTCTTGATCTTTCTTTGCGTGGCATATTTGTTGACAGAAGGGGATATTTGTCACTAGACAACGGCAGGTTCCGGCACCTGCCGCCTGCAGACTGATGTCTCGGTGAAGTTCGGCGATTTGATTGTTTCACCCTCGAAGCATTTCGTTGGTGGTAATGCAGGCATCCATCGCAATTGAAATGTGATTTGAGGAGTCTGTGATGCCTTCGGGACAATCACTCGATAATCGTTTTTTGCATGCTTCTCCGGCGCGCGTATTCTTGGCCAATGTGCTGCCCATGACACTCATCATGGTTATGAACGGCTTGCTGAGCGTTGTTGATGCCGTTTTTCTAGGTCATTTTGTTGGCGCTCGTGCGATGGCTGCGGTCAGTCTGGTGTTTCCTGCCGTCATGCTCACAATCGCGATGTCCACGCTTGTGAGTGGAGGCATGTCGAGCCAAATAGCAAGACAATTGGGTGGGAGCAGGATTGCAGAGGCTTCAGCAACGTTTGCCCGCGCTCATGGTCTGGCACTTGTTATTGCTCTGGCTTTGATTGTGCTCTTTTTTCTTGTCGGACGACCGTTGATCAATGGCATGGCGGACGGAGACGTGCAGCTTGCAGAAATGGCTTATCTTTTTCTGCTGATCACCATGCTTACCTTGCCTCTGCAATTCATACTTGGGCTTCATGCCGATGCATGGCGCAATGAGGGTAGGGCTGGCCTGATCGCTGTGATGTCTGTCGGGGTGACGCTCGCAAACATTGTGCTGAACTATATCCTTATTGCGCAAATGGGACTTGGTATAGCGGGATCGGCGCTGGGTACGGCTTTTGCGCAGGCGCTCGGCTTGCTGTTACTGCTCGGTTTCAGGCAATTCAGGCGAGGTGCAATATCGCTGGATGTTTTGTGGCGTAATTCTTGGGTCGAGGGCTGGGCACGTATTGCCGGACTAGGCACCCCATTAAGCTTGAGCTTCATCGGCATTGCATTGAGCACAGCCTTCGTGATCTGCGCGCTCCGGCTTTCTGAAGGCATGGATTACGCTTTGAACGTCGCGGCCTATGGCATTGTGATGCGAATTTTTGGCTTCACTTATCTGCCTTTGATGGCGGTGGCGCTCGCCATGCAAAGCATTGTTGGTAATAATGTTGGCGCGGGGCTTTATAAACGCTCGGATACCGTGCTGCGCATCGCGCTTACCACAGTATTCATTTATTGCCTCATCATCCAGATTGTTGTTCTGTCGGTGGGCAATTCCATAGGCCTGATCTTTGTCGATGATCTTGCCGTGAGCCATGCCGTTGGAGAGATCATTCGTCCGATGACCTATGTTTATCTCTTCATTGGGCCGGTTTTGGTTTTCGCGCTCTATTTTCAGGCAATTGGTCAGCCAGCGCGGGCAGCGATTTTGACACTGAGTAAACCGTTTGTGCTGCTCCCTGCTTTTGTCACAACACTCACAGCGGTTTGGGGTGGAAAAGCGATTTGGTTCGCCTTCCCACTGGCAGATTGCATGATCGCGGTTATAGCTTTTGCGGTTATGATCAGTGCTCTTAAAAAGCGAACGCCTGCCGGCGGGCTGGGCTTATCGCCCATCGCGTAGTTGTTGGTCGAACATAAAAACTAAAACTCCCGCCGGATTTTCATCAGGCGGGAGTTTTTAGTTTCATGAAGCTTAATAATAAGAGGCTAAGCTTTTCCGACTGCCTTCAGCGCAAATGCATAGGTGTAGGCGACTTCTTCCAGTCGAGAGAAGCGGCCTGATGCACCGGCATGTCCTGCATCCATATTGATGCGGAAGAGAACCGGATGATCATCGGTTTTGAGTTCACGCAGCTTGGCAACCCATTTCGCTGGCTCCCAGTAGGTAACGCGCGGATCGGTCAGACCAGCTACTGCCAAAATGCGTGGATAGGCCTGCGCGCTGACATTATCGTAAGGCGAATAGGCTGCAATGTTACGATAATCGGCCTCAGCGGTGATCGGATTGCCCCATTCCGGCCATTCTGGCGGCGTCAGCGGCAGCGTATCATCGAGCATGGTGTTGAGCACATCCACGAATGGAACTTCCGCGATGATGCCGCCAAAGGCTTCCGGTGCCATGTTGGCGATTGCGCCCATCAGCATCCCACCCGCCGAGCCGCCATGAGCAACGATGCGATCATGGCTGGTGAAGCCTTCTTTGACGAGATGCTCTGCTGCGGCGATGAAATCTGTGAACGTGTTGGTCTTCTTTTCACGCTTGCCGTTTTCGTACCACGCAAAACCTTTGTCTTTGCCGCCGCGAATATGCGCAATGGCATAAATGAAGCCACGATCAACAAGTGAAAGCCGTGATGTGCTGAAGCTCGCCGGAATGGTGATGCCGTAAGAACCGTAGCCATAGAGCAGGCATGGTGCAGAGCCGTCAAGCTGTGTGTCCTTATGATAAATCAACGAAACGGGAACCAGTTCGCCGTCAACCGCAGGCGCAAGGATACGCCGTGTTACATAGTCTTCAATATTGTGGCCGGAAGGCACTTCCTGCGTTTTGAGCAACGCGCGTTCACGCGTGTCCATATTGTAATCAAACAGCTGTTCAGGCGTTGTCATCGAAGAATAGGAGAAACGAATGACATCCGTATCGTATTCCGCACTGCCATGCAGGCCGAGCGAATAGGCTTCTTCATCGAATGCTATGGCGTGTTGCTCGCCGGTTTCACGATCACGGATAACGATGCGTGGCAGGCCATTGTCACGCTCCATCCAGACCAGATGTCGCTCATAGGCAGAATGCGAAAGGATCAGCCGTCCCGGTACTTCGGCGACGACTTCTTCCCAGTTTTCCTGCTGTGGTGCCGATGCAGGTGCGCGCATGATTTTGAAATCTTTGGCGCCATCGATATTGGTCAGAATGAAAAACTCATCGCCACCGGGCGCGATATCGTATTCGACGCCCGTTTTGCGGGCCATGATCAGCTGCGGTTTTGCAGATGGATCGTTGGCAGGCAACGACCAGCATTCCGAAGTCTCGTGATCATGAATATCGATGAAGATGAAGTCATCGAGCGCAGAGCCTCCGACGCCAAGGAAGAAACCGGGATCCTTTTCCTCAAAGATCAGCTTGTCCTGCGTCTGTGCCGTCCCGATCTCATGGTAGAAGACCTTTGACGGTCTGTGATTTTCATCCAGCAAAGTATAGAAGAAACCTTTGCTGCCAGCATCCCAACTGCCTCCGCCATTGGTATCAGTAAGAATGTCTTCAAGATCTGACATGCTGTCGAGATCACGTACCTTGAGCTTGTAGAACTCTGACCCCTTGTCGTCATATCCCCAGATCAAACGATTGTGATCGGGAGAATGGTCCGCAGATGCGAGGCGGAAATAGGCTTTGTCTTCTGCTTCCTTGTCGCCATCAAGCAGAATGGTTTCATCGCCGCCATCGCGTGGTGTCCGAATGAAATAGGGCTGTTCGCCGCCAGTCCGATAAGAGACGCCGTAAGCGAAAGGGCCATCCTTTGACGGAATGGATGAATCGTCTTCCTTGATGCGTCCGCGCATCTCGGCGAAAAGTTCTTTCTGAAGCGCATCCGTGTCCTGCATCAAAGCAGTCTGATAGGCATTTTCTGCGTCCAGATGATCGCGAATTTCGGGCGCCAGAACAGAAGGGTCTTTGAAGACTTCCTGCCAGTTGTCAGCGCGGAGCCATGCATAGTCATCGGTGCGGGAGATGCCGTGACGGTTATCCTTCGCTGGATGCTTTGGTGCTTTGGGTGGCTGAGGAGAATTGGTGTCGTGCGGCATGTAAAATCCAGTAAGAAGCAAATGAAATCAGTCCGAACTGTGCGAAGGTTCGGACTGTAAGAGCTAAGTTATTATTCTTGATCGAAGATCAGTGCGTTTCCGTTCATGCAATAGCGAAGACCAGTTGGCGCTGGGCCGTCCGGGAAAACATGCCCCAGATGGGCGTCGCAGTCGGAGCAGCGAATTTCGGTGCGGTTCATACCATAGGAATGATCTTCAAAGGCCGCCACGGCACCTGGCTCGATTGGCTGATAGAAGCTCGGCCAGCCAGTCCCGGATTCGTATTTCGCTTCCGATTTATACAGCGGGCGATCACAGCAAACGCAGCGGTAAGTACCGTGTAGGGAACTGTCGAAGTTCGGACTGGAGAACGCACGTTCAGTGCCGTGCTGACGGGTGATCTGGTACTGGATCGGCGTAAGCTGCTCGCGCCATTCCGCATCAGTCTTTATGACCCTCAGTGTGCGGGATTGATCGGCAGAGTTAGACATTTATATCTCCTCTCTTGTGCGAAGCCGTATGGATTGGACAGACGCACAGTGCAAATTGGGCATAAACTCTTCAACACACTACTAAATTGCTTGTGCATCTGAATGCCGGCATGTGCTCTGTGGTTCGTGGCAATTATATAGTTGGTGGATAAGCCAAATGCGAGCTGATCTGAGTGAAATATATTTTAGTTATGCCTTTTTGCTGCCCGACTCCTTATTCAAGGTCGCAATCAATAAATTGTGGTTGCAGTGGCAGTGGTAAATAGACTTGGCGGAAAAAATCTATTGCTTATGTGTGAGCTACAAATTAAGGAAGCGGCGGAAAAGAGATGCTAATCCCCCCATCTTCGAGAATATACGACAGAGCTGACAACAGCGCCGAATGCGTTTGGCTAGTTTGAATAGCGCTTGACGTTTTGTGTTTAAGTACACTGTATTTACACATCCAAGAAGAATTCGATTCTGTTAATGTAATGTGGTTTGACAATTCTATTGCAAATGGCACTATTCATTGTTATTTGCATCGCGGAATGAGTTGGGCAGGGCATAAGAATTTCGTGTAGACGGCAATCGGTTCTGAGAGTCGCAGTCTGCTTGAGCCAAAGCAAAGACAAAAAAAGGAAAAATAATGGAAAACCCTGAAATCTTCGACGAAAGCGCAGAGTTGCTTCTCAGCCTTACTGCTGATGTTGTTGCTGCTTATGTCGGAAACAACTCCATTCGTGCAAGCGAACTGCCTCTCCTGATTTCGGAAGTGCATTCTGCTTTCAAGCGTCACGTTGAGCGTGAAGAAGCTCCGGTCGTTGTGGAAAAGCCGAAGCCAGCCGTTAATCCGAAGAAGTCGGTTACTGACGATTACATTATCTGCCTGGAAGACGGTAAGAAGTTCAAGTCGCTTAAGCGTCACTTGATGACCCACTATAGCATGACTCCTGAACAGTACCGTGAAAAGTGGGACCTTGATCCTAACTACCCAATGGTTGCCCCTAACTACGCAGCAGCCCGTTCGCGTCTTGCTAAGAAGATGGGCTTGGGCCGTAAGCCTAAGGACGCGTAATAAGAATCTTGCTGAAGTGTGAAGCTGCGCTTTCGATATCGCAGTGATCATATTTTAGAGCGGCTCCAATTGAGACTGAATCGTTGGAATCGCTCTATGTATTTGTTGTTACGTATTATCCTGAGCAAACCCGCATCGCACTTTTGTTGGGAACGCTTTAATATTGGCCCGGAAAGCATGGAATTTTCTACATGCGTTTCGGGCCATTATTTTAAGTTTGGTTATTTTGCCGGTATTCGCCGTATATGTCCCCCGCCAAGACGATCAAATGCCTGCTTTAAGGCGATGTGGCGGTTGAGATCATAGCTCCAGTGACTGTTGACGCCTCTTAGACGTTCACGTTCAATCAGCCGACTGAGCTTGGTTTGTGCCTGCGCCCGCTCTGCGTCCGGTGCGCCTAGCAGCTTATCCATATCAATCCCAGCAATTATTTGAAGTGCTACACGCTGCATTGCGCACATGCGTTCTTCTTTTCGAGCAGTTAGAAAATTCCTGCTCGCTTCTTTCAGTGCAACTTCCATCATTTTGACCCTCATCAGTTTGTTTCTGGTTCGGGTGACAGGATCACTCATATTTGGTTCTGTTGGATAAGATTCCTATTTTATTTGTTTTCGGTGAATATGCGTTCATTTGCGCGTTGTAAAAAACTTATCCACGCTTGCAATTTCCTCATTATAAGAAGATATTCCTATTACGGTGAGGAAAGATGAATGTCTTTGGAACTAACAGATATCATCCATACCCGGGCTGAGGCTCTTGAGGTTCTAAACGTGATCGCAACGCGACACGGACGAGCGCTCAAGATCGATAATTCTGGTCGTGCGTTGGGGCGGAGGCGACAGGAAAAAAGCGTGGAACTTTGTGATGCACTGATCGATCTGTTGTCCGCATATTTTTCTGTTAGCGGTGCAGAACTGCGCTCGCCCTTGCGATGCAGACGGGAAGTCGCACAAGTCAGGCAGTTGGGGATGTATCTCGCACACACGTCGTTCGGAATGGTGATGAGCGAAGTTGCGGTCGGGTTTGCACGGGATCGTACCACAGTCATGTATGCCTGCCATCTGGTCGAGGACAGGCGTGATGATGAAGGTTACAATGCTATTGTTTCCACGCTGGAAAAGGTAGTCAGTTTGGGATTCTCGGCTTGGAGAATGGCGGCATGAGTGAAGTGTTTTCAACCACCGAAGCAAGAATCCTTCGCTTTTTGAAGCAAGGCGGATGTGATGTTCAGGACTCTGTACGTGATACGCACGTCCTGCTTGTGGGAGAACAGGGTACGATCGCTGCAACGCGTGTGGAACTCGAGGCGATGCAGAAGCGCGGCATCCTAAAGTGCGAAGGGCAACGCTTGGTGATCTCTGGGGCTACCCGTAGGACAGCGAGTAAAAGCTTAAAAACTGCGCGCAAGACAGAGACCGTCGAATTTGAACATGGGGAGAGGATTGAAATCAATCCGTCTGAATCCCCTTTGGCTAAGCTCTATCGTCTCCGCAATAGCGATGGCGAGACTTTCATTTCTGACGATGAGTTTCGGGCAGGCGAACGGTTGCGCTCCGATTTTACCCGTGGTTCCATGATGCCATCGATTTCGGCTCGATGGGATGTCGGCATTAGCAACTCAACGCGGTCGGGCTCAGGCGGAATGGCCGAACTCACCGATATTGCGCTTGCAAGTCGGATGCGGGTAGAGCGCGCATTGGAAGCAGTTGGACCTGAATTAAGCGGCGTCCTGATCGATGTGTGTTGTTTTCTCAAAGGTCTTGAGACTGTCGAGCGCGAACGTCAATGGCCGGTGAGGTCAGGAAAAATGCTGCTCAAGATGGGGCTTGCAATGCTGCATAGACATTACAATCCGCAAGGAAAAGAGCGTCCATCTCCCACGGTTCTGCATTGGGGAGCGAGTGATTATCGACCAACTGCCCATCCTGGCCAGGGTTGAATCGGAACGCATCCCGAAAAGTGTGAAACGGTTTTCGGATAAGATGCGCGGATTGACTGCATTGACCTGACCGAAAGTTTAAATAAAAAGCAGTCAAATACGGGGGTGAGAATGCAAAGCAGTCGGCAAAATCTGGAACGAGTTCTGTCAAAGCTGGAGGCGCGTGCGGGCGACGAACAGGTGTTCGGCACGGTCTATGCGAATGAAGCACGTGCTGAGGCCGATGCTTCAGACAAACGCCTGCAAGAAGGGTGCTCGCGCGGTCCACTCGATGGTCGAATTGTTTCGATCAAGGATTTGTTCGATGTGAAAGGGGAGCCGACATTAGCGGGTTCCGTCATTCGCAAATCGGCTTTGCATGCGCAGTGCGATGCAGTCGTCGTGCAGAGATTGAAAGATGCTGGCGCCGTCATTGTCGGCAAAACGCATATGACCGAATTTGCATTTACCGCGGTTGGATTAAACCCGCATTACGGCGTGCCGGGTAATGCGATTGATTCAAATAGAGTCCCCGGCGGCTCCTCCTCAGGAGCTGCGGTTTCTGGAGCTGAAGGCACCAGCGAGATTGCCATCGGTTCCGATACAGGAGGCTCCATTCGCATCCCTGCGGCTCTGAACGGCTTGGTCGGTTTTAAGCCCACCGCGCGCCGCATTCCCTTGGATGGTGCTTTTCCGCTCACGCCCGCTCTTGATTCAATCGGACCTTTGGCAAAGACTGTTGCCGACTGCATTCTTGCAGATGCTGTAATGGCTGGTGAAGCGCCCATTCTGCCAGAGGCAGCATCATTAAGCGGTCTGACTATAGGATTGCCAAAAGGGCTACTTTTGTCAGAGTTGGTGCCGGAGGTGGCGGCTGCGTTCGATTCCGCAATTTCAGTTCTGGTTGCAGCTGGTCTGCCGATCGTTGAACTGGAATTGGATGATCTCATTCTTCAACTACGCGATGCGACGCGCATCGGTTCGATCGTTGGCATCGCGGCCAGTCGTATTCATGCCGAAACATGGCTCAAAGACCCAGATGCGAATGTCGATGACAGGGTAAAGCATACGCTTTCAAAGCGGTTGAACGTCTCCGATGAGGACTTCGCGGCGTTGATGCATACGAGAACAAGGCTCGTATCTGAAGTGGATCAGCGGCTCGCTGGTATCGATTTTTTTGTGACGCCGACAACGCCGATTGTCGCGCCCACAATTGCATCGGTCAGCGAGGGTGCTGCGGAATATGATCGCGTTGAGGGGCTTTTGTTGCGAAATACGCAAATTGCCAATCAGTTCGATCTTTGTAGCATAACACTACCCCTACCAGTTACGGGAATGCCGGTCGGTCTGATGATGACAGCACGCAATGGAACCGACAGGCAGTTGTTGTCCGCAGCACTTTTAGTAGAGCAGTTGCTAAAGCATGTCGCAGTTAAATGAACCCATTTGAGCGCGACATGCTCTACAGCATAATTCTTTAAACTTGAATCAGTTTAAGGTAAAATTATGCTGTAAATATAAAGTGTTAGAGCGACCTTTGTGTGCCCAAGGGCGCGCACGGCGCTCTAGGCTGAAACTTTCAGCGCTTCGGCATCACGACGGATACGCGCAACCATGGAACGCAGACCATTTGAGCGCTGCGGTGTGAGGTGCTCATCAAGCCCGAGTTTTTTGAGCACTTCTTCTGGATCAGACGAAACGATTTCTGAGGCCTTACGGCCCGAATAGAAAGCCAGCACAATAGCGACCAGACCCCGCACGATATGTGCATCGGAATCACCAAGAAATTCGATAACCGGATCGTTGCCTTCATGCGGAATGGTTTTGAGCCACACCTGGCTGACGCAGCCCTGCACTTTGTGCACTGCATCGCGGGCGTCGTCTGGATAGGCTGGCAATTCCTTACCCAGATCAATCACATAACGATAGCGGTCTTCCCAATCGTCGAGAAATTCGAAGTCGGAGATGATGCTGTCGATGGTGGTAGTCATGATACTTGCCCGAAATCCATTTGGTATATGCGGCCTATATAGTGATAAAAGCCGCAAACGTCACGGAAAACCGTTAGTCTTTGTGGGAATTGCGCCGGTTGGATAATGCGTAAGAATAGATAGTTAGAGCGGTTCCGACGATTCGATCTTAGCTGGAACCGCTTTAAGCGTGCGCAGTGCCACTGAACGCGGCGTGGGAATCGGAACAACGTGTGATGGGCTTTGTGTCGGCTCCGCTGGCAGCTCGTTCTTTGCGATAATAGGCTCATCCGGTAGAGGCGCTTGTTGTTTCGCGCCGAAACGATCACTCAGATATTCGAGTATGCCGCCACTACGTTGGAGCATTCCGCTTGCGGCGTTCGAAAGGATTGATGTTCCGTTTTCACAGAATGATGGGTTGTTTACGCAGAGCTTGCCGATTTCCAATGCTGTTTTGCCATTGGCCAATAGCTGATCAACGGAGTCGGGCTCGCCTTTGGCCTGAACTGGAGCCTTTTGAGGTGGGGTTTTTTCGTCCGCAGGAAAGAAGTGCGGCATTACCATGAATGCCAGCGACAGCCAGATTACGGATTTGATGAGAAAACGGATCATTACGCTCGGGGGGTGTTGGCCGGGATTGGTGGGATCATTGTCCTCTCAATTTGAAAAGATTCCGTAACCAAGTCGTTAGAGCATAATTCCTTAAACTTGGATCAGTTTAAGGTAAAATTATGCTCTCATTTTAAAGTGTTATAACAATATCCGATGAGTGGGACTCATGGGATATTGGTTAAGCCCGTGTGGCGATTGAACCTTTTCAAGGCGTGATGCGTCAGCATCTCAGCGCCTTGGTGTTAGAGCGACCTTTGTGCGCCCAAATGGGTGCACGGCGCTCTAGAGCCTGTTCGAGGTGTTTTGTTGGCACTTCTCAATGTGTCGATATCCACCATCTGTTTACCATAGCGGAAAAACTCGGGCTCTGATCTGTCAGATTCTGCATAGAGACGCTCAACATGCTCTCGCTTTATCGTTTCTTTAAAGCCTCACCTGCAATTCTAGCGTCAACAGGCAGATCCCTGATGGACATGCCACGCGAGTATTGAGTGAGTAAGGCAAGTTGAACGCCATTCTTTTAAACGTAGCACAGACCGTAGGCACGCAGGTGCAGGCGCTTGCGCGTTTTCACGAACGTTTTTGCCAGCGCTGGGCCGAGCAGTCAGATGCTTTGACGATTCGTGTCGTCGGTTCGTTTATGCTCGTTCCTGTTCTCCTGTTTGCAGCAGTGCTTGCATCGGGCGTTACGACTGATTTTGCAGCGTTTGCTGTGCTCGCCGCCAGTTTTGCCGGTGCGGCGATGATTTTCTGTTCGTTGAGCCTTATGGGCTTAAGCGCCGGTGTTCTTGGTACACTGAACTTTGCAATCTATGGAGCGGCTCTTGCCGCGATAGGTGCGTTTGCGAATACCAGCAATATTGCTCTTTGGGTGATGGCAGCAGCATTGCCTCTTGAGGTCTGGTTTGTAAGCCGCAAGCCTTTGGCAACGTCCGCAGCTGTTGCGGCTGCAGGCTTGGTTCTCAGCGTTTTAGCACTGACAAGCAGTATTGCAGTTGCGGGTGGATCACTGGCCTCGCTGATCGTCGTGATGCTTTATATGGCGAGCCTCGTTGCTCGCAGCTTCACAATCAAAAGTGCTGTTGTCTCGAAGCCGCTCAATCAGCAAAAGCCAGTGGTGTCAAAAGGCGATGTTCAGCTCTCAATGGATTTTGAGGGTATCATTTCCGAAATTGACGCACAGTCGGCTGCACTTCTCGGCGTCGAACCTAAGATGTGCGAAGGCGTGGCATTCATCGACCGCGTTCATGTCGCTGATCGGGTAGAATATCTTTCACTTCTTGCAGACTTGCGTTCGGGGCGTTCTACGCGCCCGGCGGATATACGCCTGCGTACGCTTGAAAATGGCAAACCGGTTTTCCTCACTTTCCGCATGGAAGGCGTAGCTAGCAATGGCGTCATTATACTCGTTGGGCGCTCGCTTGAGGGTGAACAGAAGCTCATCGACGAAATCAATACGCTGAAGGCGCAACTTGAAGCCGAACGCATCGGCAAAGGCCGTCTACTGGCAACGGTAAGTCATGAACTGCGCACGCCGCTGAACTCAATCATCGGCTTCTCAGATATGTTGTCGCATGAAATGGGCTGTCAGCTGCAGAATGAAAAGCAGCGCGAATATGCAGGCCTTATTCATAAGTCGGGCCATTATCTGCTCGAACTGGTGAACTCGGTTCTTGATAACTCGCGGCTTGAAACCGGCACTTATTGCATTGAACCGCAGAGCTTCAATTTCCGCGATGCGGCTGAAATGTGTGCCGCGGTCATGCTCCCACAGGCTGAAAAGAAGGGCCTCGCTCTTTGCCATCGCGTAAATGCGACTACGGGAGAAGTGGTCGCGGACCGTCGTGCAGTGCAGCAGGTTTTGCTCAATCTCACAGCCAATGCGGTAAAATTCACGGAACCAGGCGGTTGCGTCACAATCGATGCGTCCCGTGTGATTGTCGGTGGCCGGCCTCAACTCGAAATCGTCGTTTCCGATACTGGTATTGGTATCGATCCAGAAGACATGCAGCGCATTGGATCGCCATTCGTGCGGGCCGACAATAATTATACACGCGCGCAAGAGGGAACTGGTCTTGGCCTGTCAGTGGTCAAGGGCCTGGTGGAACTGCACCAGGGCACAATGCAAATTAAAAGCTGTGTCGGCGAAGGAACGGTCGTAACCGTTCACTTGCCAGTGGCCGGTCCGCAAAAACTGTACGAACAGGAATCTTTGGGAGCAGAAGATCAACAGCAACTTGGCACGGTGATTGATATGCACCGTCACCAGGGAGAACGGAATAATGAGTGGCAGAAAGACGAAGTCCGGGAACAAAGCCCAGAGCGGATCGATGCGCAAACCCGCAAAACAGCATAGTCTCGGTCGCCGCCTGCTCAAATTCTTTTTCAGCTCGGCTTCCGCGCTGGCGATTTTCGCTGGCGATTTCATTGTACGTAATCCCGTCTTAACCGGCGGCGCAACTGCGTTTGCCGTAGTATTGGGCTTTGTTTCGGCCAATGCGCTCTGGTATCAGCCGGAAGCACATAATGCCGTCTTCTTTAAAACGCGGGCGGACTTCGTCTTCAAGGCGACACCGCGTGCAGTTCTGCCCGGAACGGCTGCTGTAACTAAAACCGAAGAGACACCAACGAATACTGTAGGTACAGACACGCCTGAGTCGACCCCGTCGCAACCACAGACCGAAGCCGCAGAACTGTCTCCGGATCGCCTGCAAGTGACTGGCTCTATCGATGAAATGCTGCCTGCACTTGCGCCTAATGCCGATATTGAGATCGCACGGCTGCAGCAAAGATTGCTGACGCTCGGTATCTACCAAGGCGCAGTTGATGGCTTCACTGGGCCGCAGACGCGTGAGGCTATCGATCGTTGGCAGGCTCTCCAGAAGAAGGTCGGTGTTCCGGCGCAAAATAGTGCAACTCAGATGGCAAATGAGGATGATGTGGCCAAGGTTATCGACCTGGCCGTACCGTCACCCCGTCCTGAGCCTGCAGTTATGAAAGTCGATGCAACCGCCAAACGCGCGCCGGATCTTGCTTCGCTGGAACGCAAGCCAGCACAAGAAAAGAAGCAGATGGCGGTCACGCCGGCTGTGCAACAGCAAGCTAAGATTTCCTCACAGGACATCGTTCGCGTGCAGGCCGGTCTGAAAGCCTTTGGTAATGAAATGGTGAGCGTTGACGGTGTGCCCGGTAAATCCACACAGGATGCAATTCGCGAATTCCAGAAGCTGTTCAACTTGCGTGTAACCGGCGAAGTTGATGCTGCGTTGATCTCTAAAATGCGTGAAATTGGTCTCATAAGTTAGGGTCTGTTGAGAATTAGGATTTGGAGACCGGTATGAGAGAAAATCGTTCAGCTTCAGCAGCAAAGCCGATGGTGGAGCATATCTCCATCAAGGCTTTGCGACGCAAAAATGGGGTATTATCACCATATCCTTCGGACGCGGCGAATTTCACTGCAGAATGCGTCGAACAGGCCCTCATGGTGTTTACACCACTTCGGCCGTCTCGTCAGTTCTGCAACAAAATGCGTGCATGCGACGCTGGAAACCCAGAGCATTTCCTGTTTAAGATGAATCGTTAGAAATGCTCTATCTGTTTGTTTTTGTGCAAGTCTTTTTCCCAAAACCGGTTCTCACTTTTGGGGGACATGCTCTAGTTTTCAACAAACCCTATGCCGGGTGACACATGCGTCTGACATCGGATTTCTGGGTCTCAGCATTGATACGCAAAGTACAGAGCGAGGGCGGTTTTGCGTATCTCGCCCGCCGAGGTTCGAAAGAAGCGGGCGCTATCTTCATCAAACTCAGTTCACGCTTCGGCACCTGCGACCTCTACTCGCCAGCTCCGCAAACGTCCTATGAAGAGAATACTGATGGAGAACGCATGTTTTTGCGCATTCTCCATGATGTTGACGACATCAGAGCAAGCGAGCGCATGGAGCGCGAAGTTCGCTTTGATCCTGATCTGTGGCTGATTGAGTTAGAAGATGTGGCCGACCCGGCGAGCCTATTTTCGATTTCACCGGATAATTTATAGGCTCGTGCGCATTGTTGCCGGGCTTTCGTCGGCAGCGGTTGCCATCTCGCGTAACTTACTGCGCAGCAGTTTCGACATATCATCGGCCTTCCAGCGACGGACAAGCATCATCGCTTTCTCGCGGTCAATGGAACGGTAGATCTGAATGAATTCGCGCAGACTATGGCGGTCCGCCGCAACTGGACCCAGGATTGCTGACATCGTCATGAAGCATTCGGCAGCTGAAAGCCCGAGTGCACGCAAAGCTATAGGCAGGTATGATTCCGGCCACTGACCGATGATGCGATCCGCACGTTCAAACGATACGTCCAATGAATCGGCCAATGCCGTGCGGAAAATCTGATCATCAATCAGCAGCGCCGTGTCTATAAGATGTTCAGGTCCTGAAAGCGCACTCGTGCCAAAAAAGGACGGCTGTTGGGATGAACCGTCATTTGCTTTTTCATTGATGCTTAAACCGACCGAAGTGCTTGGCCTATCGGTTTCAAGGCCGGCAAGGTTTTCCTGCAACGCCAACAAGCGATCAATCGCCGGATCAGCGAAGCTTCGCAGGACACCTTTTAGAATTGGGTCATCAGATTGCCTGCGCGCGATGGCACGGGCATGGGCAAGGCCATTCTTACCGATGATCTCGACGAGATCTTCTGACCGGAGAACTAGAGAACGCAAAAGGATAGGTGCGGATATCTCAACAGGTTCGTTTGCCAGCGACAGGACAAGACGGCGCGGTGCGTCTTCGATATGCGCGAGCGCATGTGCTGCTTGCCGTTTGCCGCGCATGGTAGCGCGTTCAAGAAGCGGAAATGTCAGGTCTTCGAGCTGATGAGCTTCCTGGCGTCCGGGGCGCGTGATCGAGGCAAACGCAGCTATTGCAGCGACCAGAAGGTCGTCTACTTTGCTGCCATCAGCTCTTGATTTTGATTGGTTCCGATTACCTGAAATCTCTTCCAGGACGCGGAACTGATCGTTTGTCACGCAAGGTACTCCGGTAGGCTAAAACTATTAACGCGGCCTGCCGCATGTCGGCAGATTGGATAATAGGTACGAAGCCTTAGCAACTCATTAACCGTGAGTGAGAAAGCGTCTGTTTTGCAGGTAGTTAGAGCGGTTTCAGTCCCGCTTTTGGCTAAAATGCTTTAACCCGCTTCATATGGTAGACAACTGGCTTGGGTGAAGAAGTTCTTCACCTGTTGCTGCCAGCTTGCATCTGGAATGAAACTCCGCAGGACAACTGCTGCCTCGCTAACATCCTGTTCGATAATGATGGAGCGACCATCATTCTGCACGCCCTCGGCGCGAAGAGCCGCAATGCCGATCGGATCAGCGATGATCAGATCAAGCTCGCGGTCTGTCGATACATTGTCGTTGAGGCTGTAAAGATTATCGCCATTGGGCGCATAAACAGACAGCGACCAGAAAGGCAGATTGCCCTCCGCGGTGATATGTACCGGCCCATCCGTGAGATCGAAGCGGCATGCTGCCTGTTCCATCAGCGGATCCTGATCACTTACCAGTCCTGATTTCTCAGATAAATGATGAAAGCGATAGGCATCACCCAAAGCTTCTAAATGCGACCAGGCATTTTTGCTGGAGTATAGCGGGACGAGCAACAGAACGGCGATATGTACGATAGCGGCACCTACCAGACCAAGAAGCAACAGACGGAGGAGTTTAGCCACGGCACGCCTCCACATTTGCAACAGGCACAATACGCGGCATGACAAGATCAACCAGTCCGGAAGAGCTTGCAGCGGGTGTGTCGTAGAGCGTCATGACCAGCACAAAATTGCCGCTTCCTTCGACCGGAAGCCAGTTGTCGGGGCTGGCATTCGGCCCGATGGTGACTTGTACGCTACCGTCGTTGTCGTAAAGCACTTCGCGTGAGTGGAGTGCTGGCTGGAGGCCAGCGCGGGGTTTTATCGGTTCCAGATTGGAATTGGCCGGATAGAGGGTCCAGAAACGCGCGGACGGTGTGAAACCGCTCAGACGGTAGCTGCATCCGCTTTTAAGCTCACGTCCGTTGCTATCGCGGCGCGCATAAAAGGGAAGCCCTTCCGCAGTTCCCAGTGCGAGATAGGCTTTGCGCGCGGCACGTGCCTTGGAATAAGGGTCAGCATCGGTTGTGCCAGACGCCGGATAGGCATTCCATGCCCCAAGCTGCAATTCGCCGAAGCCGTCAAAATGGTCGAGTGTGTAATCGGTTGCCCATATGCCGCCGCCAAGCGCAATAGCCAATACCGTCAAGACTTTGAGAATTGTTTTCAGCATTCTAGAGCGTTTTTGGTTTAGTTTTGGTCATTAGAAATGCTCTATCTCTTTGTTTTTGCGCACATCTTATTCGGAAAACCGGTTCCCACTTTTCGGGATGTGCTCTATGCTCAAAGTACCGATACTTTGGTGCGTCCGGCAAGAGCCGGAACAGGCGGTGCGTTGCGGAATTTGTCGTTAAGCTCCTTGAGCGCTTTCGTGGCTACTGGCGAGAGGACACGTGGTGGCGCCACCATCATTTCGTCCGGCTTATCTGTCGAGGCAATTTTGGGGGCAGTCGTCTTTACTGGTACCGGGAAGGCCGGCGTAATACCCGGTATCGGCTTCAGATCGATATTCTGATGGGCATAGCTCATCATCCGCTGCCAGGCCATGGCAGGCAGAACGCCGCCGGTCAGATCTTTCATTGGAGTAAAGTTGTCATTGCCAAACCAGACTGCGGCAGTGAAGTTGCCCGTAAAACCTACAAACCATGCATCGCGATAATTCTGCGTCGTTCCGGTTTTGCCGCCGACGCGTGTCATCGGCAATGCCGCACGGCGAGCCGTGCCGCGTTCAGGAACCTGCACCAGCATGGAATTCATCTCGAAAGCGGCTTTCTCGGACAAAGCGCGATGAGGCTTGGGTGCATCGCGGGTGAAATCCCAGAGTACCTTGCCCTCCGACGAAACGATTTGCGTGAATGCGTGACGATTGCCAGCCATGCCGCCATTCGGGAACACGTTGAAGCCTGTTGCCTGATCCATCACGGTCATCTCAGACGTGCCAAGCACCATCGTCTTGTGCGAAGAAATCGGCGATTCCACACCCATGGCTTTGGTCAGCGCCACAATAGGAGCTGTGGTTAGATGATCGCGGGCTAGTCGCACTGGAACAGAGTTCAGTGATCGCACCAGTGCAGTTGTCAAATCAACACGACCCGCGAAACTGCGACCATAATTGCGGGGAGACCAATTGCCCCAACTAATCGGTGCGTCGGAAACAATTGTGCTAGGCGTCAGGCCCTTTTCCATTGCTGCCGCATAAACGTAGGGCTTAAACGACGACCCAGCTTGGCGGAGTGCCTTTGTCGCGCGATTAAACTGGCTTTCGCCGTAATCACGTCCACCGACAAGCGCGCGCACCGACCCATCATTTGCGATAACAACGGTTGCAGCTTCGGAAACATTATATTCCTTGCCGTGCTGGCGGAGATGAAATTCGAGTGATTCTTCGGCAGCTTTTTGAAGGTTGCGGTCGAGTGTCGTGCGCACGGTCAGCGTATGTTGCGGTAGTTTCCCCGCAACCTTTTTCACTTCTTCAAAAGCCCAGTCGAGGAAATAATCTGGACTTTCATTCTTGGCGCGATCGATCACACTTGCTGGATTGCGGCGCGCAACTGCGACCTGACCATCGCTCATGAAGCCGCTTTCCACCATGTTGGAAAGAACGACGTTTGCGCGTGCACGTGCGGCCGGAAGATTGACATGCGGTGCAAATTTGGCGGGCGCTTTGAACAGGCCTGCCAGCATTGCGGCTTCGGCAAGGTTCACATCCTTGATATTCTTACCGAAATAAAACTCGGATGCCGCCGCTATCCCAAAGGTGCCGCCGCCCATATAGGCACGGTCGAGGTAAAGCTGGAGGATCTCTTTCTTGGTGAGATTGCTTTCAAGCCAGAGAGCGAGAAACGCTTCTTTGATCTTTCGCTCGAGGGTGCGTTCGTTGGAAAGAAACAGGTTTTTGGCCAACTGTTGCGTGAGCGTTGAGCCCCCCTGAACAACACCATTGGCACGGAGGTTCTGGCTCAGTGCACGACTAAGGCCCCAGAAATCGATGCCGTAATGATCGAAAAAGCGTCGGTCCTCTGTGCCGAGGACGGCCTTGATGACATGATCGGGAAGTTCATCAATCGGTACAGCCTGGCGATGCAAGATACCGCGCTGGCCAAGCTCGTTGCCGTAGCGGTCGAGAAATGTAACGGCATAATCGTCCTGCGCGCGCCAGTCTTTCTTGGTTTCTTCGAATGCGGGCATGGCAAGCCCCAGCATAACGACAGAACCTATGACGCCGAGGGTGAAACTCTCATCCAGAACTTCCACGACAAGGCGCCGGAAGCCGCGTACACGAAAGCGACGAGAGAAGATGGCGATATTTTCCCACCACTCCCCGGCGTAAAAACGAAGATTGTAGAGACCAGAATCGATCCAGGCATCAAGGCCAATCAAACGCGAAACCCGGAATGGTTTGCGCTTTTGCTCTTCAGGATCTTTTTTCGCCGTTTTACGCATAAACTCTACTTCGGCACCGAGAAAATTGGGAGACGAGCAAAACCTGCCCGTCAATCATAACAGATTAATAAGCGAGAACTCACGTTAATTAGTAAACGAAATCCATAAAACTTTTGGGAAAAAAATCAGAAATAGGAAAATAGTCCTTGACGGCGTAACGGTGGTTTGCTATCAATCAGATACAGTCAAGAAAGTGTGACTGATGCTGATACAGCCTCGATACCCCCGGCTTTATCAGCACCCAAAACCCCGGAAGCAAATTGCTTTCGGGGTTTTGCGTAAAAAAGAGGTTCAAACTTACTACAAAGCATATTGGGCAAAGCTCTTTGAAAACGCGGAAAATTGACGAGTGCCGTGAGGCTCGGGTCAGGCTGGCTTTTCGCCTGCAAATGAAACACGCCGTTGCCGTCAATGAGATAGCACAGGTGATGGGCTGTTCTGAAAGACAATATCTTTACTGGTTAAAATGTCTTGGTCTTGATGAGCAGATATTCACCAAGCCATCCGGTACGGAAAGTGCCCTGCAACGGTTGCAATCGGAACTCAACAAACTGATCGATGGCGATGAACTACCGGATAAGAGCAAGGCCGAAGCCCTGATGGCGCTGGCCAAGGCTGTTAAGACTGTCGGTGAGCTCGCTTCCGAAACGGCTCCGTCCGAACAAGGTCGCGACACCGGCGCGCTGGTGAGCTTGAGTGAAATTAGTCGGGCTTTGGCACTCATTGACAGGAGAATTGACGAACTTGCACAAAGGCGCGCGCAAGAAATTCTGGGGCGCGGACTTGACGCGACAACAGATAATGGCGGCGGAATGCGAATGGCTGATCAAGGCGCGTGACGCGCAATTGCCGCCATCGGGTGACTGGCGGATCTGGCTAATTCTTGGTGGGCGCGGTTCCGGAAAAACAAGGGCAGGCGCCGAATGGGTGTCTGGTATGGCGCTCGGGCTCAAACCTTTCGCAGCGCGGGCCTGTGGACATATTGCACTTGTCGGTGAGACTTTTGCCGATGCGCGCGAGGTGATGGTGGACGGTCCATCGGGTATTCTGTCTGTCTCACGTGCCAGTCGCCCACGTTATGAGACAACACGTCGGCGGCTCCTCTGGGATAATGGTGCTGTGGCATCGCTCTATTCCTCCGAAGACCCGGATAGCTTGCGTGGTCCACAATTTGATGCCGCATGGTGCGATGAGTTGGCGAAGTGGAAGAACCCGCAAGCCACATGGGACATGCTGCAATTTGGGCTCAGACTGGGTGATTTTCCCCGCCAGGTTGTGACAACGACGCCACGTGCAGTGCCATTGCTGAAAACGCTGATGACCGACAATTCAGTGTCCATGACACATATGCGGACATCAGAAAATGCCAGCAATCTGGCCGAAGGCTTCATGCAGACCATCAATCAGCATTATGCCGGCACGCGGCTTGGACGGCAGGAACTGGATGGAGAGCTGATTGAAGAACGTGCGGGTGCTTTGTGGTCGCGGGAGCGGATCGAACAATGTTTCGAACGGGAAGCGCCACAGCTTGTGCGTATTCTGGTGGCCGTTGATCCACCCGCTTCCTCGGGCAAGTCATCGGACGCCTGTGGGATAGTCGTTGCCGGTCTTGATGAAAATGGCGTGGGCCATGTGCTTGCTGATGCAAGCATGTCCATGGCCAAACCGCATCAGTGGGCACGACGCGCGATTGCGCTCTATCACAGCTTTGAGGCGGATGCGATTTTGGCCGAAGTCAATCAGGGGGGCGAGATGGTTGCGGCAGTTCTTTCGGCAGAAGACGTCTCTGTGTCTGTTCTGATGCGGAGGGCATCGCGTGGCAAGTGGTTGCGCGCGGAGCCGGTGGCAGCACTCTACGAACAAGACCGGGTTCGACATACCGGACGCTTTCCGGCGCTTGAGGATGAAATGTGTGATTTTGCGCCCGAAGGACTATCAAGCGGACGTTCGCCGGATCGGCTCGATGCGCTGGTTTGGGCCTTGGGTGAGCTAATGCTTAATGCAGATCGAAAGCCGCGTATCCGCCGCTTCGGTTGAAAATTCAGAGAAATTGGAGAGCCAATATATGGCGTGGAACTGGCCGTGGCGCAGAAGTGCCGCGAATGCACCCTTGCATTCTTATGACGGACGGCAGACCAAGATGGCGAACGGCTTTGTGGCCTTGCATATGGAACGTGGGCCTTCGTGGATCGCGCGGGATTATATATCGCTCGCCCGCGAAGGGTTTATGCGCAATCCGGTGGCGCACCGCTGCGTGCGTCTGATTGCAGAAGCGGCGAGCAATGTGCCGTGGTTGCTTTATGAAGGCTCTACCGAACATGAAATACATCCCTTGCTTGATCTCATTGCAAGGCCCCAGGGAGGATTGGACGGTAGCAGTTTCTTCGAGAGGCTTTACGGGCATCTGCTGATTTCCGGTAATGCCTATGTGGAGCGTGTCGATTTGCCGAGTGGTCGCATGGAATTGCATCTTTTGCGGCCTGAGCGGGTAACACTTGAAACATCGAGCGATGGCTGGCCGCAATCGCTGATCTATCGTTCTGGCAACACAAGCAGAGCCGTATCGCTTTCTGGATCGACCGCTTCTGGGCTGCATCTTAAATTGTTCCACCCGCTGGACGATCATTATGGATTTCCGCCGCTGGAAGCAGCCCTTATGGCGCTCGATATTCACAATGCGGCTGGTGCCTGGAACAAAGCTTTGCTGGATAATTCTGCTCGTCCATCCGGTGCGCTGGTTTATGCACCAAAAGACGGTGGCAATCTAACGGAAGAGCAGTTTGAGCGGCTTAAGGTGGAGCTGGAGGAAGGATATACGGGAGCATCAGGCGCGGGGCGTCCGTTGCTTCTCGAAGGTGGGCTTGACTGGAAGGCCATGGGCTACAGCCCGCAGGATATGGATTTCATCGAGGCAAAGAACGGTGCTGCACGTGACATCACACTGGCTTTTGGCGTGCCGCCGATGCTGCTCGGTATTCCGGGCGACAATACTTACGCCAATTATGCAGAAGCCAATCGCGCCTTCTATCGCCTGACTGTTTTGCCACTGATCAACCGCACGGCCAAAGCGCTGGGCTGCTGGCTGGGGCCACTGTTTGGTGATGATCTGAGACTTGAGCATGATTCAGACCGGATTGAGGGATTGTCCCTTGAGCGCGAGTCCTTGTGGCGGCGTGTCTCGGAGGCTTCGTTCCTGAGTGACGATGAAAAACGCGATGCAGTTGGTTATCAGTCGCGTGCAGAAAGGAGAACGCCATGAGCAATCTGAGCGAAACCGTCCTAACTTCTGATGCGACATTGGTGTGGTTCGCAAAAATTGCTGGAGCCGTGGCAGGTTCCGCAGTCTCGCTCGCCTATATGTTGCCGAACGGCAAACGCGAGGCAGCGATACGTTTCGCAGTCGGTATCATATGCGGGATGGTTTTTGGCGGCGCAGCAGGGGTGAAGATCGCAGAAACGCTGTCGCTACAGGCCCTTCTTGGACGGGCGGAACTGATGTTGATGGGATCGACTGCTGCAAGCCTTGCCGCATGGTCCGCGCTCGGCGTTCTCAAGCGACTTGCTGAACGAGTAAAGCAGGCGCCGCTTCCCGGATTTCCATTTTCTGAGAGGAACAGGAATGAAAAGTCCTGAATTCAGGCTTGAAACCAAGCGTGCCTCTCTTGCTCTGGAAGAGGTTGAAATTGACGGCAGCTTCTCAGGCTACGCCAGTGTCTTTGGTCTGCCTGACCTTGGTAATGACGTTATCGAAAAGGGCGCATTTGCGAAGTCGCTTTCATCGCGAAAGTCATCTGGTGTACGTATGCTGTGGCAGCACGACGCTGCCGAACCGATAGGTGTCTGGACAGATATCAGGGAAGATGCCCGCGGGCTTTATGTCGAAGGCAGGCTTGCCAAAGGTGTCGCGCGGGCACGCGAAGCGCTGGAGCTGATGCGCGCGGGTGGACTTGATGGGCTGTCCATCGGCTTCCGAACGGTCAAGGCCCGCAAGGATGGGCGTACCGGCTTACGTCACATTGTTGAAGCGGATCTATGGGAAATCTCGGTGGTCACGTTTCCGATGCTGCCACAGGCGCGGATTAATAACCTGAAGGCTGATTTGCCAACAGTCAGACAGTTTGAACGCTGGCTCACGCGGGATGCGGGGCTGAGCCGTTCCTCTGCACGTACGGTTATAGCAAAAGGCTATGCAGCACTTGCAGCTTTTCACGACAGGAACGGGCGGGAAGCCATCCAGTCAGACAACGCAGGTCTCGCACAGCGTATGCGCGCCGCCTGCAACATGATGTCTTTTAAATAATCAGGATCAATATGAAAAATATCAATGCAATCCCGCTCGAAACCAAGAGCGTGGAAACGAAGGCGCTTGGCTCGAATCTTGGCCCCAATCTTGGTAATGACGGCGATGTGTCGGAAGCCTTCGATGAATTCATGACAGCCTTCTCGGCTTTTCGCGAGGCCAATGATGAACGCCTGAAGAAGGTTGAAAAAAGTGCCGATGTTGATGTGCTTTTGCGCGATAAGGTTGATCGCATCAACCGCGCTCTTGACGAGCAGAAACAGGCGCTTGATCAATATGTGCTAAAAACTGCGCGCCCGCCAATGGGCAAGAATATGCCTGTCGCCAATGTCGAACATAAACAGGCTTTCGATGGTTATGTTCGTCGTGGCGATGAACAGGCGCTGCGTGGTATCGAGTTGAAGGCGCATTCTTATGCGTCAGGCCCGGATGGTGGTTATCTTGTGCCGGCAGAACTCGAAATGGAAATCGGCCGCAGGCTGGCGGTGCTTTCCCCGATCCGCGGCATCTCCAGCGTACGCCAGGTCTCAGGCGCTATCCTGAAAAAGCCGTTCTCGGTTAGTGGTCCTGCTACGGGGTGGGTCGGCGAAACGGATGCGCGTCCGCAGACGGCTTCGGCAAAGCTTGCGGAACTCCAGTTCCCGACCATGGAAATCTACGCCATGCCAGCGGCGACCTCATCACTGCTCGACGATGCCGCAGTCAATGTGGAACAGTGGATTGCTGAGGAAGTGGAAGCAGCTTTTGCTGAACAGGAGGGCGCTGCGTTCATCACCGGCAACGGTGTGAACAAGCCGATGGGCTTCCTGAGCTACGATACGGTCGAGGATGCAAGCTGGACCTGGGGTAAGATCGGACACATCGCAACTGGTGTTGATGGTGCGCTGCCTGCTTCGGATCCGTCCGATAAGCTCATCGAGCTCATCTATGCGCTGAAAGCCGGTTATCGACAGAACGCAAATTTTGTCATGAATCGTAAGACCCAGAGCGTGTTGCGGAAGCTGAAAGATGCGGACGGCAATTATCTCTGGCAGCCACCTGCAGCCGTTGGTGAAAAAGCTTCACTGATGGGCTTTGGCCTTGTTGAGGCTGAGCATATGCCGGACATTGCTGCTGGCAATACTCCAATTGCTTTCGGCGATTTCGAGCGTGGCTATCTGGTTGTAGATCGTATTGGTTTGCGTGTTTTGCGCGATCCATATTCTGCCAAGCCGTATGTGCTGTTCTATACCACCAAGCGTGTGGGCGGTGGCGTCCAGGGTTTTGATGCGATCAAGCTTCTGAAGTTTGTAGCTTAAAGACGCGCGACAGCGGTTTTGCTGTCATTTTTTACAGTCCTTTTTGGGAAACCCTGCCGATTTTGGCAGCTAGATTCAGTTCGCGAACACGTTGAATCTTTTTCTGGGGTGTCATGCGTAACTGTCTGATTTGAGAGTTATTTTAAGGGGAAAATAAATGACAATGTTTCTTGTCACGCCACCGGCGCTCGAGCCGGTGACGGTCGCTGACGCGCGCGCGTTTTTACGAATTTCTACCGAGAGCGAAGACGACATTTTGCGGCGTCTTGTCAAAACGGCCCGTGAGCTTGTTGAAGCCGAAACAGGGTTGGCACTCATCGACCAGACATGGCGTTTGCGAGTGGACCGCTGGCCGCGTTCAGGGCGTCTGGCGCTGTTCAAGTATCCGGCGAAGGCGGTGACGGCTGTGGTTGCTTATCAACCGGATGGAAGTGCCATCAGCATGGAACCGGAAGAGTTCATGCTTCAGCATGGCCGCCGGCCGCAACGCGTTTACATGGCACAATATCCTGAAGCGCAGTCATTCTGCGGTCTTGAGGTGGACTTCATTGCCGGGTTTGGCGAAACTGGCGTCGAAGTGCCAGATGCGATCAAACAGGCGATACTCACTCTGACTGCGCACCTATACGAAAACCGTGCTGGCCTCGACAGCAAGCAGGCGGAACTTCCGCCGATCGTCGGTCAGATGGTGGATAGCTGGCGACGCATATCCCTATGAACAACGTGCTGTTTATTGACCCAGGCCAGCTCACAGCTGAGCTGGCCTTGGAAGCCATGCATCCGGCTGCAGATGGCATGGGTGGTTATCGTGAAACATGGTCGGAAATTGCGTCCGTATGGGGGCGCATCGAACCCATATCGAGCAACCAGAGAGATTTTGGAATTCGCCCACGTCCAGAGATAACGCATCGCATTCTGGTGCGTTATCGCGCGGATATTTCATCCGATCAGCGTTTACGCAAAGGCGGACGCATATTTGTGCTGCGTTCAGTACACGATCCGGATGAAAGCGGACGCTACCTCGTTTGTCTTGCTGTGGAGGAGGGACGTTGAATCTCACCATGACGCTGACCTTTGAAGGTCTCATACGAGCGCTGCGTTTCAGGCAGGCAGCTGTGCGAGAGGATATTGCCGTCGGGCGTAGGGACACCCGAGGTGACAAGCAAAAATCGAGCGGGGATCAAAATGAAGAATGGCGCGAGCGCATTGCAGAAAGCACTTTATGAGGCCTTGAAGAACGACGACGAACTTATTGAAACTCTTGGTGGTGAACACGTTTACGATCACGTGCCACCTAAAACACCTTTTCCCTATGTCACGTTGGGTGAAACACTCAGTAAAGACTGGAGTACAGCAAGTGAGCCGGGGGGCGAGCATTTTCTCAATATCCAGATATGGGCGCGCGAGGCAGGGCGCAAACGCGTGCTTGATATTGCCGGGCGCATTGCCACGCGGCTCGACGAGGAACCGCTCGAAGTGAATGGTCATCGGGTGATCAATCTCATGCTGACCGAAGTTTTGGCACGTAACACCGACGGTTTCGGCAGTTATCTTGGCACCATGCGTTATCGCGCCGTGACCGAACCTGCTGATTAGAGCGCATCCCGAAAAGTGTGAAGCTATTTTCGGACGAGATGCGCTCAAAAACAAATACTTAGAGCGGACCCGTTCTAATCGTTAGATATTACGCGTTTCCGGATGCAAATCCTATTTTCATTTAGCTGGAAATGCTCAAATCAAGGATCAATAAATGGCAGCTCAACGCGGCAAGGACATCTTGCTGAAAATCGCGACCGGCGAAAGTACGTATGAAACTTGCGCTGGCTTGCGCACCAAGCGCATCGCTTTCAATGCCGAAACAGTTGACGTAACGGACGCCGATGCGGCTGGTCGCTGGCGGCAGCTACTGGCTGGAAGCGGTGTGCAGCGCGCTTCAGTTAGTGGATCAGGTATTTTCAAAGACGCGGCTTCAGATGCATTAATCCGTAGTCTGTTCTTTAATGGAGATATCCGCAACTGGCAGATCGTGCTGCCAGATTTCGGCACCATTACCGGGCCGTTTCAGATCGTAGCGCTTGAGTATGGCGGCAATCACGACGCTGAAGTGACTTTCGAGATAGCGTTGGAATCGGCGGGGCTGATTACCTTTGGAGAGGTTCTATGATGGTCAATCGCCATCGTGGCGAGGTCGCGGCAAAACTCGATGGCCGCGACTGGACACTCTGCCTTACACTTGGCGCGCTTGCGGAGTTGGAAGCGGCATTTGAAGCAGATAATCTCTCAGACCTCATTGCACGCTTTTCGACAGGCCGACTTGCAGCCCATGATATGCAGCGCATCATTTGCGCGGGCCTCCACGGTGGTGGTCATAATGTGAGCTATGACGACGTTGCGGAAATGCGAGCTGAAGGCGGTGCAGCCGGGTTCGCATATATCGTTTCATCACTTCTGACAGCCACATTCGGAAGTGCTGAAAAGCCGGAAAGCGATTCCGCGTCAAACCCTTGAGTGCCGCAGTTGAATCAAGTCCTTCACATAAACCTTTCCCATGGGCTGAGGTGATGCGGGCAGGATTTGGTTTGCTGCGGCTTTCCTCAAAAGACTTCTGGGCAATGACCCCGCGTGAATTTTCAGCGGCCTTGAGGCCCGTATCGCGCAACACAAACGCCCCCTCGCGTGCGGCGCTTGATGCGCTCATGCACGCTTTTCCCGACAGGTAATTTAAATGACAGACGAAACTGTAACCGTTTCCGTTGAGGCGGATACGAGCGCGTTCGATCGTGCGTTGACCGATCTTGAAAAGCGCTCGTCAAGCTTCGGCTCCAACCTCACGACGGCACTCAAAAGCGCTATCGTTTCCGGTAAGGGACTGGAAGATGTGCTGCGCGGCCTCGCAAGCAACTTGGCCGGCTCGGCACTTTCCGCCGGCCTTCAGCCGCTACAAAATTTAGGCTCGTCGCTGATGTCGGGCATGATGACTGGTATTCGTGGCATCATGCCGTTTGCCAAAGGCGGTGTGGTTTCCAGTCCGACTTACTTTGGCATGGGCAATGGTTCTCTGGGCCTGACCGGAGAAGCTGGCGCAGAAGCCATTCTGCCGCTCGCGCGTGGTGCTGATGGACGACTTGGAGTTGCCACCGGCGGCAATTCTGGAAAACCTGTGCAGGTCGTCTTCAATATGTCTTCGCCTGATGCATCCTCTTTCCGCAAATCTGAAGCGCAGCTTTCAACCATGCTGGCGGGTGCGGTCCGTCGCGGTGCCCGGAGATTGTGAGATGGAAGCCTTTCATGATGTCCGGTTTCCACTCGGAGTCTCTTTTGGCGCAACCGGTGGCCCGGAATGGCGTAATGAAATCATTACACTCACATCCGGTATGGAAAAGCGCAACGCACGCTGGGCACATTCCCGTCGCCATTTTGATGCAGGCACAGGATTGCGTTCGCTTGATGATCTGAAAGCAGTGCTTGCCTTCTTCGAGGCCCGGCACGGTTCGCTCCATACTTTTCGTTTCCGCGATCCGTTCGACTTTTCATCTGCTGCCGGGAGTGTGGCACCGTCGCCGTTCGATCAACAGATTGGCGTTGGCAACGGAATACGTGCGAAATACCAGCTCATCAAACGCTATGAAACTTATGACCGTCCGATTACACGGCCCGTTAGTGGATCGGTGCAGATTGGCGTCGACGGAGTGCGGCTCGCGGAAGGCGAGGCTTTCACAATCGATAATGTGACAGGTAGCGTGATTTTCATGCCTGATTATCTGCCCGGAGAGGGAGCCACCGTGACGGCTGGGTTTCTGTTCGATGTACCAGTGCGTTTCGATACTGACCGGCTGATGGCCAGCATTGCGTCGTTTCAGGCAGGAGAAATCCCCTCCATTCCGATCATTGAGGTCAAAGCATGATTCGTGTTCCGACAGCGCTTGAATCACACTTGAAGGGTGACGTCACAACCCATTGCTTTGCCTGGCTTATAAGACGTTCGGATGGTGCCGTGCTTGGTTTTACAGACCATGATCGTGACTTGTTTCTGGATGGAATTGCCTGCGAGCCTTTGACTGGTCTGAACAGTAGCGAAGCCACGACAACGCTCGGGCTTTCTGTTGCGGGCGGCGAGGTCGAAGGCGCTCTGTCGTCAACACGCATCAGCGATGTTGATATCGAGCAGGGGCGCTATGATGGGGCGGTCATAGAAAGCTATCTGGTCAACTGGTCAAGCTCTGAACAGCACATGCTTTTGCGACGCTGGACAGTTGGAACGATCAGCCGATCGGGTGGCCGATTTGTCATGGAACTGAAAGGCGCTGCGGCGGCTTTCGATGCCGTTTGTGGCCGCCGGATACTACGTCAATGCAACGCTGTTTTAGGCGATGAACGCTGTGGTGTGAACCAAATCGATCCACGGTTCTCTGCTTTTGGTTCGGTCAATGTTGCCGAGGGTGCTGTGCTGATGGTGAGTGGACTTCAAGGATTTGCAAGCGGCTGGTTTGCGGAGGGACTGCTGACCTGGACGAGCGGCAAGAACGCGGGGAAAGCAATTCGTGTTCTGGGGCAGAATGGCAGCAGTCTGCGCCTGATCGAGTCGTCGGTTTTGCCAGCGAAAGTTGGTGACACGTTTCGCATTGTTGCCGGCTGCGACAAGAGCTTTGCCACCTGCAAAGCAAAATTTTCAAATGGCACCAATTTTCAAGGCTTTCCGCACCTTCCCGGGAATGATGCAGCCTTTGCCTATGTGAGCGGCGGTAACGAATATGACGGAAGTGCATTGGTGCCATGATGGTTGTCGAGAAAGTTTTGGCCGAGGCCGGAAACTGGATAGGGACGCCCTATCGCCACGGCGCATCAATGCGCGGTGTAAGCTGTGACTGTCTTGGGCTGGTCCGTGGTATTTGGCGGACGCTTTACGGCGATGAGCCAGAACATCCGGGGATCTACGCCCCTGACTGGGCAGAGGCTGCATCGGGCGATCCGCTCATGGAAGCGGCGCACAGGCATATGAGAGTGCGTGTCAGCAGTGCTCCCCAACCGGGGGACTTGCTCATCTTCCGCTGGCGCGCCGATGTCGCGGCGAAGCATCTCGGCATCATGATACGGGAAAACCGTTTTATCCACGCCTATGAGGGGCATTGCGTGATGGCGTCTGCACTGGTGCCGCAATGGCGAAAGCGTATCGCCGGAACTTTTATCTTCCCTGAAGCGAAAGTGTGAGTAATGGCAACAATCGTTCTGCAAGCGGTCGGTGCTGCTGTTGGTGGTATTTTTGGCCCCGTTGGGGCCGCGATCGGTGCTGGTTTGGGCGCTATGGGGGGCTATGCCGTTGATACCGCGATCATCAACTCGACCCGCCATATGGAGGGTGCACGTCTCAATGGTGGCCGCGTAGCAACAGCAGAAGAAGGTGCAGCACTACCCTTTGTCTACGGCACGGCACGACTTTCAGGTACATTGATCTGGGCGACACGGTTTGAGGAAAAGAAAACCACCGAACGCCAAGGCGGCAAAGGTGGTCCGAAAGTGACCAGCTATAGCTATTTCGGTAACGCAGCCTATGCTGTTGCGGAAGGCGAAATTGCTGGCATCCGTCGTGTCTGGGCTGATGGTCAGGAACTTAATCTCACTGAAGTCGATATGCGTATCTATCTGGGCACGCAGGAACAACAGCCCGATCCTTTGATTGAGGCCAAGCAGGGTGCAGGCAATGCGCCTGCCTATCGTGGCACTGCTTACGTGGTGTTTGAGCGTATTCCGCTTGATGTGTTTGGAAATCGTCTACCGCAATTTCAGTTCGAGGTCATGCGGCCGGTTGGTAAGGTGGCGCGCGATATTCGTGCTGTCGCGCTCATTCCCGGGTCTACCGAGTTTGGCCTCTCGCCAAGTCCGGTCAGTGACAGGCCTTTCCCTGGTGAAAGCCGCACGCTCAACCGCAATGAGAAGCGCGGGCACAGCGATTGGACTGTCGCTATTGATGAGTTGCAGATGCTCTGCCCGAACCTGCGGCATGTGGCGATTGTTCTGCCGTGGTTTGGCAATGATCTGAGGGCTGGTGCGTGCACCATTCGCCCGGGCGTCACGCATCAGAATTCATTGTCGTCGAGCCGGGCCTGGAAGGTAGAAAATATCACGCGTGCTGATGCGCACCTTATTTCGACCAGTGGTGAGGGTGCTGCTTATGGCGGCACACCTTCAGATCAGAGCGTAATCGATGCAATCCGTGATGCGAAAGCGCGCGGCCTGAAGGTAACGCTTTATCCGTTCATCATGATGGACGTGCCAGCCGATAATCAATTGCCATCACCATATGGCGGTGTCGGCCAATCAGCCTATCCATGGCGCGGGCGGATCACTTGCCATCCTGCAATCGGTGTAGCTGGCTCACTTGATAAGACAGCCGAGGCAGGAAATCAGGTCACAGCTTTCGTCAACGGAACATGGGGTTACAGGCGTTTCCTGAATCACTGTGCAAATCTGGCGTTGCAGGCCGGTGGCGTCGATGCCTTTTTGCTTGGCTCAGAACTGCGCGGGCTCACCAGCATCCGCGACAGTCGTGAAAGCTTTCCGTTTGTCACACACCTTTGCACACTCGCCACTGAGATGCGCACAAAGCTTGGACAAAGCTGCCGCATTACCTATGGCGCGGATTGGACCGAATATTTTGGTTATCAGGCGCAGGATGAAACCGGCGATCTGTTTTTCAATCTCGATCCGCTGTGGTCACATCCTGCGTTGGATGCAATTGGTATCGACAATTATATGCCGCTTGCCGATTGGCGGGATGACGATTTTGATGGGGGGAATCCTGATAGCTTCGAAGGCCCTTATGATCTCAATGGTCTGACAACCAGCATAGAAACGGGTGAGGGCTTCGACTGGTATTATGGGAGCAGCGAAGATCGTGTTGCGCGTATTCGTACTCCAATCAGTGATGGGCTTGCTGGTAAACCTTGGGTCTATCGCTACAAGGACATTCGCGCGTGGTGGAGCAATCCCCATTATAATCGCATTGATGGCGCGGAGGCTGCCACACCGACAGCTTGGGTGCCGCAATCCAAGCCGATCTGGTTTACAGAACTCGGATGCCCGGCAGTCGACAAAGGGCCGAACCAACCCAATGTCTTTCCTGATCCCAAATCATCGGAAAATGCGACGCCTTATTTCTCAAACGGTTCACGCGCCGATATCGGTATGGATCGTTTCCTGCGCGCACATTTCAGACACTGGCCTGAAAACAACCCGGTCTCGTCGGTGTATGGCGGTTCGATGCTGGACATGGATCGCGTTTATTTGTGGTCTTGGGATACGCGACCATTTCCGGAGTTTCCGCTGAAAGGTGACGTATGGGGAGATACGCCGAACTGGCGCCTCGGTCATTGGCTTAACGGGCGTATCAGTGGAGTTTCGCTTGATGAACTGATAGCTGCCATATTGGCGGACTTTGGATTGCCAGAGGCCGATTGTGCCGCGGCCGATGGGCACCTCACTGGTTTTGTGATTTCGGAACCGTCAACAGCACGTGGTGTTCTGGAGCCGCTGATGAACGTGTTTGGCGTCCATGGTTTTGAGCAGGCCGGGCGGTTCGTATTTCGGAGCGTCGCTCGTGCGGCACCGACGCTTGATGTAGTGCATATGTTGGTCGAGCCACAGGATGGCGAAGCATTGAGTTCTGTTCTCGACGATCAGGGCGATCTGCCTTCTATTGCCGAACTATACTGCAACGATCCGATGCGTGACTTTCAGGTGCTTGGGGCCTCTGTGCGTCGGGATACAGGGCAGGGCACGGAAAGCCTTAGCCTGTCTGGTTCGATGGAAACTGGGCAGGCAACGGCTCTCGCCGAAAGCTGGATGGCGCGCCGCTATGCTGAACGGCGGACCGCGAGTTTCTCTTTGCCGTGGTCTGAAGCAGCGCTTCACGTCGGCGACCGTGTCCGGCTTGATGCCTTGGGCGGCGGGCGCGACTATGTCGTAACGGCGTTGGAAGACGGAGAAGTACGGGCTATCAAAGCCGTCGCACTTGCACCGAATATTGTGTTTGCAGACAAAGGTGAAACTCCCAAGCTTCCGCCGGGAAAACCGGTCTCCGATATGAAGCCGATTTTCCATCTCATCGACCTGCCGCTTTGGCCGAGCGCGGAAGATCCCGCTGGTCAGTTCCGCATCGCTTGTCATGCGAAACCATGGCGTGGCGTCGCGGTTTACGCCTCACCGTCTGATGATGGCTTTGCCGAACGTAGCCTGATCAGCGAGCGCGCTGTGATGGGTGAACTGACAAAGCCAATTAAGGGAGCTCCAAGCGGACGTTTGATCGACGGGAATGCGATAGAGCTTGTGCTTTATTCAGGTGAACTGGGATCAAAGCCGCTTGCTCAGATTCTGAACGGGGCCAATACGGCGTTTTTAAAATCTCCCAATGGAAAATGGGAAGCTTTTCAGTTTCTCGAAGCAGAGGAAATCGGACAAAACCGCTGGCGATTGAGCAGACTTTTACGCGGGCAGCTTGGTACGGAAACAGAAAGCCTTATTGAGAAGCCAGTCGGAACCCCGTTTGTATTGTTTGATGGCGGAGTGCAGGGCATAGGACTGCACGCTTCTGAAATAGGGCTTGAGCTTAACTGGCGTATAGGGGCAGCAGGCAAATCATTCTCGGATGAATTTTTCGATACAGTGAAAGCGATCGGCGGCTTGCAAGCTCTGGAGCCTCTAAGCCCGGTACATCTCAAGACTGAGCAACTCGAGAATGGCGACTTATCCTTTCAGTGGGTCAGGCGAGGGCGGATCGATGCTGATAGTTGGATGGGCGCGGATATCCCGCTTGGTGAAGAGCGTGAAGTCTATCAGGTGGAAGTCTGGCAGTCCGATAAGCTGGTGCGAAGTGCACAGGTGCAGACCACGTCCTGGATCTATCCGAATCCAGAGCGCTTTGCTGAACTCGGCACGAATGAATTCCAGATTCGCGTAGCAATGGTGAGTTCCAAAACAGGAACTGGTGATTTCACTACGCTCGATACTTCAAACATTCTGTTAAAATGAAAAAGGAAATTGCATGATTGAAGATAAGCCTTGGTATCTGTCTCGTACTGTTTGGGCTGGATTGGTCGCTCTGTTTTTATCGTTGGCAGGCGCTTTCGGCCTTATCAGCGATACGGTCGATCAGGGTGCTTTGACCGATATATTGCTGCAACTTGCGACCGGTATCGCCAGCCTTATTGCTGTCTTTGGCCGCTTAGGAGCAACTTCGCGCATTTCATAATTTTACAAAGCGTGATAGCAAAGTTTTGAAAAGTGGCATAGTTCCGGAATGTTGACGAATGCTCCGGATAATATTATGCATAAAAACAACAGTTTAGAATGGCGTCAGCCGGGGGTATCTGGTTGATGCTGTTCTACAGACCAAAATTCCTTTGGGTCTATAAGCAGGGTGATCGTTCATGCATCGTTCAGCTGAGAGGCGCTATATAAGGGACATGATGAAACAGAACCCTGCTCTCAAAATTTTCGCGCTTCTGGCCGTTAGCATTGGTCTGTTGCCGGTTGATGCCGGTGCTTTGCCAATCGCTACGCCACAGAAGTCTAATCTTCTGGTCGCCGCTGCTGCGGATTGTGCGGCAGTGGGCGAACAAGTGGCTGCCTCACAGGGTGGCCAGTTGGCCAAGGCAACCCCGACCACACAGAATGGCCGCGCCATGTGTGTGATTGTGGTACTCGTACCTGGTCGCGATGGCGAACGCCCGCGCCGTGTAGAAGTAGCCGTACCCGCACAGTAGAGCAGTTCCAGTTACGATCGAATTGTTGAAACCGCGTCTCACTGTTTGTTCTTGCGCATTCTCCTACGCAAAACCGCTTCGCTCTTTTGCTGGAAATGCTTTAATGCGTCCCTGCGAGGAGCCTCAAACTTGCGTATCCTGATCGTTGAAGACGACAAGGACCTGAACAGGCAGCTCTCGGATGCGATGGTTGCCACAGGTTATGTTGTTGATAGTGCTTTTGATGGCGAAGAAGGCCATCATCTGGGCGACACCGAACCTTACGATGCTGTGATCCTCGATATTGGCCTTCCGCAGATGGATGGCATCAGTGTTGTGGAACGTTGGCGCCGCAGTGGTCGGACCATGCCGGTTCTGATGCTGACAGCGCGTGATCGCTGGAGTGATAAGGTTGCCGGTATTGATGCTGGTGCCGACGATTATGTCGCCAAGCCTTTTCATATGGAAGAGGTTCTGGCTCGATTGCGTGCATTGATCCGTCGCGCTGCCGGCCACGCGTCATCGGAATTGGTCTGCGGTTCTCTGCACCTAGATACAAAGACTTCAAAAGCCAGTGTGGACGGCGTGGCGTTGAAGCTGACTTCTCATGAATATCGTCTGCTTTCCTATCTCATGCATCATATGGATGAGGTTGTTTCGCGGACGGAACTGGTCGAGCATCTATACGATCAGGACTTTGACCGCGATTCCAACACGATCGAAGTTTTTGTTGGCCGCCTGCGTAAAAAGATGGGCGTCGATCTGATCGAGACAGTCCGCGGCATGGGCTATCGCATCCGCTCGGACGGGCAAAATGACACGAAGGGGAACGGGAACTGAAGCTTTTAAGCGTTTTCCCCCCTTTGCGTTCACTTGCGATACGCGTCGTCACCCTTTCGACGCTCTGGGTCATCCTGGCACTCGTCGTTGTGGCCACGCTCATCAGTACCCTTTACGGCGATGCTGCACGCAACAATTTCGAACGACTTCTGACAGCGCATCTGTTCAGTCTTGTTGGTGCGGTCAGCATATCGCCGGACGGTACGCTTCAAGGTCGGCCCGAGCTTGGTGAACTGCGTTATTCCAGCCCGCTGTCCGGCTGGTATTGGTCTGTTGATCCCGTTACTTCAAACATTAATGGCAAGTTGCAATCACTATCCTCAGTAGGGCGTATTGTGCCTGAATTACCAGTAAATCAGGCACCGTTTGATAGCTCGTTTATGCGCAGCTATACGCTGCCGGGCTTAAATGGTGAAGAGCTCTATATCGTCGAAACGGAAGTCGTTCTTGACAATGAAAACCGCGTTGCGCGCTTCCGCGTGATGGGTAACTTGAGTGAAGTCATGAACGAAATCTCTGATTTTCGCAGCAAGCTTGCTTTTTATCTGGCGATTTTCGGACTTGGCAGCGTCTTTATCAATGCTGGCATTATTCTATTCGGCTTGCGGCCACTCGATAAGGTCCGTCAGGCATTGACCGACATTCGTGAAGGTCGATCAGCGAAGCTCGATACATCGCTTCCGATTGAAATTGCACCGCTCGCAAATGAGATGAATGCGCTGATTGAAAACAACCGGCGCATTGTTGAACGTTCGCGCACACAGGTCGGCAATCTTGCGCATTCGCTGAAGACGCCTCTTTCGGTCTTGACCAATGAGGCGCGGGCGATGGGGGGCGAACAGGGGCGGGTTGTTCTTGAGCAGAGCGAAGCTATGCAGGTGCAGATACAGCATTATCTGCAACGCGCTCGTATAGCGGCACAAAGAGATAGCGTCGTATTCAGAACTCAAGTCACTCCAGTGCTTGAGCGGATGGAACGGGTGACTGCAAAGCTCAACCCGGCGTTCAAAATCATATTCAGAAATGTGTTGCCGGACGCCGTTTTTGCTGGCGAAAAAGAAGATCTGGAAGAGATTGTCGGTAATCTGCTGGAGAATGCAGGTAAATGGGGCCGCAGGCAGATTAAGATTATTTTGCGACCGGCCGCAGATGCGCAACGGCAGTTTGAGATTTTGATAGAGGATGACGGTCCTGGCCTAGCTCCTGACAAGATCGAACAAGCACTCAAACGTGGCAATCGTGTCGATGAGACCAAACCGGGCACGGGGCTTGGATTGGCAATCGTTCAGGACACTGTGCGGGAATATGGTGGCATCTTGCATTTGGACAAAAGCAACTTGGGCGGACTACAGGTTCGCGTTGTGTTGCCGCTAACTGAAGATTGATAGTTGTTTTTGCCACGAGGCGAACTAGAAGGTTAGACTTATTAGCTGCATCCTACGATAGTATGCATGCTCACTTTTTATGAAGGCCGGTTTGTTATGATAATGGTATCAAGGTTTTCTGCTCCTCTTCTGATCGCTTCGATGGCGTTCATGCTTGCTGCCTGCGGAACATCCGGTGGTGGAAAAGGTTTGGGACTGACTTCGCTTGGTGGGTCGTCTTCATCGACAGAAACGCGTCCGAACTTGCTGGCAACGCTCGGGAATGGGCTTTTGGGCAGTTCGGCAGCGCAGTTGACCGCAAGTGACCGCAAGAAGGCACTTGAAGCGGAATATAGGGCCCTTGAATATTCGCCTGCTGGTAAAGCAGTTTCATGGAGTGGCAGCGGATCGACATCTGGGGATGTAACGGCGGCACAGCCTTACCAGGTCGGTTCGCAAAACTGCCGCCAATATACCCATACTTTTACGATTGCAGACCAACTGCAAACCGCGCGTGGTACAGCGTGCCGTAACGCCGATGGCAGCTGGACGCCGCTCAACTGATCGCTCTAAAGCACGATGCGTAAAATCAAAGAGTTAGAGCGTCCTTTGTGCGTCCGAAAGGACGCGCGGCGCTCTAAGCCTTTGCGGCGAATTGCCCTAGTCTGCAACTTCAGGCAGGTTAGTGTTGGTTTTTCCCTCGGCTGAGATTAAGTCTCAGCCATGGAATTCTGGTTGACTGCCGCACTGCTGACTCTTGCAGCTACATTGACTGTTTTGTTGCCGTTGACACGGAACAAGCAGGAATTTTTGCCCCCTGAAAAGAACGACCTGGAAGTGTATCGCGACCAGTTGCGCGAGGTTGAGGCCGACGCTGCGCGTGGCATGATCGACGCTCCCAGTGCTGAACAGGCTCGTATCGAAATCTCCCGACGCATCTTGAATGCCGAAAAGGCCAGTGCGGAATCGGCTGCCAATATGCAGAAAGCTCGATCCGGTCGGGTGCTGGCTCTCGCAGCGGTTCTGGCCGTTCCTTTGATCGCCTGGGGCATTTACCCGCTTTTCGGAACGCCTGACACGCCCTCGATGCCATTGGCGGCACGTCTGGCGAATAGCCCGCAAAATAGCTCGGTTGATGAACTTATTGCTCGTGCCGAAGCGCATCTTGCGCAAAACCCCGGCGATGCACGCGGATGGGATGTATTGGCACCGATTTATCTGCGGATTGGTCGCGGAGCTGATGCAGTCAATGCCTACCGTTCCGCAATTCGCCTTGAAGGTGAAAACTTCCAACGAATTCTTGGTCTTGGCGAAGCTTTGATCGCAGTATCCGGTGGGCCAATTACCGCCGAGGCAGAAGGTCTGTTTGAAAAAGCGGCTGCGCTTGAGCCTGATGACATCCGGCCTCAATATTACCTCGCGCAAGGCGAGATGCAGGATGGTAATGCAGATGGCGCGGTAAAAAGGCTACAGACGTTCCTTGATAAAGCACCGGCAGATGCGCCTTGGCGTGCACAGGTTGAGCAGACCATTGCGCGTATCCGCGGAATTGCTCCGCAAGCGCCTGCGAACGGTCCTACAACCGAGGATGTTGACGCTGCGGCCTCAATGAGCCCTGAAGATCGTCAGGCTATGGTTGAAGGTATGGTTCAACGTTTGGACGAAAGTCTTCGCGAAAATGGCGGGGATATCGATGGCTGGAAGCGACTTGTGCGCTCATATATGATCCTTAATCGCCGGGATGATGCACTTGATGCGCTGAAACGTGGAGTTGCGGCGTTGGATGGTGAAAAGCGGGATGAGCTAACAGGCTTTGCCGCAGGACTGGGTTTGGAAGCAGGGAGCGCAACACAATGAGTGCGACCGCAGAAAGCAGTGGACGTAACACAAAGCCAAAGGGTAGTTTAACCCGTACAGTCGGCCAGAGAAAGCGCAAGCGCCTGATATTGATCGGCGGTGCTTTGGCTGTTCTCGCTGTCGCGGTTGGCCTGATGCTTATGGCTTTTAATCAGGACATTCGATTTTTCCGAACACCTGCCGATTTGACTGAACAGGAAATCACTTCGGGTGCCCGGTTCCGTTTGGGAGGCCTTGTTGAAGAAGGCTCCGTGATGCGAGAAGGCAGCGAATTGCGCTTTACCGTCACAGACACAATCAAGACCGTTAAAGTCGTCTTCGAAGGAATTGCTCCTGATCTTTTCCGTGAGGGACAGGGCGTCGTCGCGGAAGGCCGCTTCGGTTCTGACGGTGTATTTCGAGCTGATAATGTGCTCGCCAAACACGATGAAAATTATGTCCCGAAGGACCTCGCCGACAGCCTGAAGAAAAAGGGCGTTTGGGAAGGTCAATGATGGGAAACGGACCAGTAATCGGAATTGGACAAAGCTTATGAATGTCGAGATTGGCCATTTCGCGCTTGTTCTGGCACTGGCTTTGTCAGTGGTTCAGTCTATCGCGCCGGTCGTGGGTGCGCAGCGTAGAGACATGCAGTTGATGGGGGTTGCAGTACCAACTGCACTGGCCGTCTTTGCGTTGATTGCGTTCTCTTTCATGGTTCTGACATTCGCCTATGTCGTCTCTGACTTTTCGGTCCTTAACGTGGTCGAAAACTCCCATTCGCAAAAACCGATGCTTTATAAAATTACCGGCGTTTGGGGCAATCATGAAGGCTCTATGTTGCTGTGGGTGCTGATTCTTAGTTTCTTCAGTGCGCTGGTTGCAGCCTTTTCCGGCAATTTGCCAGAAACCCTGCGTGCGAACGTTCTCGGCGTTCAGGGCTGGATTGGAACTGCCTTTTTGGCCTTTATCATTTTCACTTCCAATCCATTTACGCGCATTATTCCAGCACCGATTGAAGGTGGCGATTTGAACCCGATCCTTCAGGATATAGGTCTCGCGATCCATCCTCCGTTGCTCTATCTCGGCTATGTTGGCTTTTCTGTATGCTTTTCCTTTGCTGTCGCTGCCCTGATCGAAGGTCGTATTGATGCGGCATGGGCGCGTTGGGTTCGCCCTTGGGCGCTGGTCGCATGGATGTTCCTGACGGGCGGCATTGCAATGGGCTCTTACTGGGCCTATTACGAGCTCGGCTGGGGCGGCTGGTGGTTCTGGGATCCGGTCGAAAATGCGTCCTTCATGCCATGGCTGGTTGGAACGGCACTGCTGCATTCAGCGATTGTCATGGAAAAACGCTCGGCCCTCAAAATCTGGACAGTGCTGCTCGCGATCCTGACTTTCTCACTGTCGCTTTTGGGAACCTTCCTTGTGCGTTCCGGCGTGTTGACGTCAGTGCATAGTTTTGCGACCGATCCGGGACGAGGCCTGTTCATTCTCGCTATTCTTGCCATCTTCATCGGTGGTTCTCTGTCGCTTTTCGCTCTTCGCGTTCAGAGCCTGTCTTCGGGCGGATTGTTCCAACCGATCTCGCGCGAAGGCGCCTTGGTCTTCAATAATCTCTTTCTCACAACCGCTGCCGCAACTGTTCTTATCGGTACGCTCTATCCACTCTTGCTGGAAGTGTTGACTGGTGACAAGATTTCGGTCGGCGCTCCCTTCTTCAACATGACCTTCGGGCCATTGATGATCCCACTGCTGTTCGCTGTGCCTTTTGGTCCGCTGCTTGCCTGGAAGCGAGGAGATCTATACGGCGTTGCGCAACGGCTGATGACTGCATTCGCATTGTCACTCATTACGGTCGGTATTGTGATTTGGCGCAGCGAGGCTCATTCCGTGCTCGCAGCGCTTGGCATCGGTCTTGCTGTATGGCTGATCCTTGGTAGCTTGACTGATCTCTGGTTGAAGGCCGGTATCGGCAAGGTTTCCGCGAGCAAAGCGCTGTTGCGCTTTAAAGGACTGCCACGTTCGGTATTCGGGACAGCTCTTGCGCATATTGGCCTTGGCGTGACTTTGCTCGGTATTATAAGCGTCACGACGTATGGTACCGAAAGTGTACTGTTGATGCGCCCGGGGGATACGACAAAGGTTGCGGATTATTCGCTACGCTTTGAAGGTCTACGTCCTTTGACCGGTTCAAACTTCACAGAAAACCGCGGCACGTTTACACTGCTGGATTCATCACATCGTGACCTGGGTCTGATCGAACCGTCTAAGAGGTTTTTCCCGGCCCGTCAGATGCCAACCACTGAATCAGGCATCCGTACTTTATGGTTCAGTCAGGTTTACGTGGCTTTAGGCGATGAACCTGGCAATGGCTCCATCGTGGTGCGCGTTTGGTGGAAGCCGGATGTAACGCTGATCTGGTACGGTGCGCTCATCATGATGGTGGGGGCGATGTTCTCGCTCGCTGACCGTCGCCTGCGTGTCGGCGCTCCATCAAAGGCGCGCAAGTCCGCATCAAAGAAAGCAGAGGCGACAGCATGAGGATATGCAAACGTCTTTCCTTGCTTCTTCTGGGATTGTCGCTGGTATTTAGCGGATCAGCCGCTCTGGCTGTCAATCCAGATGAAGTGCTCGGCGACCCTCAGCTTGAAAAACGAGCGCGAGAGATATCGGCGGAACTTCGCTGCATGGTCTGTCAGAACGAATCGATTGACGATTCAAATGCCGAACTGGCGCGCGACCTGCGTGTTCTCGTGCGTGAACGCCTGACTTCTGGCGATTCTGATAAACAGGTGATGGACTTTGTCGTCGATCGTTATGGCGAATTCGTTCTGCTTAAACCTCGCTTAAATGCACAGACAGCGCTTCTGTGGGGCTTCCCGGTGCTGATTCTTTTGATTGGCGGGATTGCTTTGACCATTGCGTTCCGTCGGCGCAACACTACAACCGAAGTCCAAAAGCCGCTAACAGCGCGAGAAAAAGCCGAGCTTTCCAGGCTTCTCGACGATAAGTGAGCTAATATTCTATTCTGATTTTTTTCTCAAACCTTACAAAACTTTCATCTTCCGGAAATTGAGCGGTAAGGTAGCCCGAACTATCTTGAGCTCTATAAAGGATTATAGGACCGGATTTGCCTTGGTGGGAATTCTACGTCCGAGATTGCTGCTCGTAAGGAGAGACAGATGTCGAAGATTATAACTTCAAAGTATCGCAAGGGTGTTGCAGCGGTAGCGCTGTCAGCCGCGCTTGCCGGTGCGTTCGTCGCAACTGGCCCAATGGGCGTGATGAACAATGCCCGCGCCGAAGCAGTCAGTGTCACTCCGCCTCAGCAGGCAGGCTTTGCCGATCTGGTTGAAAAAGTGCGCCCGGCAGTCGTTAGCGTTCGCGTCAAGAAGGATGTGCAGGAAGCGGATAGCCGTGGCCAGCAGTTCGGGACACCTCCCGGTTTCGATCAGTTGCCAGATGGCCATCCGCTGAAGCGCTTCTTCCGTGATTTTGGAATGGAGCCGCGCGGTGACGCACGTCCAGATAACCGCCGTCCGGGCAATCGTGGCAAGCCGCGTCCGGGTCACGAACGTCCTGTGGCACAGGGTTCCGGCTTCTTCATCTCCGAAGACGGTTACCTCATTACAAACAACCACGTTGTTTCTGACGGTGATGCCTACAGCGTCGTTCTTGATGATGGCACCGAACTCGATGCGAAGCTGATCGGCACTGATGCGCGTACCGATCTTGCTGTGCTGAAGATCGATGATGCCAAGCGCAAGTTCACATATGTAAAGCTCGGCGATGACAGCAAGATCCGAGTCGGTGATTGGGTCGTTGCTGTTGGCAATCCGTTTGGTCTTGGTGGTACGGTCACATCCGGTATCGTTTCGGCCCGCGGTCGTGACATCGGTGCAGGTCCTTACGATGATTTCATCCAGATTGATGCTGCTGTTAACAAGGGCAACTCCGGTGGCCCAGCTTTCGATCTTTCAGGTGAAGTCATTGGCATCAACACTGCAATCTTCTCGCCTTCAGGCGGCAGCGTAGGTATCGCCTTCGCAATTCCTGCATCGACTGCCAAGCAGGTCGTCGACCAACTGATCAAGAAGGGCTCTGTTGAGCGTGGTTGGATTGGCGTGCAGATCCAGCCAGTCAACAAGGATATTGCTGCTTCACTTGGTCTTGCAGAAGAAAAGGGTGCGTTGGTAGCCTCTCCTCAGGCGGATGGTCCTGCGGCAAAGGCAGGCATTAAGTCTGGCGATGTAATCACGGCGGTTAATGGTGAACCGGTTCAGGATCCACGTGATCTGGCCCGTAAGGTTGCCAATATCGTTCCGGGTGAAAAGGCTGCTTTGACGGTCTGGCGCAAGAACAAGGCTGAAGAAATCGACATTACGATTGCCGCTATGCCACAGGATCTCGGCAAGGCGGACAGCCAGTCTGGCGGGAGTGATACGGAGCAAGGCGAAACGCTCGACTCGTATGGTTTGACGGTCACGCCGTCGGAAGACGGTGACGGCGTTGTTGTCACCAATGTCGATCCCGATAGCGATGCGTCTGACCGTGGCATTCGTTCCGGTGACATCATTGTTTCGGTTAACAATCAGATTGTTAAGAGCACCAAGGATATAGACAAGGCAATTGCTGAAGCCTCAAAGGCTGGTCGTAAGGCTGTGCTGTTGCAGCTTCAGAGCAACGACCAGAGTCGCTTCGTAGCCCTTCCGATCGATCAGGGATAATGGTTGCGTGAGGCAAAGTATCTGAAAATAAAATGCCAGGCGGAGAACCCGCCTGGCATTGCTTCATTTTCTCCAACGATCCGGTTTATAGTATCGCCATGAAGATTCTCGTTATTGAAGACGACCGCGAAGCGGCCCGCTATCTTGAGAAGGCCTTTACTGAGGCCGGACATTCTGCCGACATCGCCGGCGATGGCGAAATCGGTTATGCGCTGGCTGAAAACGGCAATTATGATGTGCTGGTCGTTGATCGCATGTTGCCCAAGCGTGACGGTCTTTCTGTAGTCGCCGGATTACGTGCCAAAGGCATGGAAACGCCGGTACTCATTCTTTCCGCCCTCGGCGAAGTGGATGACCGCGTAACTGGTTTGCGCGCAGGCGGTGATGACTACCTGACCAAGCCCTATGCATTTTCTGAACTGCTTGCACGTGTTGAAGTTCTGCAACGCCGCTCAAGCCCACGCGAAGCAGATACAATCTACCGCGTTGGCGATCTGGAACTCGATAGGCTTGCCCACACAGCGCGCAGGCAGGACGTGGATATTACCCTCCAGCCACGAGAGTTTCGTTTGCTTGAATATCTGATGCGCCATGCAGGACAGGTGGTAACGCGCACGATGCTGCTTGAAAATGTCTGGGATTATCATTTCGATCCTCAGACCAATGTGATTGATGTGCACATCTCACGACTTCGCAGCAAAATCGAAAAAGGCTTTGACGGTCCGTTGCTGCATACCGTTCGTGGTGCGGGCTATATGCTCAAAGCCGGGCGCACTAAAGCCTCTACTGCGAGTGCCAAGGTGGAATGATGGGTCGTTTCTCTGCGCTTATGCGCACGACGGCAGCGCGCCTATCGACGCTTTATCTCCTTTTGTTTGCCGTAGGAGCGGTAGCACTGGTCTTTTATATGACCAATCTTTCCGCCTCCATTATCAACAGTCAGACTCAGGAAGCGCTGGGCGAAGAAGTCGCAAGCATCGGTAAGGCCTATGCGCGGGGTGGTATTCCGCAACTTGTGCGCACGATTGATTACCGTTCACGTCAACCCGGCGCCTACCTCTATCTGGTCGCAGACCCGTCTGGTCGTATTCTATCCGGCAATGTTGAAGGTGTTGAACCAGGCGTGCTGGATACGGATGGGATTGTCGAGCGCGCCTTCAAATATCGCCGTTATGGTGAGCAGGGAACCGAGACTGAACACCGTGCGATTGCAGTCGTGATTGCATTGCCTAATGGCATGCGCTTGCTGGTAGGTCGCGATTTGGGTGAGCCGGAGCGTTTCCGCGATCTTGTACGCAGTTCGCTTATGTTGGCTCTCGGTATTATGGGTGTCGGTGCGCTTCTGATCTGGTTCTTCGTTGGGCGGCGTGCACTTAAGCGCATCGATGAAGTTTCGCGTGCTTCGCAGCGCATTATGGATGGCGACTTGACAGGGCGATTGCCGGTTAATGGTTCCGGGGATGAGTTTGACCGTCTCTCCAGCAATCTCAATGTCATGCTTGGGCGCATTCTTGAACTGAATGAAGGCTTGAAGCAAGTTTCCGATAATATTGCGCATGACCTCAAGACACCACTCACACGTCTGCGCAACCGCGCTGAAGAGGCGTTATCAGGGAAGAAGGCTGGTCCTGAATATCGTGAGGCGCTGGAAGATATCATCGGTGAATCTGATCAGCTGATCCGCACGTTCAATGCGATTTTGATGATCTCACGTCTTGAAGCAGGCTATTCGGCTGAGAATTTGGAAAACATGTCGGTCGCATCTATCGTCAGTGATGTGGCTGAAATGTACGAGCCGGTTGCCGAAGATGCGGGTGCCACTTTGACACTTAGCACGCTTGATGATGCGCCGCTGCATATCAACCGTGAGCTTGTGGGCCAGACCGTCTCCAACCTCGTTGATAATGCGATCAAATATGCGCTCTCAGGCGAGAACCCTGCTGTCGTTACACTTTCCATGGAGCGTGATTCACAATGGGTGCGCATCGTGGTCGCTGATAACGGCCCAGGCATTCCAGAAGACAAACGCGAGCAAGCGACTGAACGGTTCGTACGGCTTGAGGAAAGCCGTACACAGCCGGGAGCGGGGCTTGGTTTAAGCCTTGCCAAGGCGGTTATGAAATTGCACGGTGGTGCTCTGCGTCTGGAAGATAATGGACCCGGCCTGCGTGCAGTACTTGAGTTTCCCTTGCCGAAGGACGCACAATCTTAAAGCATTTTCGGCAAAAGTGGGAGCCGGTTTTGCGTAGGATAAAGCGTTAAAACAAATAGTTATAGCGGTTCCAACTAAGACTGAATCGTTGGGACAGCTATAAAGTGACATGCTAGAGGGGATCATGGCGGCTGAAAATTCAAAGGAACTGCTTTTCGACCGTAACCTTTGTGGGCTGGCACCGCTTGATTCTGAACGAGCACAATCCTTTCTGACTGATCTTGAAGAACGGGCAAAGGAAGACGAGCTTGGTCGCGTCATCGCACTGCTGAACAATGAGAAAGCCAGGAGCTTTCTTGCAGCCGTTCTTGATCTGTCGCCGTTTATTCGTGAATCCTTGATCCGTAAGCCGCGCATTCTTGATAGAATTGCAACAGCCGCGCCCGAAGAGGCACTCGCCGATATTCTTTCCGAGATTACCGCATCCGGCACGGAAGAGGGCGTCACAGAAGCTTCTTTGATGAGCAGTCTGCGCCAGCGAAAACGTGAGGTGCATGTGCTGATCGCGCTTTGTGATCTGGCGCAAATCTTCAATACAGAAACGACAACGGGCTGGCTCACCGATCTGGCCGAAGCTTGCACGGGTGCCGCCATCCGCTTTCTGCTTCGCGACGCGGACAGTGCGGGCAAGATCAAACTGCCCGACCGTGAGAACCCTGATAAGGAATGCGGTTGGATTGTGCTTGGCATGGGCAAATTCGGCGCGCGTGAACTCAACTATTCCTCTGATATCGATCTTATCGTCTTTGTTGACGAAACGCGTCCTGCTATCGGTGATCCCTACGAATGCGTTGATACGTTTTCGCGGATGACACGGCGTCTGGTTCGCATTCTTCAGGATCGCACGGCAGACGGCTATGTTTTCCGCGTCGATCTGCGTTTGCGTCCTGATCCAGGTTCGACGCCTTTAGCGATCCCAGTTGGTGCAGCCCTTCACTATTATGAAGGGCGCGGGCAGAATTGGGAACGTGCGGCGATGATCAAAGCGCGCCCTATTGCCGGGGATCGTGAGTCCGGCAAACAGGTGTTGGCTGAGCTAGCCCCTTACGTTTGGCGCAAATATCTCGACTACGCGGCAATCGCTGACGTCCATTCCATCAAGCGGCAGATCCACGCCCATAAGGGGCACGGCGATATTGCCATTCGCGGCCATAATGTGAAGCTCGGTCGTGGTGGCATCCGCGAGATCGAATTCTTTGTGCAAACACAGCAGTTGATTGCAGGCGGACGGTTCCCTGAATTGCGTGGTAATCAAACTGTCCCGATGCTCGGAAAGCTCGCAGAGCGCGGCTGGATCAGCGAAAAAGCCCGCGATTGCCTTGCCAAAGAATATTTCTTTCTCCGCGATGTAGAACATCGCATTCAGATGATTGCCGACGAACAGACCCATATTCTGCCCGAAGACGATGAAGGCTTTGCTCGCGTCTCTCATATGATGGGTTACGCTGATACCGCAGAGTTTTCCGAAGTGTTTCTGTCAGCTCTCAAGGTTGTCGAAAAGCACTATGCCGCGCTGTTCGAACAAGCGCCGGAGCTTGGTTCCTCCAGTGGCAATCTCGTTTTCACCGGCGATGTAGACGATCCGGGTACTTTGGAAACGCTGGCCTCGATGGGCTATGAACGTCCCAGCGATATCTGCCGCGTTATCCGCACATGGCACTTTGGTCGCTATCGCGCCACGCAATCAGCAGAAGCGCGCGAACGCCTCACTGAACTGACCCCAGCCTTATTACAAGCCTTTGCTGCTACCAAGCGCGCCGATGAATCGCTCTTGCGTTTCGATGGGTTTCTGCAAGGCTTGCCTGCGGGCATTCAGCTTTTCAGTCTGCTGCAATCCAATCCGCGTCTTCTCAATCTGCTCGTGATGATCATGAGTGCGGCGCCACGACTTGCCGAAATCATCACAAGGAAGCCGCATGTTTTCGACGGTTTGCTTGATCCGGCGATTTTTTCCGAAGTACCAACCCGCACCTATCTTGAAGAGAGGCTCCGAGCATTTCTGGGCGCTGCAACCGATTTTGAAGAAGTTTTGGATCGCCTTCGTATTTTTGCGGCTGAACATCGCTTTCTGATCGGTATCCGTCTGCTGACAAGTGCAATTGATGGCGTCCGTGCTGGGCGCGCCTTTTCCGATCTGGCTGAGCTGATGATCGGTAAGGCCTTCGTGGTTGTTGAAGCCGAACTGCAACGGCGTCATGGTAAGGTTAAGGGTGCTAAGGTAGTGCTTCTTTCGATGGGCAAGCTCGGTAGCCGCGAACTGACCGCAGGCTCTGATGTCGATCTGATCCTGCTCTATGAACATGACAAGGATACTGAAGAATCCGATGGTGAGAAGCCGCTGGCTCCGTCACAATATTACATCCGGCTCACACAGCGCCTCATCGCTGCACTCTCCGCTCCGACTGCCGAAGGTGTGCTTTACGAAGTCGATATGCGATTGCGCCCATCGGGCAACAAAGGCCCTGTCGCAACCCATATTGAGTCATTCGGAAAATATCAGCGCACAGAGGCTTGGACATGGGAACACATGGCTCTGACGCGCGCACGCCCAATTCATGGCGATGCTGCATTCATAGATTTCATCAAGGGTGAAATAGAGGATGTGCTATCCACCAAGCGCGATACGACGAAAATAGCCAAGGACGTGCGTGAAATGCGCGACCTCATTTATCAGGAAAAGCCACCGCGCGACGATTGGGATTTCAAGCTGAAACCCGGCGGTATTGTCGATCTTGAATTCATAGCGCAGTTCGCGGTTCTCGTTGGAAAGGTCGCAAAGACCCCGCGTCCTCTTGCAACTGAGGAAGTGCTTGCTGGCCTTGATCCCTCATTCGCCGATCCAGCAACAATTGATGCTCTGGTTGAAGCGCATCGCTTCTATACCAATCTCAGCCAAACAATACGTCTCTGCCTTGGCAGTGACGCCACGCGTGAAGAGTTCATTCCTGGAATGATTGATATTCTCTGTCGCGCTGCCGAGCTGCCGGACATTAAACGCGTGGAGCATCACCTGACGGAACTGGCCTCGAATGTTCGAACCAGTTTTGACAAGCTGATAAACTGATTATGCTGCGTGGGTTTCAGTATGTTGGCTGGAGGCAATGGCCTGTCTCCGGTCAGGTATGCATACCGAGACCACGGTTCCAATGCCTTCAGTTGAGCGGATGCGCAGCCAGCCGCCATGGAGTTCAGCAAGAGATCTGGTGATCGCAAGGCCTAGACCTGAGCCAGTATGCGATTTTGTGAACTGGTTCTCGACCTGCTCGAACGGCTGACCGATTTTCCGCAGAGCGGATTTCGGGATACCGACGCCAGTGTCCTGAATAGTCATGAACAGAGCTGATCCAGTCTTCCGTGCGCGAACCGTGATGCGTCCATTGTGAGACGTGAACTTCACCGCATTGGATAGAAGGTTGATCAGCACTTGCTTGACGGCACGGCGATCCGCATTGAGCTGCATGGCTTCTTCAATACGCGTCTCAACTGTGATGTTTTTTTCATCTGCTTGCAAAGAAATCATGCGCACAGTTTCATTGATCAGCGGACAGAGGTCGATCTCCTCACGATCAAGCGAAAAGTGGCCCGCTTCGATCTTCGACATATCGAGAATGTCATTGATCACGTTGAGCAGGAAATTACCGCTGGTGTGAATGTCGTTGATATATTCCTCATAGCGGTCGGAGCCGAGTGGCCCGAAAGTGCCAGCCTGGATCATTTCGGAGAAACCGATGATTGCATTGAGCGGGGTGCGCAACTCGTGAGACATATTGGCAAGGAATTCGGACTTGGCGCGGTTTGCAGCTTCCGCGCGTTCCTTTTCCTGACCGTATTTGCGAGCCAGCTCTGATAGTTCACGTACGCGGTCGCGCTCACCTTTACGGGCAATGGACAGGTCGTGAATGGTCGCCATCAGGCGTCGTTCGCTATCCACCAGACGTTCCTGATGCTGCTTGATCTGGGTAATGTCGGTGCCGATGGAAACCAAACCACCGTCCTGTGTACGGCGTTCATTGACCTGTAGCCAGCGCCCATCGCTCAGTTGACGTTCGAAAGTCTGACCACCAGCGCGATTATGCTCGTTCGCCATGCGACGTTCAAAGCTGAATGGACGCGTATGCGCATCAACTTCGTTGCGCGGCACGCCGGGCTTGAGTGTCCAGACCGGAAGACCTGCGTATTCGCTGAACTTGGAATTGGCCATCACCAGACGGTTATTGGAATCCCAGAGAACGAATGCCTCGGAAATATTCTCGATGGCTTCCCGGATACGCATATCGGCTTCTGCCGTCTGCTGCGCAAAGCGATGCTGTTCACTGACGTCGAATGCAATGCCGACGAGGTGCAGATCATTTTCGGACGCGATCTCGGCACGAACCCGCATCCAGACCCAAGAACCATCCGCATGGCGCATACGGAAAACGCGATCCACATGCGAAATGTCACCAGCCGCTGCCTGTTCCGCAATCGAATAAAGATCGCCGTCTTCTGGATTGATGATTGCAGACACGTCGCCAAAGGCAAGCACAGCATCCTGCGCCTCATAGCCGAGCATCTCATACATGGAGCGCGACCAGTAGATGCGTCCGCGTGCCATATCCCAATCCCACAGACCACCACGACCACGCGCAAGCGCCATATCGATACGACGCTGGATCTGGCCGGAAAGATCGTCGGCTTCGCGGGCACGCGCTGCCTGACTGAAATAGGCATAGAGAATTGCAAACATCACTCCGGTCGTGCCTGCAAAGAGCGTCACGTTAAGCGATACGGCGCGTTTCCATTCAGCAAATATCGTGCTTTCCGGTTCCGCTGCAATGATAGCGTAAGGAACAGTCATTGGTTTTGACACTGTGCCGTAGGCAGCTTCTCCGTTCATGACGACTGTCAAAACGCCAGCACGTTCCGCAAACATAAACAGGGGCTGGATGTCGCTAAACACATCATCGGCCTGTTTGCCAACGATGTTGGTTGCGGGGCCGGAGGCTGTGACGATGACTGAATCGTCATTGACCAGAGCAATCGTCATGCCGCTCGAAGAAAGACCGCGGGAGCGAAATTCCGCAATGGTATTATCAAGATCTTTGGGCGCCATTTGCGCACCAGCCTGCGTGCCATTGGCTGCACGCTCGATCATCTGCGCCAGATTGGCAGTCGCGGCGGACAAGGCTGCCTTGTGCTGCAATTCGATGTCTTCGCGCCACGATAACATCGAGAACACGCGCGCCACGCCAAGTATGATGAGAAAGATGATGATGAGGGCCGGAACAAGACGACGCAATACGGGCTCAACCGCCACGAACTTACCGTAGGCAGGACCCGCAAGAAGCTTGGCATGCCCCGAGAGCCTGCCTTTCTTCCGCTTCCGTCCCGAGTCGCGATGCTTCCCCGCCGTCGCGTCGTACGCGTCGGTGCTTGCCATCTGTTGGCCCCTCTTGATTTGCCGTGACAGTTCCCAAGATGCGCCGGAAGCGCTGTCCGCCCGAAACTGCTTGAACTGAAATCTCTACTCAAAATGTTTCGGAATACGCCATCTCCGAACAGCTTCAATGAATCAAAAGTGATTCGCGCTGTCCAGTGAATTCGTTAACGAGATGTAAAAAACACCGCCGCCGCACTTGGTTTTTCTGTTGAATCTCAACCTGTTAAGCGGAATCAGTTTGAGAGAGTGCTCATCTAACATCATGAAAAGACTCATGAAAGCCGTAAGTCTTTGCAGGTTTTATGCGGTTTTTCTTGGATGACGGCAGAACGGTTGCGCCCGGCCCATTTTGGGGCCGAGCGTAACGAATCAGCAAGTAGCAATATATGATTCGCGAATCAGGCGAGGGTTCGGTCCACGATGTCGCGAAGATCGGTCGACAGCTTAGGAGTTCCGGCGATGCGAGCCAGTGCAGCACGCGCATATTCACGACGCGTATCTTCGAGTGAGCGCCATGAGCGCAAAGCAGTGAGAAGGCGCGCTGCAAGCTGCGGATTCTCCGGATCGATCGCGAGAATGATATCGGCGAAGAAACTATAAGCCGCACCATCCTTGCGATTGAACCCGGTTGGGTTGCTTGCAGAAAAAGCCCCGATCAGTGCACGTACCCGGTTTGGATTGTCGAACGAAAGGAGCTTGTGTTTAGTAAGCGCACGAACGGCATCAAGCGCTTTTTCGCCGGGGCGTGTTGCTTGCACGATAAACCACTTGTCCATTACTAACCCGTCGTCACCAAACCGCTTTTCAAATGATGCAAGAGCGCCCTGAGCTTCATGGCTGTCACCAAAGCGATGCACCAATACGCTGAGAGCGGCTGCGCGATCGGTCATGTTATCGCCGTCAGCAAACTGCTGGGCAGCGCGGGCAGGGGTGTTTTCGTGTCGGCTGAGATAGTCGAGAAGCACGTTGCGCAATGCGCGCTTGCCAGCTGATACGGCATCTGGCGAGAACGTTCCTTCCTGCTGCAAGCTTGCATAAAGCGATGCGAAATTGCCCGCATAAGCGGATACGATTGCCGTGATGAGGTGATCGCGGCTTGCGCGAATTGCATCAGGGTCAACATTGTGACCCATCTCACGCGCTATATCGCTTTCAGTCGGTAAGGTCAGACAAAGTGCTCGGAAGGCCGCATCAAGCGTTTCGTCGGAGGCAACGCGCCCTGCAAGTTCAATGATCCTGTTGTCAATTTCCGGTTCATGGCTGCCCCGCACACGTTTGGCACCGTCGAGCAGGGCTTGCGTGAAAATGCCAGTCAGGGCCTGCCAACGAGCGACAGGATCGCTGTCGTTCAATGCCAGGAATATACGGTCGTCCGCATCCAGCGGGGAGATCAGATTGATTGGCGCGGAGAAGCCACGTAGTAATGACGGGACGGGGCGCTCTTTGATGCCATGAAAGACGATGGTTTCCGAGGCCCGATGTAGATGGATAACACCATCATGAGCATCTCCGCCCTCGACTGATGAGGGCAGAATATCTTTGCCGTTTGATCCCAGAAGGCCAAAGGCGATCGGAATATGCATTGGCTTCTTTGTTGGCTGCCCAGGAGTCGGTGCGAGCGATTGCGCAAACTCTATGGTGAAGGTTTCTTTTTCAGCATTAAAGTCGAAACTCGCTTCGACTTTGGGTGTTCCAGACTGATCGTACCAAAGCGAGAATTGTGAGAAATCCTGTCCAGAAACGTCAGCAAAAACTTTGATGAAGTCTTCAATGGTCGCCGCTTCTCCGTCATGGCGTTCGAAATAGAGGTCCATGCCTTTGCGGAATAATTCAGGACCGATGATGGTGCGGATCATGCGCACGACTTCCGAGCCTTTTTCATAGACTGTCGCCGTATAAAAATTGTTGATCTCGCTATATTCGCGCGGACGAACCGGGTGCGAAAGGGGGCCGCTATCTTCCGGAAACTGCTGCGCTTTCAGGATTTTCACTTCCGCGATGCGTTTCACAGGGCGCGAGCGCTCATCCGCAGAAAACTCGTGATCGCGATAAACCGTCAGGCCTTCCTTGAGGCACAGCTGGAACCAGTCGCGACACGTGATGCGATTGCCGGTCCAGTTATGAAAATACTCATGCGCAATAACCGCTTCAATGCCTGCATAATCAACGTCCGTTGCTGTATCGGAATCAGCCAGCACGTATTTATCGTTGAAGACATTGAGGCCTTTGTTTTCCATTGCTCCCATATTGAAGTCGGAAACTGCAACGATATTGAAGACGTCCAGATCGTATTCGCGACCAAATTTTTCCTCGTCCCAACGCATGGAACGCTTGAGTGCATCCATGGCGTAAAGCGCGCGATCCTGTTTGCCATGCTCGACATAAATAGCGAGATCGACTGGGCGTCCTGATTGCGTGGTGAAATGGTCTTTCACAACATCGAGCGAACCCGCGACAAGGGCAAAGAGATAGGACGGCTTCGGATGCGGGTCATGCCAGACGGCAAAATGCCGATCGGCATCGCTTGGCACAACACCGTGCTCAACGGGATTGCCATTCGCGAGCAAAATTGGGGCGGCTGTCTTCTTGGCGTCAATGCTTACCGTATAAACGGAAAGCACGTCCGGCCGGTCATAGTAAAAGGTGATGCGACGGAAACCCTCCGCTTCGCACTGTGTGCAATAGACGTCGCTCGACCGATAAAGCCCTGAGAGCTGGCGATTTGTCGTCGGATTAACTTCGGTGACGATCTCAAGCGTAAAACGGTCTGTATCGGGCAGGTCGGTGATTTCGAGCTGATCGGGCGTCACTGAATAGCCGTTGTCGCTAAGCGATGCTCCGTTCAGGCTCAAACTGATCAACTTCAGCTCATCGCCGTCCAAAATAAGTGGCGTTCCTGCAGGCGTGCCCGCTCGGCGCTCGATGGTCAGTTGGGCGCGAACGATTGTCTTTTCCGGCTCAAGGATGAAGTCGAGTTTCGTTTCTGGAATAGCGTAAGGCGTTGGGCGATAGTCTTCGAGGCGGAATGTCTGACCAGTTTCAGTACGCATTGCGAAACTCTTCTTTGAAGCGCATCCCGAAAAGTGTGAAACGGTTTTCGGGCAAGATGCGCGTTGAAATAAATCATGAGAGCGCCGATCGGGGTCAATCAAATCGAAAGGCGCTCCAAGCACTTCGATGCAAGAGTCGTATCCGGCTTTTTAGCAAACGACAAGAAAAGCGAAGTTGCTCAATATTTTTTACATGCCGCTCTCTGCTTGGCTGGAACTTTATTACGAACAGGCCTATGGATAGCGCAATAACTGTAATTTCCCGCCATGCTCCATATCTCCCGATTAAGGAATTGCGTTGTGAAGTCCCTTCCGGACGCGGCCTCCGCAAATGTTCAGGTCAGCGAAACTATCGAGCCTGATCTACTTCAGAACAACCCGATGTTGGGGATAAGCCTTAAAGTCGCTTCTGTCGCTGTTTTTGTGGGCATGTCGACCTTGCTCAAAGCTGCTGAGGGCATTCCACTTGGTCAATTGATCTTCTTCCGTTCATTCTTCGCAGTACTGGCGATCCTTGTCTATTTCGCTCTGCGCGGGCAACTCTCCGGCATTCTTCAAACCCGTCACGGATTCAGTCACTTCTGGCGCGGGATGGTTGGCGTGGGTGCGATGTCACTGAGCTTTTATGCCCTGACCAAGCTACCTTTGCCTGAAGCAATTGCGATCAATTACGCGTCTCCCCTAATTGCTGTGGTGCTGGGCGCTCTAATCCTGCATGAAGTCGTCCGGCTTTATCGCTGGAGTGCGGTGATTATCGGCCTTTTAGGCGTAATGATCATCATCTGGCCACGCATGACCTTATTTGCTGAAGGCAATGTCGGACATAACGAAGCCATGGGTGCGCTTGCGGCTCTTGGGGGGGCGGTCATGGCTGCTTTTGCGATGATGCTGGTGCGTCGCCTTGTGCAGACAGAGCGCACCTCGACAATCGTTATCTATTTCTCGATTTCCGCCAGTGTTATTGCGCTGGTCAGTGTTCCGTTCGGCTGGGTTATGCCGACCGGACCACAGCTCGCAATGCTGATTGGTGCGGGTATTGCTGGTGGTATCGCTCAAATCCTTCTGACCGAATGCTATCGGCATGCACCGATGAGCACGATTGCACCATTTGAATACACATCAATGCTGCTTGGCCTGGGGATAGGCTTTCTGTTTTTTGGTGATATTCCGACTTTTGAAATGCTCATAGGCAGTGCCATTGTCATGGCAGCCGGCGGATATATCATCTACCGCGAGCATCAGCTGGCGATTGAACCACACAAGGCTAATACCCCCCAACAGTCACAGTAACCTCATGCTTGCCCCGGCGGTCCCTCAGCGCGCGGATCAAGCTGCATTGTTTCGGGTGTCGATTGACCATCGGGCGTATGGAACTTGAATTCAGTTTTCTGATCACTGATTGCAGGACGCTCGAACCGCCGAATACGCCAGAAGGCGTGTAATCCGTAGATTGCATAGGCAACGGCCATGGTCACGAAGAAGCCAGACGCGCCGATGAGATCCATCATAGGGCCTGAAATTGCCGGTCCAAGCACACTGCCGCAGCCATAGATTATCAGCAATCCGCCGGAGATTTTCACAAATTCATTGGCATCGGCGTAGTCATTGGCGTGCGCTACATTGAGACTGTAGATCGGGTAGAGCACAGAGCCGAAAAGAAACATCATGATGTAAAGCGCGTAAGGCGATGTTGGATGAATCAACAGCATGACAGCCGACAGGACAAACCCGATAACACCGGCTATGACCATCACAATTCGACGGTCTACGAGGTCAGAGGCACGACCGATTGGGTACTGAAAAATTGCGCCACCGATCATGGCGCAGGCAAGCATGGTCGCGATGCCAAAGGTTGTAAGCCCATTCATTTCGCCATAGATCGCAGCGAGAAAGCTCCATGTGCTAGCCACAATACCAGCAATGAAAGAGCCAATGGCGGCAGCCGGAGAGCGGCGATAGAGGCCTTTCAAATCGAGTGAAGCCTGAGTAAGCGGGTTTGGCGATTGCGCACTTGAAAGTGTAGTCGGCAGCAGGGCGCTTGCATAGATGATGGCGCAGACGATGAAGAGCGTAACGGTCGTCGCATCGCCAAATGGCAGGATATATTGTCCACACATCAGACCAAGCATGGTGATGATCATATAGAACGAGAAAATCTTGCCACGCGTTTCATTTGTAACGCGTTCATTCAGCCAACTTTCGATAATCATGTAGGAGCCGGCAAGCGAGAAGCCTGCTATGCCGCGAAAGATCATCCAGGCATAAGGGCTTATGATCAGTGAATGCAGGAGCAGTGCAATGGAGAGGAGTGTCAGCAAGGCTGAAAACACGCGCACATGCCCGACGCGTCGCACCAGATGTGGGATCAGGATGCAGCCCATTGTGAAAGCCAGTGAATAGGAAGTTCCCATCCAACCGATAGTCGTGGTCGACCAGCCTTCGATCCCGCCACGGATGGGCAGGAGAATACCCGCAAGCCCACCTGCAAGCAGCATGAGAAATGTGCTTGCCAACAAGGCGGCAATGGGCAGGAGCTGTCCAGCCATGATGAACTCCACGAAGGGCTATATTGTCCACACGGACTATATTTAAAGAATACCTGTTACCGTCAGGCACCGTTCAAAATGCGAACTACTGCATGTTTGCGGCATGTTGGTGACAGTCTTGCTGCCGATGCCACCGAAATGAAGGAATATCAATCGCCTAATTCGGCGAGCTTCATTTTTACAGCGAGAAAATCACGCCAGGCAAAGCGCTTCTGTGCGGGCGTGCGCAGCAGATAAGCCGGATGCAGTGTTGGCATAACAGGAATTTCAATGCCTGAAGGCGTGCGATGCACTTTCCAGTTGCCGCGCAGGCGCAAAATACCTTCAGCCGCCCCCGTCAACGCCTTACCGGCAGGACCGCCCAGTGCGACCAGTATTTTCGGTGCCGCAAGTTCAATCTGCCGTTCAATAAATGGGCGGCACAATTCAGTTTCGACCGGCGTGGGTGTACGATTGCCCGGCGGACGCCATGGAATTGTGTTGGCGATATAGACATTCTCGCGCTTGAGACCAATAGCCTCGATCATTCGGTTGAGCAGCTGTCCGGATTTACCGACGAACGGTAGTCCTTCTATGTCCTCATCACGCCCCGGCGCTTCACCGACAAACATGATGTCTGACGATGGATCGCCGTCTGCAAAACAGAGGTTTTTTGCAGTGAACTTTAGATTGCAGCCATCAAATGCTGCGAGCTTTTCGCGCAGTTCTTCCAGCGTTGCAGCTTGGGAAGCTGCTTCACGGGCAAGCGCGATCTGCGCGCCGTCTGGAACGTCAGTTGCAGCCTGCACAGGGCGGCTTGTGGGTGAGGGGACTGCTGCTTGGCGCGGCTGCTGTTGTTGCGGACGCGCGCGGTCTGTTTGCGCCGTAGATCTGTCTTCCTGCGCTGGTGCCGACCGTGCCAGCTGACGCTGTGGTTCTGCAAAGCGATCGATTGGCGTGTCGGAAAGTGGCATGTCGACGCCCGCTTCCGCGTAAAAGCGAAGCAGACCTTCCATTTCCAGTGTTTCCCGGTCATCGATCATGTTTTTACCTCACAGATTGAGGTGGCGAATTTTGACGTCGATTGCAAGAGCGTAGCGCATAATTCCGGTTTATAGAGTGATTAAAGCATGTCTCCCCAAAGTAGGAACCGGTTTTCGGATAAAGACATGCGTAGAATCCAACCTGCATGTCTCCCAAAACTGAGAGCTAATATTTTTATGAAGGGACGATGCGTTGCGTCACAATAGCCCACAACCAGACGGTTGGCCGTTTAAGAATTGACGTTTACGTTAAGGTCAATACTATGAAGGTACTTTTTGCAGTGATTTTGGACAATTGGACGCATATGCGACAGTCTTTAACTCTGCGAGAGGGTAAAGCAACTGGAGCGCATGCGGAATAAGTAAGAGCGTTTTCGGATATGATGCGCGTTAGAACAAAACGTTAGGGCGCGATCTGATGTATTCGGATTGAAAGCGTTTTAAGGGGAAACAAGGCCTGTCCGAATATGGTTTATCCCCATTCGCGATAGGTTCATGAGCAAAAACAATTGGATGCATTGCCCGCGCTGAAATAGTGAGGGGAAAATGTAAACCCGACGGAGGCACAAATGTCCGAAGCCCCAGCAATCGTGAGCCAGGAGCTTCCCGAGCGCGAGAGCATGGAATTTGATATTGTGATTGTTGGCGCAGGCCCTGCTGGCCTTGCTGCGGCTATCCGTTTCAAACAAATCAATCCCGAATTTTCAGTCGTCGTTCTTGAAAAGGGCGGGGAAGTCGGCGCTCATATTCTGTCAGGCGCAGTCGTCGATCCAAGTGGTATCGATCAACTGCTGCCGGGCTGGCGTGATGAAGAGGGACACCCGTTCAAAACACCAGTAACCGCAGATCATTTTCTGCTGCTCGGTCCTGCAGGCTCGGTGCGTCTACCGAATTTCGCCATGCCGCCATTGATGAACAATCATGGCAATTACATTGTGTCTCTTGGCAATGTCTGCCGCTGGCTTGGTACCAAGGCTGAAGAACTTGGCGTTGAAATCTATCCGGGCTTTGCGGCGACTGAAGTGCTTTATAATGATGAAGGCGCTGTGATTGGTGTCGCAACTGGCGACATGGGCATTGAACGCGATGGCACACACGGTCCGAACTATACGCGCGGCATGGCTCTGCTCGGCAAATATGTGTTGATCGGGGAAGGTGCGCGCGGTTCGCTTGCCAAGGAACTGATAGCGAAGTTCAAGCTTGATGAAGGTCGCGAGCCAGCAAAATTTGGTATCGGCCTCAAGGAACTTTGGCAGGTTGATCCATCCAAGCATAAGCCGGGTCTGGTGCAGCATTCGTTTGGCTGGCCGCTCGATATGAAGACCGGTGGCGGCTCATTCCTCTATCACCTCGAAGACAATATGGTTGCGGTCGGCTTCGTGCTGCATCTCAACTACAAGAACCCGTATCTGGCTCCGTTCGAAGAGTTTCAGCGTTTCAAGACACATCCAGCGATCCGGGATACTTTTGAGGGCGGCAAGCGGTTGTCCTATGGCGCTCGCGCCATTACTGAAGGTGGCTTCCAGTCGGTACCAAAGCTTTCCTTCCCTGGCGGCGCACTAATCGGCTGTTCGGCCGGTTTTGTGAACGTACCACGCATCAAAGGGAGCCATAATGCAGTCCTGTCGGGCATTCTTGCTGCCGATAAGATTGCAGAGGCTCTTGCCGCTGATCGAGCCAATGATGAGCCGATCGAGATCGAAAACAGCTGGCGCAACAGTGCAATTGGCAAGGACCTCAAAAGAGTCCGCAACGTCAAGCCATTGTGGTCCAAGTTCGGAACGGTCGTGGGTGTGGCGCTTGGTGGCCTCGATATGTGGACCAACCAGCTTTTCGGATTTTCGTTCTTCGGTACGTTGAAGCATGGCAAGACCGACGCGCAGGCACTGGAACCGGCAGCGAAGCACAAAAAGATTACCTATCCAAAGCCGGATGGTGTGCTGACTTTTGACCGCCTCTCATCAGTGTTTCTGTCGAACACCAATCACGATGAAAACGAGCCTGTTCATCTGCAGGTCGCGGACATGAAGCTGCAGCAGATATCTGAACACGACGTCTTTGCAGGACCATCGACACGCTACTGCCCGGCAGGTGTTTATGAGTGGGTTGATGCTGATGGCAATTCAGCGGCTGATCCGCAGGCCAAGGATGTTCGTTTTGTAATCAACGCGCAGAACTGCGTCCACTGCAAGACTTGCGATATTAAGGACCCGAACCAGAACATCAACTGGGTTCCGCCACAAGGCGGCGAGGGACCTGTTTACGTAAACATGTAATGTTCACGGGAAAGCAGAGTTAACAAAAGGCGGTTTTAAACCGCCTTTTTTATTGGAGCATAACTGATTGGGTTTCTGGTTCGTCTTCATCTTGTCGTTGAGGCAAGGGAACTGAAAACTCTAGCCTTACTGGCAGGTGATCGGAACCAGCTTCTTCGCGTGAAGCGGCGACAGGGGCTTCGATGTCAGGACTCACCAAAATCTGATCAATTGGCAGGCCAATGAAAGATGCGAGTTTTACAGGCAGACTTTGGGGCATCCATGTGCCACCAATACCGGTGATGGCTTTTGTACTCGACGCTTTTTCGATGCGATAGACTGCATTACTCCACGGCGTAGCATTGAAATCACCGGCAATGATTGAAGGACCGGTGATCTTTTGCAGTTCCGGCACCAGCGCATTGATGACAGTCGCCTGACTAAAAGGCCATGGCAGGACCGAGTGATAAGCTGCGACATTGACCCTTGTGCCGCTGAAATCGATGGAAGTCATGGCAAGGCGGTCATCGTCAAGACAGGTCTGCTCGCTACCTTCGCTGAAGGGGCGGCGTGACAGAATGCCGACACCCATATTACTCCCGTCTTTGTGACATTCAAAATGATAAGGGTAGGTGCCCTTCAGAATGTCGATCCACGTGGCCCAGTCTGAACCAGCTTCCTGATAGGTGATGACGTCAGGCTTTTCCTGCGCGATCATTTGCAACACGCGCTTTGGCTCAGGATTATTGTAGCGCAGATTGATCTGAACCAGACTATAGCGCGCACCTGCCACAGGAACATTAGCCTGTGCAGAGGTTGATCCATCAAGCAAATTGCGTGCCGCACCAAGTGTCGTGCTGAATGCAAGGATCGCAAACAACAGGATCATTGCACCTTCGCGCCGCATCATTGTGAACAAAAGCGGGATTGCGAGCAATGCCATCAGAATTGCAAGATATGGACGGAAATGAGCGAATGAATCAAGCGCGGGATGCGCTGATCCGAGAAAGCCAAGCACAAGTGGAACTGACACCAGAACAGCGGTGATTAGCAGAAAAAGTGAAAGGTTTTCCCGGCGTTTTGACATGATACGCGTCTAGTCGCTGATTACGGCGCCATGATGGAGAGAGGGTAGTATGTATTCGCGAAAAACATACTACCCCACTCACCTATTGCCCTACTGACTTATTTTTATTGGAAGGCTGTCTCGTAGAAGCTTCTGAGCTTGCGTGAATGCAGTCTCTCATCCGGCATTGCCGCGATCTTTTCCATCGCGCGAATACCGATCTGCAAATGCTGAGCGACCTGACGCTTATAGAATTCTGTCGCCATGCCCGGCAGTTTCAGTTCGCCATGGAGCGGTTTGTCGGAAACGCAGAGAAGTGTGCCGTAAGGAACGCGGAAGCGGAAGCCGTTGGCGGCAATCGTGGCCGATTCCATATCCAGCGCAACCGCACGCGCTTGCGAAAGACGCTGAACCGGACCGCGCTGATCGCGAAGTTCCCAATTCCGGTTATCGATTGTCGCGACCGTGCCGGTGCGCATAATGCGCTTGAGATCATAGCCTTCAAGACCGGTGATTTCTTCGACAGCTTCTTCAAGTGCTACCTGAATTTCGGCAAGCGCTGGCAGAGGAACCCATGCAGGAAGGTCGTCATCAAGGACGTGATCTTCGCGCATATAAGCATGCGCCAGCACATAATCACCAAGCTGCTGACTGTTGCGCAGACCTGCGCAATGACCCAGCATTAGCCATGCGTGTGGACGCAGCACCGCGATGTGGTCTGTGATGGTCTTGGCATTGGAAGGGCCGACGCCAATATTGACCATTGTAATACCAGAATGATCAGCGCGTTGCAGATGATAAGCTGGCATCTGCGGCATGCGTTGTAGTGGAATTCCGCTGCTGGGCGCCGATTCACCTGCGCGCGTTATCGCATTGCCGGGCTCGACAAAGCTTTCATATCCACCGCCGCCTTCTGCCATAAGCCTACGGGCATAATCACAAAACTCATCCATGTAGAACTGGTAGTTGGTGAACAGGACGAAATTCTGGAAATGCTTGGGGCTTGTCGCCGTATAGTGCGCAAGGCGGTGCAGCGAGTAGTCCACGCGCTGCGCGGTGAAAGGTGCCAGCGGCATTGGTTCACCGGGAATTGGATCGAAATCTGCATTGACGATCTTGTCGTCGGTTGCCGCCAGATCCGGTACATCGAACAGATCGCGCAACGGATGCGTGAAGGCATTGGCAACCGATGCCTCGACATAAGTACCTTCAATGAAAGCAAAATGAATAGGAATTGGCGTGGCCGATTCCCGAACCGTGACTGCTACGCCATGATTGCGCATCAGAAGGCGGATTTGCTCGTTGAGATAATGATCGAAGAGATCTGGCCGCGTGATCGTGGCCGAATAGTCTCCGGGTGTGGTCACATGACCGAAAGCGAGACGCGTATCCACGTGGGCAAAGCTGGAAGTAGATAGGCAGATTTCAGGATAAAATGCGCGATAGCGTTGCGGGCGAACTTCACCCCGTGCAAGCTGCTCAAAAGCCTTGCGCAGAAATTCGGTATTACGATCATAAAGCTTGCGCAGCGCGGCAACCGCCGCGCCTGCATCGGTAAAAACTTCCGGCTCCACAAAGGGAGGGGTTTTGATATCAGGGATGAAAGTTTGTTCGATTCGCTGTGTCATGGCTTAGTATAGCAAACTCCATGACAGTCGCATGTCCCTGTTTATGCACTTCTTTGCAGGCTCACATAAAGCACAAGACCGGCCCCGCTTATATGTGCTTTCTGGCCGATTTGCGTATAGGCGAATGTTGCAGCAGGCCCAGTGAATACGGCAGTGAACAGCAGAACGCGAAGTGCAATACTTACGGAGATACGAAAGCGGGACATCATAATTGTTGGCCTCCGCTCATATGCTTGAGGTGCATCGCTGTAATGGGGGCAACGACTGGCTGATCACGATAAACGTCATATTTTCGATCAACAAAAAGGCCAGCAATGATCGCAATCCCCGCGATCATCAGACAGACTATTGTAACGCGCCACAGCAGCATGGTTCCCCCGACTATCGAAATTGTTCGTTCTACGGGTTTGAGTTTACGGGTCTCACCTGAACTGCTCCTGAGAGCCGCATTCATCCGGCGTTCAAAAATATTGATGTTTCATTAACTTGATCGCTTCGCTCTTGTGCCGGGCTACACGGAGCCTATGTTAGCCCGCATCGGAAATGCGGACAAAGCCAAGAAAGCGGGAGACAGATACCCATGGCTGAACAGACAAAACCCATTGAGCTTTACTATTGGCCTACCCCGAACGGCTTCAAGATTAGCATTATGCTGGAGGAGCTTGGTGTTCCTTATGAAGTCAAATATGTGAATATCGGCAAAGGTGATCAGTTTCAGCCGGATTTTCTCAAAATTGCGCCGAATAATCGTATGCCAGCCATAATTGATCCTGAAGGCCCGGGCGGCGAGCCAATTTCGGTGTTTGAATCGGGTGCCATTCTGCAATATCTCGGTCGAAAGTTCGGCAAGTTTTATCCGACCGATGAACGCAAGCGTGTGGCCGTCGATGAATGGCTGATGTGGCAGATGGGCGGACTTGGGCCGATGTCGGGGCAGGCCGGACATTTCCGTGTCTATGCGCCGGAAAAGGTGCAGTACGGTATTGATCGCTACACCAATGAGGTTAATCGCCTCTATGGCGTCCTGAACCGTCAGCTTGAAGGTAAGGAATATATTACAGGCGAATATTCTATTGCTGACATGGCGAGTATCGGCTGGATCAATGCTTACAAGAATTATGATCAGAATCTGGAAGATTTTCCAAACCTCAAGCGCTGGCATGAAACGATGAACACGCGTCCGGCTGTGCAGCGTGGCCTTGTGGTCGGCAAAGAAGAGCGAGAAAAGTCTAATCTGGCAAATGACAAGGAAGCTCAGAAAATCCTGTTCGGCCAGAAGGCTCGCTAAATAGCGGTTTCTACAGCGCATCCCGAACGGCCTCTCGGTTCAGATGCGCGGAAAAATAATAAAGCACCGATCTGCTTCTGTCAGATCGGTGCTTTAATTGCTGCTCTCATGCATTGCTTATTGGCGTGTCAGGCTTTCGCTCTTGCAGATCAATCCGCCCATAACGCATCCGGATAGCGATAGCGTGTTGCCTTTAACGCTGGCCTTGCCGGTATAGGTCTTGCCTTCATCAAGCTTGTTGACTTCGCCCTTATAGGTGCCGTCTTTACCGGACATCGAGCCGATTGACTTGCCCTTATACTCACCGGTCTGCACGGTGCCGCAGTATTTGCCGCCACCACATGCAGCGTAGCTGATGATCGTGCCGTTTGGACGCTTCCATGTGCCTACAATTGCCTCATCGGCAAATGCTGGAGCAGACAGACCCGCCGTCAATGCAACAGCTGCAGTCATTCCCATAATAAAATTGCGGATCATGCATTCCTCCCAAAATGCCACAAGGTTTCAGGCCTTGCAGAATACTTACGCAAACGTAAACGTAATCGAGTTTTGGTCGGAGCGGAAGAGGGATAATTTGCGTGCTCGAATTCGCTGATAGCAATGTTTCCAGAATGCATCGCCAAAAGTGTGAAGCGGCTTTGAAGCCAAATACGGGGTAAATAAAAGCTAGAACATCGATCTCATTCATTCAGTTCTGAACACGCTTTGGCACATCAATCTGCACCATGGTTATCATCTGGTTTCCAAGCGAGAAGGTGAAAAACATCCCTATTTCCGAAAAACGCTGTAATTCAGATGGTTTGGATGTTTAACGAATTCCCAAGTTTACTCCTTGTTGGGATTTCGTTGTCCCCTTGTTAAGCATCTGTTTTAACGCGCATTTTAATCCTGTCGCTTATCTTAAAGACCATGAACGGAACGACAGATCCGACAGTTCCAAGACGGTGAAAGCCAGTCTCGGAAACAAAGAGCGGACGGTTCTCGGGATTTAACAGGGACAAAGAAAAATGACACAGTTTCAGAGCGTTACGCAGCACGACAAAGCAGGTTCCCAGGATCGCATTCTGCTGGAGATGGGTTTGAAATACGCTATCGGTCGTGACTGTGAAATCGATGTGGTCGAAGCGCATAAGTGGCTCAACATCGCAGCCATTCGTGGTAATCAGAAAGCTGAGCTCATGCGCAATCAGGTGGCGGCGACCATGAGCAAGACAGAGCTTGCTGCAGCTCTTCGCGGTGCGCGCGAATGGATGACTGCGCACTAAGATTGCTTGATTACTGACAAAAAAGCCGCCTCATCAGGCGGCTTTTTTATTAGCTAATACCGAGATAACGCCCCGGCTTGTGGTTAATTGCAATGATGGCGTTCATCGCTATCGCACCCACCAGTGAAAGCAGCATGTTTTCCAGAGGGATGAAAAACAGCGATCCAAACATGATGAGGACATCGAGTCCAAGCTGAAACCAGCCAGCACGAATGCCGTAGGCATCCTGCAGATAAAGGGCGAGAATGTTGACGCCACCAACACCGGAGCGGTGACGGAACAATGCCAATACCCCCATTCCCATCAAGGTTCCCCCCATTAGTGCTGCGAAGAGCGGGTTGATCGAACTGAAATCGACACATAACGGAATGACTTTTGCGAAGAACGACATCAGCGCGACTGCGATGAATGTCCTGATCGTGAATGGCCAGCCCATACGCTTTGCTGCAAAATAATAAAATGGCAAATTAATCAGAAAATAAAGCAGGCCAAATCCGATGCCGGTGGCATACTGGATCAAAAGGGCGATGCCAGCGGTGCTACCCGTCATCAGCGTCGCTTGACTATAGAGCGTAATGCCCAGCGCAATGAAGGAAGTGCCAATCAGCATGGCGATCGCATCTTCGTAAAGACGGTGACGATCGAAACCCATTGCGCTGGTAACATCAGCAAGCGGGGAGGCGCTATCTGCGATATCGGCCACGTTTAACTCCAGAGCTGCGAAAACCGGTAATCCGGACAAGATTGCACAAATGGCTCGAACTAAAGTTCCGCCATCTGAGTGCAAGTAAATTCGCGCTGTACTGATGGGCGAGTGCTCCACGCGCCAGCGTCAAGTCTTGGGAGACATCGCAAATATAGCATTCAGAGAACATGCCCGCACTGCTTGAAATATTGTTATTTTAGGTGGGGCTTTGTTGATTTCACGCAATTCCTAAGCGTCAATTTTTTAATAATATTTCGTGTTGTGCTTTAACGAGAAAACGCTTCACATCGCCCGGCGTGCGCAAATGATATTTTTGCAGGTGGGAAGAAGCCTCTTCAACAAAAGAAAGCGCCCGAATACGGCCATTTTTACGATAATTGGCGACAAACTTGAAAAATTCCCAATCAAAGCGTTCTGCACAGCCTTCAGCCATATCCGGGCGCGACCGGCCGTAATGGCGAAACGTTCGCCTTATGATTCGCCAGAGCCGTCGCGGCGTCGAAATATCGAGAAATATGAGCATATCGGCACGTGATGCGCGGTGCGCCATTGTTTCGCTATGATTGCCTTCGAATATCCATTCATCGCGATCAGCAACCTGGTTCGTAAGACGGCCGATCTCGTTGCGCGGGCGCATAACCCAGTTGGCTTCCCAGTAAATGGTGTCGATGTGAATCACAGGTAGACCACTGATTTTTCCGAGCATGCTTGCAAGGGTAGACTTCCCCGAGCCAGCGCCGCCAATGATCATGATCCGTTGTGTCACTTGGATGTCCCCGCATTTTAACTCTGTTCCAATAAAGACAGGACAAGAGTTTGGAACTACTATATATTTACTTTGTGTCATTCAAATTTACGTAACGTCTAAAGAATGACAGTTAGAAATTTTGTATTGTAGACAGTGGTAATATTAAGCAACTGATTGACAGTCAACTTGCCTGGCATCAAGCTAGTTGGTGGATGCGAAACTTTAAAAGGTATAAAGACCGGCAAAGCAGACTGATGTTTTGATTGTCGCGATAAGCGATCTGCGAACGAACCAAAAAAGCATTTCCGACAAAACTGCGCGGCAATTTTGCGTAAGGATAATGCGTAGAGACGGAACGGTTAGGACGTTTCAATCTTAACTGAGCCGTTCTGGAGTGCATCCCGAAAAGTGTGAAACGGTTTTCGGAAAAGATGCGCATTGAAGCAAAGAGTTGAGGCGCGCAGATCTGAAAAATCAGATCGAAATGCGCTCAAGAGCAACGAATTCAATAGCCCGTATCCGACAGGGAGCGACGAGATGTCTATTCGTACCATCACAGCCTTGGCTGGCACAGCAATCATTTTGAGCGCATCTGCCTTTGTTTTTTCATCACCGGCAAGTGCGCTGACTATGAAAGAATGTAGTGCGAAGTATCAGGCGGCCAAAGATGCTGGAACACTGGGCGATGCTAAGTGGAATGATTTCCGCAAGACGCAATGCGGTGACGATGCCGCAGCCGCTCCAGCGGCACCTGCAGCGCCAGCGAAGAAAGCGGCAGCACCAGCTAAAAATGCAGCCGCACCAGCAGCGGATGATGGGGCGAAGAGCCTCACAATGAAGCAGTGCAGCGCCAAGTATCAGGCAGCTAAAGATGCCGGTACCGATGGTGGCACGAAATGGAATGATTTCCGCAAATCGGAATGTGGCCCAGGCGCTGATCCAGTTGCTCTGACCACCGACGGTAATTCGGAACCTGCGGCACCAACCGCAGCCGCACCACGCGGCGTGAAGTTTCCGACAGCAGTTTCGTCGAAGTTTTCGAGCGAATCTCCAGGCAAGGCCCGCATGCATACCTGCCTTGAGCAGTATCATGCAGCCAAGGATGCAAATGCATTGGGCGGTCTGAAGTGGGTTCAGAAGGGCGGCGGTTACTACAGCCTTTGCAACGCACGGCTAAAGGGCAACTCGTAATTTTGGAGCTTTCCTGTTAAATGAAATGACGGAAACCGTGTTCTGCTTAAAAATTTTAAATCTGGGACGGCTTATAAGTCGGCTTGAACTTACACCGTTTTAGAGAGAAGGGGCCTTGCAGATCTGCAAGGCCCCTTCTTCTTTTAGAGCGCCGTTGCCGTAACGTTTAAACTAAGTAGCAGTGTTCCTGCGAAGTGAGACGGTTTCAGGCTCTCTTGAACCAGCTACTGATGCCAACCACAAGCCAGCCCAAAATCATCAAACTTCCCCCTGTAGGAGCTGCCATTGGGAAAAGTCGGTTGCCGGTCATGTCTCGCATGAACAGATCACCGCAGAATAGCACCAGTCCAGCCACTAATAACGCACCACCAATATTCGCAATGCGGCTGTTAGGAACAATCAATGACAACACCAGAAGGGCAGGAGCGTGGCCGATAAGCAGCGGCGCTATCGCACCTAAATGATTCTCACCTCCATGCGCCGCACCCGCATACGCAGCTATTGCGAGAGCACCACAAAGGCCGGCAAGTGTACCAAACAGAACATTGCGAGGTTGGGTATCATGTTGATCAGACATTGGATTCTCCGCAGTTAGGCGATGTTCAGGGCTTTTCGGGCGTCAGCAATTGCTTCAGGCAGTGCTGCTTCAAATATGTCCATCTGCTTATCGATGCCAACGCTCACACGAATGCAACGATCCAGCACCGGAGCACCGGGTTTGCGGACAAAAATATCGCGCTCAATTAGCCCATTGAGAATGGCAGTTGCGAAAGTTCCATCATGCCCGCAATCAATAGTGACGAAATTTGTAGCTGAGGGGATAGGCTTCAACCCATGACGCGTCGCAACAATTGCGATTCGATCTCGTCCAGCATGGATTTTATTGACCACACCACGCAAATAATTCTGATCTTTCAACGCCGCGATTGCTGCAGCTTGGGCAATCCGATTAACGGCAAAATGATCGCGAACCTTGTCGAAAGACTTGATCGCATCGGCGCAGCCCAGAACATAACCAACTCGAATCCCTGCAAGTCCATAAGCTTTTGAGAAAGTGCGCATGCGCAGGATGTTCGGGCGATCCAGTTCAAAGGCTGGGAATGCAGATGCGGGGCCAGTTTCGCAATAGGCCTCATCGAGAATAAGCATTGTGGTTTCTGGAATGCGTTCAATAAACGTCTGAATATCCGACCCTTCGTGCCAAGTACCCATGGGATTATCTGGGTTGGCGATGTAAAGCAGCGCCGGATTTTCCTTACGCGCCTTTTCGATCAATGCGTCCAGGTCAGGCCTATCCTGATTATATGGGACCGTCAGCAATGTTCCGCCGAAACCTGCGACGTGATAGTTGAATGTCGGATAGCCGCCAAGCGAGTTGATGACTTTGTCGCCTTGCTGAACATATTGCCTCACCACAAGACCAAGTAAAGCGTCGACGCCTGCACCTGGCATGACATTTTCGGCTTTTACATTGTGATGAGCTGCAATTGCATGACGCAGCGCATAGTTCTCCGGATCACCATACTTCCATACTTCGGAAGCCTCTTGTCGCATGGCTTCTATGACAGAGGGAGCAGGGCCGAAGCTGCTTTCATTTGCGCCTATACGAGCCGAAAAAGGCTTGCGACGCTGAAGTTCGAGCGTTTCTGGGCCAACAAAAGGGACAGTGGAGGGGAGGCTTTCAACAAGCGGCGTAAGACGAGGCGATGCCATAGTGTTTCCGGTCAACTTGGTCTGATGGGACAGAGCAGCAGAATGGTAACAGCGATGCGATCTCACCGACTGGTTCAGTGCCCCGGCACCCGATAAAGGATCAGACAGGCATAGCAACTTGTGACAAGCCTTGCCACATCGCTTATTCGAAATTTATGATTACGTGTCACACGATCTCTATCTGCATCAAATGCAAAAACGGCTCACCTGTATTCGTCTCAAAGACAAGATCGCAGCATTTGGAAAATTTGCGGAGGGAGTTAGCGTTTAGCTGATCGTTTAAAGCGGTTCCAGTTAAGATTAAATCGTCGGAACCGTTGTAAATATTTGTTTTTACGTATTGCCCTTGCGAAAGCCGCTTCACACTATTTGCTGTGAGTGCTTTCAAGAACATCTCTAACGCTAGAGACGGTTCTCAAGCCGAACGTATGTCGTATCGAAATATTACGGCGCGAGTATCTGTTGCAATGGTTCAATGTCGGTGGCGCGCAGCTGTTCTTCGCAGAAATTACACGACTGCCTGTCATCAAGAACTGTGCGAGCTCTTATCGTCAATCACCAGTCGAACGACGCGCTCGTGCCCGGAGAAAAACGTGCTCGTGATGCTCCATAGGTCAGCAATCGATGTTTCCACTAAACCGACATAGTCCATTATTCATGTATCGATGGCACATGAATACACATAACTTAACATAGCTTCGTTACTTGATTTCGCGCATATGTCGCGAAACCCTCTCTTTGGGAGATTTACCTTAGCGAATCTCCAGAACCTTGACGCAGGAATCGAGATCATGTGTGGCAAGGTGGGCGTAACGCATTGTCATCTGCAGAGTCTGGTGACCGAGCCACATCTGCACACGCCGTATATCTATGCCGCCGCGAACGAGATGCGACGCGCATGTATGGCGCAGAATATGTGGAACGACTTGGTCATCAGTGCCAAGTCCTACCTCGATTTTCGCATCATTCCATATTTGGCGGAACCGCACCTGATTGAGCATGGAGAAGGGCCCCTTCAGCCGCTCATGCGCAATTTCAGTAGATTTTCGTGCACGTTTAGTCAGTGGAACAGTGCGACTGCGGTTTGACTTGGTCAGCCAGAATGTAACGCGATGCTCCTGAATATCATTCCAGGTGAGGCCAATTGCTTCGCCAAGACGGCAGCCGCTGTCGACAAGGAAAACCGACAGGCGGTAGCTATCCTCGCAACGCGATTTGACAGCAGCAAATAAGCGCTTCTCTTCTTCATGTTCGAGAAAACGGATGCGTCCCGCCCGCTCTTTCTGTCGGACAAACTCCGGCAGACTGTAAACGTCCCCCATTTTGTGCGCCTTTCGCAGCAGCTTGCTCAGCGCAGCCATCTTTCTATTGATGGTTGCATTGCTGTTGCCGCGCTCACGAAGCGAACCTATGACGGAGTCGAGCATTTCTTGATCGAAACCAGAAAAGCGAATGCCTTTCAAAATTTCGTCGATCTCACCAAGGAACGATTTCACATTATACTTGTGTGAGCCATCATCCCAAAGGATGTTGATATACTTTCCGGCTAATTCTGCCAAAGAAAACTGCTCTACGAGCCGGTGCTTCAGGCTTTTTACGGATGTATATTCAAGGTTGTAATCGATAACCGGCGAATAACCTTCGCCTCCATCGATCCTCGTGCCCCCAACGACGATCATAGCAAGTCCCCCACTTTTTTATGGGAAGCATGCATAAAGAAATAATTCATCGAGTACAAGATAAGTGAGCTAACTTTATGTGGAGACATGTTTCGATCCTTAATTAGAACCCATTGCCCCCCATTGTTCGTCCCCGCAACTCCCTCATTCCGATTCCGTCGAGATCCCCATCTCACAAGAATCAGTGTTCACGTTTTCGTGAACGCTCCCCGAATGACTGACGCCAACGGTTTCCCGCTGGCGTCAGATGCTTAAGCGTAGTTCTGATTAGAACGAACGCTGGAAGCGGATGATGCCGCCGAACGCATCTTTGTTTTCGATAATGCCAGCCTGACGGAGTGGATGATCGCTATCCCAACGGGTGTAGTTGATTTCTGGCGTGATGGTGAAACCAGGAACCAGCTGATACGCAACGTTTGCTGCGATTGCGGTCTTGCCCCAATCTTCGTAAGCGCCCTGAAGGTTGAAGGTTGCCTTGTCGGTAGCCTTGAACTTTGCGCCGCCCCAGACAGCCCAATCGCCGCCCCAGTTGCCGTACATGCCGATAGGAGCTTCGTAAGAAGAGTAGCCGCCCTGTACCCAGACCGAGAACTGGTCAGTTACATTTACGTCCAAACGAACCTTACCAGCCCATTCTTCGAGATTGGAATCATAGGCAGCAACAGCTGCGATCGAACCCCAACCCTGTGCATACTTAAGACCACCGACAACGTGCGGCATGTAGTCTTCAATGCGGTTATCGAATAGTGCAGTTTCGATAATGCCGTCACCATCAAAATCACCGTCTGTCTGGTAGCCGTCGCCGCCCTGTTCGAGCGATAGAACTGCCGAGAAGCCGTTGCCACCGGTGAAGGTGTAGCTGATCAGGTTAGTGCGGTAGACGCCAGCAGCAACCACGTCATCGTTGATGATGTCGCCGAGGTAGCCGGTGAAGGTGTGGAATGCCGATTCATCGAGGCCGAGACGCAGACCACCGAGCTGAATGTAAGCAAAGTTCAGTGTGTGGCTGCCCTGATCGCCGTTCGTGAAGTTGAAGCGGTTTTCAGTGTAGGTCTTAAGGGTGCCGAGTTCGGTTTCCGAAGCAGTCGACGTGCGGAGCGTAAAGCGTGTGTTCTTGCTCCAGGTCTTTGCATCAACGCTTGAGTAAGGATCACGGCCAGCAGCTGCGTCGTAACGAACATAACCATGGATGCGCAGGCAGGTTTCGGTGCCTGGGATGTAGAAGTAGCCAGCGCCGTAAGCATCGCAAACGCGGACATATTCAACGGCTTCTGGCTCTGGCGCGACGATTGCGTCTGCGGCCTGAGCGCCGGTAGCTGCAACCAGAGCTGCAGCGGAGCCGAGAAGAAGGCTCTTGATGTTCATTTCTGACCTCCAGTCAAGAATCGACCGCGGTCAAAAAAGGGAAATAAATACAATACCTTGATTGATTTCAGGTTTTTGAATCAGAAAATGACAAGAATCGGCCAAGCCTCAAAACGGAGGTTTCATGCGCTGTTAGGCGGACAATGGTAAGCTATTCTAAGGGAAGAACACTGCCTGGAAGGTCAAAGGTCGCCGGTTTGGCGATGGCGGAGAGGATGGGATTCGAACCCACGAGACCCTTATGAGGTCTACTCCCTTAGCAGGGGAGCGCCTTCGACCACTCGGCCACCTCTCCGGTAAAGGCGAGATAGCCGGTACGCTTCATCATTTCAAGCGATTTGCGCAGCTTACCGTAAAATTCCCAGCATAATTTCACCTTTTATATATAGGCGCGTGTGAATAAGCCGGAATTACGGGCTTTTGCCCTCATCTGAAACAACGGACACACTCCGTGTCCAGACAGAGATTCGGATGGTTTTGAGCAGTCGCAGGATTTATCGCGCTTATTAAGTGGGGACGGATGCCATATTTGGCTCAGTAGCAGCAGGATTCGGGCGCCAATCTGTGCGTAAGAGTCAAAAAATACATGTTTTCAATCATTAAGACCCGTTAATTGGCGTTTACAAACATTAACAAAACCTAAAATCCACACTCCAAAGGGGGCAATTTCGTGTCATTTCTGCAACAACCGTCCCTCATAGAGGCTCCAGAAAGGTTGGGAGTGATATTCGATGTTGAAACGAAAAAGTTGGCGAGTATCTTCACATCCAGAAGAAGGAGCGCTTCGGGGCGACTTTTTCATCAGGGGATGGGGACAGGTTGTCCTTCAGCCAAATCAGAATGCCCAGACCCATTTTTAACTTTGACTGGAGGTCAGAAATGAACATCAAGAGCCTTCTCCTCGGCTCCGCTGCAGCTCTGGTTGCAGCTTCCGGCGCTCAGGCTGCCGACGCAATCGTCGCACCAGAGCCAGAAGCAGTTGAATATGTCCGCGTTTGCGATGCTTACGGCGCTGGCTACTTCTACATCCCAGGCACCGAAACCTGCCTGCGCGTATCGGGCTATGTTCGTTACGACGTTGCTGGTGGCGATGACGTTTACGCTCGTGGCGGTAGCATCAGCCGCGGTGTTGATGGTAATTCGATCACCCTCGGTGGCAAGGATCGTGACACCTACGCTCAGAAGGCACGTTTCACGCTTCGTTTCTCGACTGCTTCGGAAACCGAACTCGGTACCCTCAAGACTTTTGCTGAAACTCGTTACGACTGGAACGACGGTACCAACGGTTCGTCGGGCGATCTTCGTTACGCATACATCCAGCTCGGCGGCCTGCGCCTCGGTCTCGATGAGTCGAACTTCGTAACCTTCACTGGTTACCTCGGCGACGTCATCAACGACGACGTGATCCTTGCTGGCGGTTACCGCACCAACGCAATCAGCTACACTTTCACTGGCGGCAACGGCTTCTCGGCTGTAATCGCTCTTGAACAGGGTAACGACAAAGACGTTGATTTCAACGGCGTTATCGATGACTACACACCACACGTTGTTGGTGGCCTGAAGTACGCTCAGGGCTGGGGCTCGATCGCAGCTGTTGGCGCATACGATGCAGTTAACGAAGAATGGGCCGGTAAGGTTCGTTTGGACGTAAACGTAACTGACCAGTTCTCGGTTTGGGTACAGGGCGGCTACAAGTCGAATGACGACACCTACTACGGCGCTGTTGATGCAAACGGCAACTTCCGTGGCATTCGCGTAATCGACAGCTTCTACGGCACCTGGGGTGGCGATTGGGCTGTTTGGGGTGGCGCGAAGTTCAAGGCAACCGACAAGGCTACCTTTAACCTTCAGCTCGCTTACGAAGACGCAAAGACCTTCGCAGCTACTGCAAACGTAGCTTACGAACTGGTTCCAGGCTTCACCATTACTCCAGAAGTTTCCTACACCAAGTGGGACGACAAGAATTCTGTCCTCGACGGTCAGGACGCTTGGCAGGGTATGGTTCGCTTCCAGCGTTCGTTCTAATCCTTACGGATTGGTTACAGGAAACCCGGCAGCATGGCTGCCGGGTTTTTTGTTGTCTGCAATTTTCAAAACGATTCTGCTAAGATGGAAACGTTGGAACAATCAGTTGTTTCCACCCATAATCCTACGCAAAGTAGGCTTCCACTTTTGTGGGAATTGCTCAAAATTCAGCATAGGTCTTGCTTTTTGAGACATGACGGTTTCTCTGGTGGCATCGATAAAGACGGATCTATCTAGTTGGAGAAGCGGACTTATGTTGAAGTGGTTTTGGCCAGGTGTGACATGGACTGCGGCGCTAACTTCATTGGCGCTATGGTTTGGTGCAGGCCGGGTCGAAGCCGATATAGCTGAACGCACGGGGCAGGCGCTCGCGCCTTATGCCTGGACTGGCTTTGATGTCGATGGCCGTGATGTGATCTTAAAAGGCATGGCTCCAGACCCAGAATCGCGGAAGGTCGCGGTTAAGTCTGTACAACAGGTCAATGGCGTCGGTGATTTTTCCGATCTGACAACCATTCTGCAGGCGGCAACTCCATACGTTTTTAAACTAATCAAAAGCGGGGAGGGCATCGTTCTCTCGGGGTTCATTCCCGACAATGCCATGCGTGATTCGATCATGAGTGCAGCTGAAACGGCAGAACAAGGCCGATTGGTTGACGATGAAATGGCGCTTGCACGCGGCGCTCAGCCCGAGTTCGAGGATCGTGTGCACTTCGTGATCGATCTAGCCAAGAAATTTTCCGAGGCTGAAATCGAAATCTCAGAAGCGACATTCTCGGTCAAGGGGGCTGCACTCAACGATGCGACGTATAGTGAGTTGTCTGCTGTTCTGAATGCGCCTTTACCCCATGGGCTGCAATTATCGAGCTCCAATATTACAAAGCCTTGATATCATTTTGCCAATAAGCGGCCTCATCCCCCGTTTCTTCTCTTTATCCAATTGACACCGGGCGCTTCGCTGCCTTTCCTGTATATATTGACAGGTGCTTCGGATTGAATGGCAGGCGGATTCCATATGCTTTATCTTGCGGAGATGTTTTGGCCAGTTCTTTTGCTTTCGGCGATGATTGGTGTGGCAGTGGGTTGGCTTACCGCTGCCAAGTGAACAAGAACGGACAGATTTCTGGTGGTCCCTGGGCGGACTTGCCAATGGGTGCGGGGTTTTTGATTTGCCGCTGTGGCCATCGTGGCCGCACGCAAGTGCGTAGAGTATGAGGGAACCTACATGCCGATGTTGATCATTCAACTGGCGATTCTTATTGCAGTTGCTTTTGTAATTGGCTGCGTTTTGGGACGCCTTATCAGAGGCAAGAAAGCTGCGGACACCGATAAGGAAAACACCATTATCGCGGCAGCGCTTTCAAAGCCCGCGGTCGACGAAAATCCAGAGGCGGTCGCGTCGACCAAAGCCGTCGTGGCGGAAGAGCCTTTGAAAGATAAGTTCAAAGTAGTGGCAGAAGCGGTCGAAGAACCTATGCCACAGGCAAAAACAGAAGAGCTCGAATCCGATCCAGAATCTATAGAAGAAGTTCTGGTTGAAGAGCCAATCGCGGAATTCCAAGATCCTGATCGTCCAGAGCTGCTTGATACACCTTTGCGCGGAAAGCCGGACGATCTGACTGCAATCAACGGTATTGGCAAGGCAGTGGAAGGAATGCTGCAAAAGCTCGGCGTATTTCATTATGCGCAGATAGCCCAGTGGAATATGGAAGAATCTGCTTGGATTGAACGCCATATTGGATTTTCCGGACGTGTTGCTCGCGAAAACTGGACTGTTCAAGCAAGCAAACTTACCGAGGCCACACAGCGCGCAGTGCCCAAGAAGAACGCAAAGCCAAAGAAAGCTGCTTCGAAATCGAAGGCTCCAACTCGCACCAAAAAAACGCAGGCTTAGAATAAGCCTACTGCTACTTCCACATGAAAAGTTGAATTCTAGCGCGTTTGGGTCGGTTGAATCAGTTCGGCGCTCTAACGTCGGCCATAGATCAGGTCAGTGCGTATATCGGCACTGCCTGTAAGGCGTGCTTTATAAACTTCATAATTCTCCATCACGCGCTGAACGTAGTTCCGCGTTTCAGAAAATGGAATGCGCTCAATCCAGTCGACAACTTCTTCGATTGGTTTGCCACGCGGATCGCCATATTTTTCCACCCAATCGGCAGCTCGGCGGGGCCCGGCATTATAACCGGCAAAGGTTAGTACGTAAGATCCATTGAATCGGTCGAGCTGTTCGCCAAGAAAATGTGCGCCAAGCGTCGCATTATAGGCCGCATCGGTTGTGAGTTTGGGCGCAGAATAGGCCATTCCATTGCGGGTTGCGACGCTCTTCGCGGTGGCTGGCATTAGCTGCAACAGCCCGCGTGCACCAGCTTTTGAAACCGCGCCAACATTGAATTCGCTTTCCTGGCGAGCAATTGCATAAGCAAGCGCCTTGCCGGAACCACTGATATTTGCATGTGCCGGAATGGCGCCGATCGGGTGTGATAGCGCACCAACGTCCAGTCCACGGAAGGCGGCGGTCTTGCCGACGCGAAGAGCGAGATAATGGTTCTCGTTCTTCTCCGCCATCACAGCGAGGAGCGCCAATTCTCCCACGCTGCTGAGTTCTTGCGATAGCTGCGTATAAAGAGCGGTTGCGCGGTTTCCGTAGCCGATCTGTTCAAGACGCTTGATGGCTTGCACTGCGGGGCGGCCGGAGAAACGCACACGTTCGGCATCGGATGGTCTTGGATAGGCGAGCTCGGGCGCTTTCTCACTGAGCTTGGCTGCAGAGAGCTGTCCATAAAATGTGGTGCCAAAATGTGCAGAGCGGCGATAATAACCGTTCGCATCACCACCAGCACCCGCCTCTGCTGCTCGCCCGAGCCAGTAATAGGCGCGCGAAGCGGAAATTGGACGTGAGGAAATCTCGGCTATCTTGGCAAAATGCGGTGCTGCAAGCTTCGGTTGCTTTAATGCACGCAATGCATACCAACCGGCATGGAATTCCGCTTCAGCAGCCATTGTCGGTGATTCTGCGGCATGTGCCGCCGCTAGCCTATAGGCGAGCTGTGGCTTGTTAATATCGAGAAGCTCGCGCGACAGGATGCGACGCTCCACCCACCACGCGTCTGGATCAACCAGTGACGCGGAGTCTTTCGGAGCTTTCAGCATCAAGTCTGTTGCTTCGCTGAAACGATCTGCACGGCGCAGAAAACGAATCTGCAAGAACATGTATGCAGGATTCGAGTGCCACGAGCGATCTACGTCGGCGATAGCCTTTGCTGTGTTCGGTGACTTCTGTGCCAATGCTGCATAAGCATTATAGAGTGACTGCGCTTGCGCGGGGCCCGCCAGAAGTTTAGCCGACTGCATGCGATCGTTATAAAGGGAGCGCAGAAGGCGGCGTTGATGGTCATCGCGTGTGAGAACGCTCGCAAATTCTTTCAGCACTCGCGTCTCGTCATCAGCCGACAGGCGTTCGGTCGCCCACCATGGGGCGAGAAGCTGATGTGCTTTTGTGTCGTTTCCTGTGGCCAAGTATGCCCGTGCAAGCGCGATCATGCCCTCAGTTGTCTGCGGGCGTGTAGTGCCGAAAGTGGCAATTACAGTTGCAGCAGGCGCATTTTCCTTGAAAAGTGCACGTTCCGAATTGCGACGCAATGCGCCCATACCCGGCCAGCCCGGCAGTTCCGAGGCAGCCATTGCAATTTCAGCACTCGGCACGCCATCCATTCCCGATGCCGCTATCGACCAGGTCAATATCTGACGGTCAAGCGAGCCTTTTGTCATGCCGTTGCGATAGGCGATCGCGCCCGGAATATCGCGTGAATAGAGCGCATCAAGGCCGCTTTTCAATGTTCCACTGATTGTCGCCGGGTTCTCAACACGATTGAAGGAAGACGTGATAACCGGATCGGGGGTGGCGGGACGTGCTTTTGGCGTAACCAGATTGATCGGAGATTCATGTGTGGCAGTAGGTGCAAACGGACGTACCAGCGGTGTGGGAACATCCGTTGGCAAAGATGACTGGGCATAGGCAGCCCCCATCTGTCCCGCAAGAAGCGAAGCAGCAATAATCAATCCACTCGAAAAGAGCGCTCTTTGCTTTATTGGCATATCTATATTTTTCTTACACATGATCTAACGAGAATAGAGTGCCTGATTGCGGGTAAAATATTGTTCAAATCTGGCTTTTCTAAGCCTGATCGATAGGGTGTTTGTTCTGTATAAGACTATGATGCCGATGCGTGAAGCATTGGTTAATAAATGGTTATGTTTTTCTTTTCGATCATTTACCTAAGAGCTCCATGACCTTTGAGCAAATGCTATGCGATCAGGTCGAGTAGATTGACAAAAAAGCAGAGGAATTTTTCGCAAAACTGTCATTTGGAAGCTGATTTGGGCTAGCCCCCCGCTTGCCGGATTTGCACTGCGAGACTATGGTGCAACGCCTTGCAGCTATTCTGGCGCGGTTAAAAGCCAGTGTGGTATTGTCAGGTTCTGTCTTTATTTCTCAGGAGTTCACTGATGCTGAAAGGCTCGATTACTGCACTTGTCACGCCATTCGATAGTGAAGGAGCGTTCGACGAGAAAGCTTTTCGTGACTTCGTGAACTGGCAGATTGAAGAAGGCACTAAAGGTCTTGTACCCGTTGGCACAACGGGCGAAACGCCGACCTTGTCCCATGATGAGCATAAGCGCGTCATTGAGGCCTGCATTGAAGTAGCAGCAGGTCGCGTGCCGGTGATTGCGGGTGCAGGTTCCAATAATACTGTCGAAGCAATCGAACTTGCTCAGCATGCCGAAAAAGCGGGCGCAGATGCAGTTCTTGTCGTCACTCCCTATTATAACAAGCCGAACCAGCGCGGCCTCTATGAGCATTTTTCACGGGTCGCACGTTCGATCTCGATACCGCTCATTATCTATAACATTCCGGGCCGCTCCGTCATTGATATGACTCCGGAAACCATGGGCACGCTTGTGCGTGATCACAAGAACATCATCGGTGTGAAAGATGCGACAGGCAAGATTGAGCGTGTTTCCGAACAGCGCGGCACGTGTGGCAAGGACTTCATCCAGCTGTCCGGCGAAGATGCGACCGCTCTCGGCTTCAATGCACATGGCGGCGTCGGCTGTATTTCAGTGACGTCCAATATTGCGCCACGTCTTTGCGCAGAATTTCAGGATGCCTGCCAGGCTGGTGACTATGCCAAGGCACTGGAACTACAGGATCGCCTGATGCCATTGCACAAGGCGCTCTTCATCGAGCCCAATCCTTCGGGGCCGAAATATGCTCTGTCGCGCCTTGGTCGCGTTGAAAATGTTCTTCGCTCGCCAATGGTTGTAATCGAAGCAGCAACCGCTGAGAAGATCGATCAGGCCATGAAGCACGCCGGTCTCACGAATTAGAGTATTTCCAGCCAAAGTGCGAAGCGGTTTTGCGTTGGATGTTGGATAATGTGTTTAAACGAGCTTTCAGAGCGTGTTTCTATGCGATCCATCAGCAGAAAATACGCTCTAAGGCTGCTAATTTTGCCCGGTTGAGTGATTTTTACGCTCTTGCTCATGCGAGAGCGTTTTCATTTCCGGCAATGAGCTTTATATGGTGCCATTATGAATAAGCCGAAAAACTCTCCCGCCCGCAAAATGGTCGCTGAAAACCGTAAAGCGCGCTACAATTTCGAGATTTCTGATACGCTCGAAGCTGGTCTGGTTCTGACCGGCACCGAGGTTAAGTCCTTGCGCGCCAATCAGGCCAACATTGCTGAAAGCTATGCGAGCTTTGAGAACGGTGAGTTCTGGCTGATCAATTCCTATATTCCGGAGTATACGCAGGGCAATCGCTTTAATCACGAGCCGCGCCGTTTGCGTAAGCTGTTGATTAGCCGTCGCGAAATGGCACGGATTTTCAATTCGGTTTCACGCGAAGGCATGACCGTCGTTCCGTTGAAGTTATACTTCAACGATCGTGGTAGAGCTAAGCTGGAAATCGGCGTGGCGCGCGGTAAGAAGAATCACGACAAACGTGAGACTGAGAAGCAGCGCGACTGGAATCGCGAGAAATCACGTCTTCTGCGCGATCGTGGCTGAGGCGAAAATACTGTTCAAAGAAAAAGAGCGCTGAAAGGCGCTCTTTTTATAAATGATGCAAAAGGGTTCATGAAGTTCGAAATTATGAAGCTGCACGAACCGGACGATTGCGCATATCAGTAGTCTTCGTCAAGATCTTCGTCCTGACGGCGCTGCTGTTGCTGTGGGCGTTCCGAAGGATCGCGGCCAATTTCAGCTTTCAGCGAAACCAGATCGATAAAATGATCCGCCTGACGGCGCAATTCATCGGATATCATCGCAGGCTGTGTCGTCAGAGTGGAAACGACGGATACCTTACGACCCTTGCGCTGCAATGCTTCGGCAAGCGAACGGAAATCGCCATCGCCAGAGAAGATTACGAAATGATCGACGGTGTCGGTGAGCTGCATGGCATCGACGGTAAGCTCGATATCCATGTTGCCTTTTACCTTGCGGCGGCCTGTCGAGTCGGTAAATTCCTTGGCTGCCTTCGTGACAACCTTATAGCCGTTGTAATCGAGCCAATCGATGAGTGGACGGATCGATGAATATTCCTGATCCTCAACCAGAGCCGTATAATAATAGGCGCGCAGCAAATAGCCGCGTTTCTGGAATGCCTTCAAAAGTTTACGGTAATCAATATCGAAACCGAGTGTTTTTGAAGCTGCGTATAAATTGGCGCCGTCAATAAATAGCGCAATTTTTTCACGAGAATCGAACATCGTGCAATATATCCACTCTGCGGCCGGTAGGGAGTGGGCCTGCGACCGCGTATTCAGATTTGTTTCTTAAACGGCGGGGGTATTCATTTTTACCAATGACGTTTATTGCGTTCTACGGAGATATTATAGAAAAACAAGCAACTGATGGTTGTTATTTGATCAATCTTAATTACTTTTACGCGATATTTCGATATAGCAATCGATAATCGATCAAAATCTATTGTTCCAATTTGATCCAGATCGTGTATTTGTCAGACAGATTAATGAACAGTTGTATCTTAGCCTAGATTTCTGAGCCTTGTCGTTGGTGTTTTGCGCTTTTGCTTGTAATTTCGGCTCACAAGCGTTATGTGCAAGAAAAATTCCGTTAAAGTTTAAGAAATGAAAGGGACCGCCTATGGCCCGCGTCACCGTTGAGGACTGCGTAGATAAGGTCGAGAACCGTTTTGAACTGGTTCTGCTGGCCGGTCACCGTGCCCGCCAGATTTCTCAGGGCGCCCAGATCACGATCGACCGCGACAACGACAAGAACCCAGTTGTCGCGCTGCGTGAAATCGCTGACGAGACACTTTCACCGGATGATCTGAAGGAAGACCTGATCCATTCGCTGCAGAAGCACGTTGAAGTTGACGAACCGGAAGCTGCTGCTCCTGCCCAGATCACCGATGCTTCCGATGCGTTGGCTGAAGGGATTGCCGAAGCTGGTGAAGACGATGTCGTTTCCTTCGACCGTATGTCGGAAGAAGAACTGCTTGCTGGTATTGAAGGCCTCGTTGCTCCAGAAAAGAACGACGACTTCTAATCGTCGCTCTGCTGATCAAGTATTTCAGGCAAACGTCGAAATGAGTTTTGCCTCATTGAATACTTGAATACAAACAGGCCTTGGTTTTTTGCGTGCGCTTCGGCTTCCAGGCTGTGGCGCACGTTTTTATGTGCATGGCAGGCTGGGAATTGAGATTAGCTTTTGGCTTGCCACTGAGACGTTTGTGACTGAAATTAAGCCTGTTGGCAGAAAACAGGTCCGGCAACTCGCAAATTGTTATATTTTTTAGTGATTTCCGTTCAAAATGACCGCTGCGTACGTGACTGGTAGGGAGTTTCTGTAAATGATGCGCCAATATGAGCTTGTAGAGCGTGTTCAGCGATACAAGCCTGACGTCAATGAGGCGCTTCTCAACAAGGCGTATGTTTACGCTATGCAGAAGCATGGCAGCCAGAAGCGTGCTTCCGGTGATCCATATTTTTCCCACCCGCTCGAAGTTGCAGCAATTCTCACAGATATGCATTTGGATGAAGCAACGATTGCGATTGCTCTCCTGCATGACACGATTGAAGACACTACAGCTACCCGTCAGGAAATCGATCAGCTGTTTGGCCCGGAGATTGGTAAGCTCGTTGAAGGTCTGACCAAACTCAAGAAGCTCGATCTGGTTTCCAAGAAGGCAGTGCAGGCGGAAAACTTGCGCAAGCTGTTGTTGGCTATTTCCGAAGACGTGCGCGTGCTTCTGGTGAAGCTTGCAGATCGACTGCACAATATGCGTACTCTTGGCGTGATGCGCGAAGACAAGCGTCTGCGCATTGCTGAAGAAACCATGGATATCTATGCGCCACTCGCTGGCCGCATGGGTATGCAGGACACGCGCGAAGAGCTCGAAGAACTTGCATTCCGCTATATCAACCCGGATGCATGGCGTGCGGTAACGGATCGGCTTGCAGAGCTTCTTGAAAAGAACCGTGGTCTTCTACAGAAGATCGAAGAAGACTTGTCTGAGATTTTCCAAAAGAACGGTATCAAGGCGAGCGTTAAGAGCCGTCAGAAGAAGCCTTGGTCGGTTTTCCGTAAAATGGAAACCAAGGGTCTGTCGTTTGAACAACTGTCCGATATTTTCGGCTTCCGCGTCATGGTTGAATCGACACAGGATTGCTATCGCGCACTCGGTCTGATCCATACCACCTGGTCGATGGTTCCAGGTCGGTTCAAAGACTATATTTCGACACCTAAGCAGAACGACTATCGTTCCATCCATACAACGATCATTGGCCCATCACGCCAGCGTATCGAACTGCAGATCCGCACGCGTGTCATGGATGAAATTGCAGAATTCGGTGTGGCGGCCCATTCGATCTATAAGGATCGCGGCAGTGCCAGTAATCCGCATCAGATATCAACCGAAACCAATGCCTATGCTTGGCTGCGCCAGACTATCGAGCAGCTTTCCGAGGGCGATAACCCTGAAGAGTTTCTCGAACATACCAAGTTGGAATTGTTTCAGGATCAGGTATTCTGTTTCACACCAAAAGGTCGTCTCATTGCGCTTCCGCGCGGGGCGACGCCAATCGATTTCGCCTATGCGGTTCATACCGATATTGGCGACAGCTGCGTTGGCGCCAAGGTCAATGGCCGTATTATGCCGTTGATGACAGAGCTCAAGAATGGCGACGAAGTCGACATCATTCGTTCCAAAGCGCAGGTCCCACCTGCCGCATGGGAGTCGCTTGTTGCAACGGGCAAAGCGCGCGCCGCAATCCGTCGCGCAACGCGCTCGGCGGTTCGCAAACAGTATTCCGGCCTCGGTATGCGTATTCTTGAGCGCGCTTTCGAGCGTGCAGGAAAACCTTTCAGCAAGGATATTCTCAAACCTGGTCTGCCGCGTCTGGCTCGCAAGGAAGTTGAAGATGTTCTGGCCGCAGTTGGTCGCGGTGAACTGCCATCTACCGACGTTGTGAAAGCAGTTTATCCTGACTATCAGGATACGCGTGTTACCTCGCAGAACAACCCTACCAAGACCGGTGAAAAGGGCTGGTTTAATATCCAGAACGCCGCTGGCATGATCTTCAAGGTGCCGGAAGGTTCTGAAGGTGCGCAAGAAGCCGTGGCTGATGGCGAAAGGCCAAAGCGCAAGGCCTTGCCGATCCGTGGCACCAATTCCGACTTGCCTGTGCGTTTTGCACCGGAAGGCGCTGTGCCGGGCGACCGTATCGTTGGTATCATGCAGCCGGGAGCAGGGATCACGATCTATCCGATTCAGTCACCTGCACTGACCGCTTATGATGATCAGCCGGAGCGCTGGATTGATGTGCGCTGGGACATTGATGAGGGGATGCATGAACGCTTCCCGGCACGGATCAGTGTGTCTGCAATCAATTCGCCTGGGTCTTTGGCTGAAATCGCGCAGATCGTGGCGTCGAACGACGCCAATATTCATAATCTCTCAATGGTGCGGACAGCGCCCGACTTTACTGAAATGATTATTGACGTTGAAGTGTGGGACCTTAAACACCTCAATCGTATCATCTCTCAATTGAAAGAAAGCGCGAGCGTCAGTGGCGCAAGGCGCGTGAACGGATAAGGCACAATGAAAACCGAAGACGTCCTTGCTGTCTTCCGCGAAGCGGGAGCGATCCTTGAAGGCCATTTTATTTTAACCTCTGGCCTGCGCAGCCCTATCTTCTTGCAGAAGGCACGCGTTTTCATGCATGCCGACAAGACCGAAAAGCTCTGCAAGGCATTAGCCGAGAAGATCAAGGCGGCTGGCCTCGGACAGATCGACTATGTCGTTGGACCTGCAATCGGCGGGCTTATTCCGTCCTACGAAACCTCGCGGCACCTTGGGGTGCCGTCGGTCTGGGTGGAACGCGAGAATGGTGTATTCCGTTTACGTCGTTTCGATGTGCCGAAAGGATCGCGCGTCGTGATCGTGGAAGACATCGTCACCACGGGGCTTTCGATTCGCGAAACCATTGATTGCATGAAGGACGTTGGCATCGAAGTCGTAGCCGCCGCTTGTATCGTGGATCGTTCAGCGGGCAAGGCAGACGTCGGCACAAAGCTTATCTCACTTGCCGAATATGCAGTGCCAGCCTACTCGCCAGACAATTTGCCGCCAGAATTGGCTGCAATCCCTGCGATTAAGCCAGGTAGTCGCAATATTTAAGCGGCTCCTACTATTGTATTGATTTTACTAGACGCGATTTCCACCCTGCGGCGAAATTGCGCTTTGCGGTATTTGTTTTGCACCCTTAATTTAGGGGGAAGGGCAAGCCCATGCCCATCCCCCTGTTTAGGAATATGTCGTGGCTGTTGCGCCTCTAATTTTTGATCCAAAATCTCCATATCGGGCTCCATGCGGTGTGTGCGTTGATTGCGATGTACGTCGTATGGCGGTTTGCTCTGCACTCGATGACGGCGATCTTGGCGCGCTTGAAGCTATCATGACTTCCAAGAAGCTTGATGCAAACGAAATGCTAGTGGAAGAGGGCGATCCGAAACGCCGAGTTTTCAGCCTGACTTCGGGCATGTTGCGCATCTATACGTCGCTGCCTGATGGGCGCCGCCAGATTGCCGGTTTTCTGGTTCCTGGCGACTATCTCGGTCTGGCTGACGATGATGTCTATTCGCAATCGGCGGAGGCTGTTGTCCCTTCGGTCCTTTGCGCCTTTTCTTCCAAGGAAATGGAAGCATTGATGGTTAGCTTTCCGAAGCTCAGGGAACGTCTTCACCAGATGACGCGTGAAGCGCTGCGCACTGCGCGCGACAACCAGCTTGTGCTGGGGCGTCTTGCTCCGGTGGAAAAGCTTGCGAGCTTTCTTTTGGTTTTGGCCGCGCGTGCTGAAAAGCGAGGCGATAGGGCCAATCTCGTTCATTTGGCGATGAACCGTACGGATATTGCCGATTATCTCGGCCTGACGATTGAAACTGTCAGCCGCAGCTTTACCAAGCTAAAGACACAGGGCCTGATTCAGTTGCTTGATGCAAACACCGTCGAGATATTATCGCGTCGCTCACTTGCAGCCGTTGCCGGAATGGATATTGAAGCCATCTGAGCAACTCTCCACTTGGAGAATGTTTCAAAAGAATAGATAGAGCGGTTCCAAAACTTAAGTCGTAAACCAAGCCGCTCTGATCGCCATTTATTTGTTTTCATTTCGTTGATTTAAATCAATGAAGGTTTCTTGAACCGCCACTACACCTGATCGTGGAAATTGACGCAGCACAGTCAAATGCTGCTCTGTCTTAACGAGGTGAACAGGTGTCATTGTGGCTGGCAAATACAATATCGGCTGTCAAGTATGTGGGCTTCCTTGCCGCATCATGCCGACTTGCCCCGCAGAATGCCCGTTTGCGTCCTCGTCCAGTACGCGTAGTAGCGACAGGTTATCACCAGAACGCAAAACGCGCGGGGCGGAATCATCATGCATGAAGCCACGATAAGACGTTATGCAGCACTTGCTGTTCCGCGCTATACATCATTCCCGACCGCTGCAGATTTCGCGCCAGTCACGCCGGGCAGCACCCGCAGTTGGTTGCGCCAGATCGGCCCGGAAGAAAGCGTCTCGCTTTACATCCACGTGCCGTACTGCAAAGAGATTTGCCACTATTGCGGCTGTCATTCCAAAATGGCGGTCCGCGAAGATGTCATCGAGAATTTCGTTGTCGCGCTGTTAAGCGAGATTGAAACAGTAAACACAAGCCTGACAGCTCGTCCAAAGGTTGTGCATCTACATTGGGGCGGGGGCACTCCTTCTATTCTGCATACCACGCAGTTCAAGCGCATTATGGCGGCTTTGAGTCTGGCGTTCGATTTCGATCCAGATATGGAACATGCGATTGAGCTCGATCCGCGTACGGTCAATCCTATTCTGGTGAAGACCTTGGCGTTGATAGGCGTAAACCGCGCCAGCCTTGGCGTGCAGGATGTCGATCCCGATGTGCAAAAGGCTATTGGCCGCATTCAGCCTATTGAAACGGTAATAAGAGCCGCGACGCTGCTGCGTGAAGTGGGCATTGATAGACTGAACTTCGATCTGATCTATGGTCTGCCGCTTCAGACGGTGAAAAGTCTTCGCGAAACCTGCGAGCGCGTTGCGGCGATGACACCTGATCGCATTGCCTGCTTTGGTTATGCGCATCTGCCACAGCGTCGTGCCAATCAGCGACTGATTGATGAAAGCATTCTGCCCGATGCCGACGAACGGTTCGCACAGGCAAGTGCTGTTGCTGAAAGTTTTCTTGGCTTCGGCTATCAGCCGGTTGGCATAGACCACTTTGCATTACCGGACGATACCCTGGCCATTGCAGCAGAAAATGGCACGTTGCATCGCAACTTTCAGGGATACACGACGGATCGTTGTCATACGTTGATTGGGTTTGGCCCCTCATCGATTTCGCAATATCCAGCTGGTTACACGCAGAATATTTCCGATGTCGGGCAATACAGCAAGCGCGTCGTGGCGGGGGATCTTGCAACTGTGCGTGGCTATACAATGCGCGACACTGACAGACTTCGTGCAGGTATTATCACCGCGCTTATGTGCAACTTCCGCGTTGATCTGAACATAGCCGCTCCGGGCGTCGAGTTCTCCGACGAGCTGGCCTTGTTGCGCCCACTGGTGGCTGACGGTCTGGTGGAAGTGCGCAACGGCGTCATCAGCGCAACAGAAGATGGAAAGCCGCTGATCCGCTTGGTAGCAGCGACATTTGATGAGTTTCGCAGAGAGAGCATGCACGGCTTCAGCTTCGCCGTGTGAGAGATTGCGCACTTTGCGGCAAAGGCATCGCAATGTGCGCCAGAACAAAGAAGTAGGGTGCATTTCACTCTATTCAGAGCTGCCGCTGCACCGGGCCGTCAAAAGGTCAGTGGCATCAGGAGCACCGTTCGTTGGGGGATGAACGGTGCTCCACTTTTTTAAACTATCGATGCGTCCTTATCGAGCTTTCTCGATCTTCGGCAGGAAGATAGTCAGCAATCCGAGAAGGGGAAGATAAGAGCATATCTGATAGACAAACTCGATGCTCGTCCGATCTGCCACCACACCCAGCGCCGCTGCCGCAATGCCGGCGATGCCGAATGCAAGGCCGAAGAACAGTCCTGACACCATTCCCACACGTCCCGGCAGCAACTCTTGTGCGAAAACAATGATTGCAGGGAAGGCGGAAGCCAGCACGAAACCGATAATAACAGTGAGAACGGCTGTTACTTCGAGGTTCGCATAAGGCAATGCCAGCGTGAACGGAACGATGCCGAGGATCGAAACCCAGATCACGGTGCGCGTACCGATCTTGTCGCCGATAGGACCACCGACAATTGTGCCCGCTGCAACCGCACCGAGGAACAGGAACAGCAGCAACTGCGATGCCTGAACGGTCACGCCGAAATGGCTGATCGTATAAAAGGTGTAGTAGCTCGTGAGGCTGGCCATGTAGACATACTTGGTAAAGATCAGCATGGCGAGCACAGAGATCGACGCAATAACCTTGTTGCGCGGCAATGGCAGTGTCTTGTCAGGCTTCGGCTTGCTCTTATTAGCGAGATTGTGCTGGTTGTACCAGTTTCCGACATACCAGAGCAGCGCCATGCCAATCAGTGCTGCGATCGAGAACCACGACACGCTGGCTTGTCCAAAGGGCAGAACGATAAAAGCTGCAAGCAACGGGCCGATGGACGAGCCGAAATTGCCGCCCACCTGGAACATCGATTGTGCGAAACCATGACGACCACCGGATGCGAGACGTGCAACGCGAGCGGCTTCCGGATGGAACACAGATGAACCGAAGCCAATGAAGGCTGCACCGAGAAGCAGAACCGAATAGTGATGCGCGGACGCAAGTAGGATCAAACCGATCAGCGTGCAGCCCATACCGAATGGCAATGAATAGGGCATAGGACGACGGTCGGTATAGATGCCGACGATTGGCTGCAAAATTGAAGCCGTGACCTGAAAGGTGAAGGTGAGCAAGCCGATCTGCCAGAACGACAGGCTGTAATTGTCCTTGAGCATCGGATAGATGGCCGGAAGGAGCGACTGCATCATGTCGTTCAGGAAGTGGCCCATACTCGTGGCCAGAATAATGGCGAGAACCGTATTGTTTGCGCCAGTGTTTGAAGGCTGCTCGGCAGCACTCATGCTCATAGTCCTACTCCGAAGATAATCCGTGAGGGAAATTTCCTCATAATTTGCGTTGGTTGGGCAGGGAGCCCAATTCGAATGTTTTCGAATATTTCTAACCTGACCCCTTCATAATTATATTGTTTCGCGCCTGCTTTCGTGATTTGGTCCATTACTTTCGAGAGTGGGCCAAAGCAGATGAAGCTGAAATCGCCACCGGGGCTCTTGTTGCCGGGCAGTGAGGACCTGCAAAAGTTCCATGAACAGCGCATTGAGATGCTGGAACACTTGAGCGGACCGGTGATCGCGCTGCCGACGAAATATCCGGATGGCTATTTTGTACCGCGTCACAGCCACAGTCGAGCGCAGCTCTTGTGTGCTTCACAAGGAGTGGTTCTGGTCACGACGGATGCCGGTCGCTGGTTGATCCCTGGGGATCATGCCATGTGGATTCCGGCTGGTGTAAAACATTCCGTCGAAATTGTCGGCGATGTCTTTATGCGCTCAATCTATATTGCGCTCGACGCCATTTCGGGTGTGCCCGACTATTTGCACGTGGTTGGCATGACGGACCTGATGCGTTGCCTCATCATCGATGCGACGTCGGTCGACAGCATCCCTGAGCCGGGCAGTCGGGATGCTTTGGTGATTGAGTTGATCCTCAGAGACTTGCACACCTTGCCACAAAGGCCGCTCGGACTGCCTTTTCCGGCCGATCCGCGTTTGCAAAATCTCTGTCGTCAATTCGTGAAAAAGCCGTCAGCGCGCGCGACAATCGATGAATGGGCGGATCGTATGGCGATGAGCCGACGCTCATTCACTCGCCACTTTCAGCGCGAAACAGGCGTGAGCTTGTCAGTGTGGCGCCAGCAGGCCTGCCTTTTTGCAGCAGTTCCGCGCCTTACGGAAGGCGAAGCGGTCACAAGCGTGGCGCTTGATCTGGGCTATGACAGTGTTTCCGCCTTTACGACAATGTTTCGCCGTATGCTGGGTGTATCACCGAAGTTCTATTTGCCGCGTCTTGATGGAGCGCCGTTTGAGCGCAGCGATAGGATCTCTGCTGCATCTCTTGAACAATAATAACAATTGTCTCGGTGCGTAGAGAACAGTATGAGAAGTTTATGTTATTCCAACGTCGAAATCCGCCGACCCGCAAAGAGCGCCTAAGGCTGCTGGTCTGGCCGCGTCGTTCATTCGCTCGCTCGTTTAAATATGGTGGCAAGCGCGTGCTACGCATTACTGCGTCTCCACATGCGGTGGCTGCAGGTCTGGCTGTTGGCGTTTTCTCGGCTTTTACGCCGTTTTTTGGTTTTCATCTGATTATAGCAATTGTTCTGGCTTATTTTCTGGCCGGTAATATTGCTGCAGCAGCGCTGGGAACCACGCTTGCCAATCCGCTGACGCTCCCGTTCATCTGGGGCAGCACTTATGAGCTTGGCCGCTTTGTCATCAGCGGCGATATTGAAAGCGCGCCGCCTTTGCATCTGGGACATGCTCTTCAGACGATGAAGTTCGGAGAAGTCTGGACACCTCTACTCAAGCCGATGTTGTTCGGCTCGACCATATTGGGCGCAGTTTTTGCGGTGGTCGCCTATTTTGTGACGCGCTTTGCGGTCACTGCTTTCCGTCGTCGCAGGCTCGAACGACTTGCTGAAAAGCACAACAAGCACCATGTCCGGGGGCCGCAGAAAATATGATCATCGGCATTGGTAGTGATCTGATTGATATCCGCCGCATCGAAAAGACCCTTGAGAAGCACGGTGATCGTTTCACCCAACGTGTTTTTACCGAGCTAGAACAAGCAAAATCAGATGGCCGCAAACAGCGCGCTGCATCCTATGCAAAGCGTTTTGCCGCAAAAGAAGCTTGTTCCAAGGCGCTTGGCACTGGTCTTTCGAATGGCGTTTTCTGGCGTGATATGGGGGTTGTCAATACACCTTCGGGCAAGCCGACCATGCAGCTCACCGGCGGCGCGGCTGAGCAACTGAAACGCATGCTGCCAAAAGGCAAACGCGCTGCCATACATCTGACAATTACCGATGATTTTCCTCTTGCGCAGGCTTTTGTCATTATCGAAGCGCTGCCAGAAACCGAATAATGCATGCTGCGGAAAAGCGAAAACGCCTTTCCGATAGCGGCATGCGCCAAACAATTGCGATTGTGGCAGGTAAACTCCTGCTCATAATCGTGCGAGGTAGCGGTGATTGGATTGCTTCGAGCAACCTTAGCCGTTATTAGATCGCACATCGGCAAGCGGAGATACAATGAGCGTGTCCAGCAAAAGTGAAACTAAAAAATCAGGCGGCCTTGGCGAAACCGTCAGCGTTATCGTGCAAGCTCTCCTGCTGGCACTGATTATTCGCAGCCTGCTTTTCCAACCTTTCAGTATTCCGTCCGGCTCCATGCGCCCAACGCTACTGGAAGGCGACTATCTGTTCGTATCGAAATATGCCTATGGCTATTCGCGCTATTCACTGCCGTTCGGTCTTGACCTCTTCTCCGGTCGTATTTGGGGAACTGAGCCCAAGCGTGGTGACGTCGTAGTGTTCAAGCTGCCCAGCGACACCAATGTCGATTACATCAAGCGTGTGATCGGTCTTCCAGGTGATCGCGTGCAGATGCGTGGCGGCGTTCTCTACATCAATGATGTGGCTGTTAAGCGCGAGCGGGTTGGCACAATCGACAATCCTGATGTGACCGAAGTCAATCGTCCAGTTGAAGTCTACCGCGAGACACTGCCGAATGGTGTGACTTACGATACGCTTGATCTGGCACCAAATTCTATCGGTGACGATACGCGCGTATTCGAAGTGCCTGCCGGTCATTATTTTATGATGGGCGACAATCGCGACAACTCGCTCGATAGCCGTTTTGGCGTTGGTTATGTGCCTTTTGAAAATCTGGTCGGTCGTGCAAACATTATTTTCTTCTCGATTGCAGACAAGTCGAGCCCGCTCGAAATCTGGAAATGGCCATCTGATGTTCGCTTTAGCCGCCTCATTTCTTGGGTGAGTGGTGAGCCGCATACTGCCGTAACCGGAAACTGAAATGGTCTCCGAGAATAAAACAGCAGCAATTCTGGAGGAGCGCACGGGACACCGTTTTCTCAATCTGAAACGGTTGGAACGTGCGCTCACCCATTCGAGCGTCCAGGCACCTTCACGTGCCAATTATGAACGGTTGGAATTTCTTGGCGACCGCGTGCTTGGTCTCGTGGTTGCTGAGATGCTTTTCGAAGCCTTTCCAGATGCGCCGGAAGGGGAATTGTCAGTTCGCCTTAATGCGCTGGTCAATGCCGAAACCTGCGCCGCAATTGCCGATGAGATTGGTCTTGCCGATTTGATCCATACCGGCTCCGACATCAAATCCCTCAATGACAAGCGTCTGCTTAATGTTCGTGCCGACGTCGTCGAAGCATTGATTGCGACCATTTATATGGACAGCGGACTGGAAGCAGCACGCGGTTTCATCAAACGCTATTGGCAGAAGCGGTCTCTTGAGACCGGAGCCGCACGTCGCGACGCAAAAACAGAACTACAGGAATGGGCGCATCAGCAAGGCAATGTGCATCCTGTCTACGCAATTGTAAGCCGCAGTGGCCCTGATCATGATCCGCTTTTTACAGTTGAAGTGGCCGTGAAGGGATTTGCGCCCGAAACAGGCGAGGGGCGTTCCAAGCGCATTGCTGAGCAGGCTGCCGCAGAAGCAATGCTTTACAGGGAAACTGTCTGGAAGCGGGACAGTTCTGCGTGACGCGTGAATCAGCATTCTTTTAGAGCGCCTTGTGCTCTGCCGGGTGCGCAAAGGTCGCTCTAACAGTTAATTTTGCCGCATAATTTTACCCTAAACTGATCCGAGTTTAAGGAATTATGCAGTAAGTGAAATTCGGCTATAATCGGATCAACAGCGACAGTGGTGGGCCGTCGCATCGGCAGAGCGGTTTGGGCGAGGACCGTTTCCTGCTGCCAAGATTACATAGAGCAATTCCAGCGAAAGTGGGGACCGGTTTACGCCGGGAATTGCGCAAAACAAAAGATAGGGCGATGCCTGTTCTTTCAAGAACAAGTCCGCTCTCAAAAGGATAAGCAATGAACACTCCGACGACGCCGTCAGCCGGCGAAACTGAAACCGGACAGACCCGTTCAGGCTTTGTTGCGCTGATTGGTGCGCCAAATGCCGGAAAATCCACGCTGGTCAACCAGCTCGTGGGTACGAAGGTTTCCATCGTCACGCATAAGGTGCAGACAACGCGTGCACTGGTACGCGGCATTTTCATCGAGAACAACGCACAGATCGTGCTCGTCGATACGCCCGGTATTTTCCGGCCTAAGCGCAGGTTGGACCGCGCGATGGTCACAACGGCCTGGGGGGGCGCGAAGGATGCAGATATCATCCTCGTTATCCTCGACGCGCAGGGTAGCCTGAACGAGAACGCCGAAGCGCTTCTCGAAAGCATGGTCAACGTGCGCCAGAAGAAAGTGCTGGTTTTGAATAAGGTAGACCGTGTTGAGCCGCCAAAGCTGCTTGAACTTGCGCAGAAGGCAAATGAAAAGGTCGCCTTTGACCGCACCTTCATGATCTCGGCGCTCAATGGTTCGGGCTGCAAGGACCTCGCAAAGTTCCTGGCGGAGACCGTTCCGAACGGCCCATGGTATTATCCTGAAGACCAGATTTCGGACATGCCGATGCGCCAGCTTGCGGCGGAAATTACCCGCGAAAAGCTTTATCTGCGCCTGCATGAAGAATTGCCTTATTCCTCGACGGTAGAAACTGAACGCTGGGAAGAGCGTAAGGACGGCTCGGTGCGTATCGAGCAAGTGATCTATGTCGAGCGCGAAAGTCAGAAGAAGATCGTTCTCGGACACAAAGGCGAAACGATCAAAGCGATCGGACAGTCAGCACGTAAAGAGATCAGCGAAATTCTGGAACAGAATGCGCATCTCTTCCTGTTTGTGAAAGTCCGGGAAAACTGGGGCAATGATCCTGAACGCTATCGTGAAATGGGCCTCGATTTCCCGAAGTAACCCAACAGGAATCGGGTAAACATTTATCCTTGGAATGGCGTGATAGCCGCGCATAATTCAGAGAATCGTTCGGTTTTGGTATAGAATTATGCGCAAAAAGGAATCTGGTAAAACACCTCTATGGAATGGCGCGATGAAGGCATAGTTCTCGGCACACGGCGACATGGCGAAACGAGCGCCATTGTCGAAGTGATGACGCGTGAACATGGCCGTCATATGGGTATGGTGCGCGGCGGGCGCTCCCGCCGCATGCAGCCGCTGCTCCAGCCCGGCAATCATGTCGATTTGGCATGGTGGGCACGGTTGGACGAGCATCTGGGCAGTTTTACAATTGAGCCACTTGGCTTTGCGGCAGCGCGCCTTATTGAAACGCCTGTTGCTCTTTATGGTATCCAGCTTGCGGCTGCGCATTTGCGGCTTCTGCCAGAACGCGACCCGCAAGGCGCGCTTTATGAAACGCTGCGCCTTATCATCGAGCATTTCGATGATCCTCTTGCATCTGGTGAGTTGCTTCTGCGATTTGAAGTGATGATGCTTGAAGAGCTGGGGTTCGGTCTTGATCTTAAGGAATGTGCAGCCACCGGCGTTCGCGAAAATCTGATTTATGTGTCGCCCAAATCAGGACGTGCGGTCTGTGGTGATGCAGGAGCGCCTTGGGCTGACAAGATGTTACCATTGCCCGCCTTCGTTAACAGCACATCGGTACGCCCCTCCTGCTACGACGATCTCAACGATGCTTTCCGAATGACAGGTTTTTTCTTCCTGCGCCATGTGTGGGAACCTCGTGCACAAACCCCACCCGATGCACGCGGCGGGTTTTTGAATGCGATAGCGCGCACAATTAGTTTGCAACAGGCAGGCTGAACACGTTGCCCTCGAAGGCATCTTTGCCGCGTCCGATGGCGCGAATAGCTGCGACCATGCGTCCCTTGCGAGCGAGTATCTCGTCGGCCAATTCTATCAGGCGCATATTGGGTGTGGCAGACGGTGAACGCTCACGCAATGTTCTAGCGAGCTGAGCTTCATCAAGCTGTGCGTCAAAAGACAGTGCTGCGATATAGGCCGCCGCCGTCGAACGCGATACTCCTGCATAACAGTGGATCAGCAACGGCCTGGCCCTATCCCAAGTGGACGTAAATTTCAGCAACTGTTCGACATGAACGCTTTCCGGCATCACCAGCCCATCGCGTGGTTCAACAATATCATTGAAGATAAGGCTGAGACGTTTCGTGGTGCCAGATGTTGAAGGCACATCACCGCTGCTAAGCGTTACCATATGGCTCGGCTGATGCAATTCGATTTGGGCTTCGAACTTTGAGAGCGGACTGACCACGATATAAGTCATGGTCTACTTCTTTCGGGCCTGGTCTAAAGTAGCAAATCGAGCGAGAAAGTCGTCCTGAACGCTTTGCGTCGGCCGCGGGGTAATATCGAGCCCAGCTGGATCAAATCCTCGTGGGCGTCCAAAATACTTGATAGCCTCAGCTTCCGTAAATCCTGCAAGCCGTGTCGCCTCAAAATAGGCAGCCACCTGATCAGCCCGCTTGATCAGCCTCTTGAGCGATGCGGATATGGAAGCTGGCAGGGAAAAACGTAAGTGAATGGCACTTTCCAGTCGATCTTCAATCAGTTTGTAGTTGCCGCCCATCACCGCCTTGAACGGCGAAATCATATCGCCAATGACGTATTCTGGACCATCGTGTAGAAGTGCGAGCATCTGCCATTCAATGCTGGCATCGGGAACAAGTCGGTTGAAAATCTGCTCAACCAGCAGTGAATGCTGTGCCACCGAATAAGCGTGCTCGCCAACAGTCTGTCCGTTCCAACGCGCAACGCGTGCAAGCCCATGCGCGATATCTTCAATCTCTATATCAAGTGGCGACGGGTCGAGCAGATCAAGCCTGCGTCCAGACAGCATACGCTGCCATGCGCGATCTTTGCCCGAAGTGCGGTCTGCTGCTGCCATTAAGCTTTATCCGCTTCAGTCGTTGGGAACGTGAAGGCCACATGCGGCGGCAAGAGAAGCGTGATTTCGATCTCACCAGCCATAATGGCCGCGCTGGAATCGAGCGCATCTTTCACCCTATCAATCCTTGCAAGGGCGAGGCCTATCTTGCCAGAAGAACTGCCAAGTGTTCCGATTTCGCGTCCATTGACCGTAATCGACGTACCCATGGCGGGGAGCGGCGTGTCGGATTTTACGACGAGCACACGGCGGCGAGGCGTACCGCGATGATGCATGCGTGAGACGACTTCCTGCCCGATGAAACAACCTTTCGGGAAGGTCACACCCCCCGTCTGGTCGAAATTGATGTCGTGCGGGAAGACGTCATTATAGGCGAAGTCAGCTTCGCCTTCGGCAATGCCATACTCGGCACGAAGCGCGATCCATGCGCTCTCGTCGCTAATGTCGCCAGCTTTTCCATAGATGCGAATAACGTTCAGCTCTTCCGGAAAGCGGGTATCGCGCTTGCCAGATTGCCAGATTGAATCATCTTCTGAAGAAGCGGAATCAGTCTGCCAGCAAACGCTGACAAGTGATTCTGGCGATTGGATAATTTCTGCTTTGGCGCGCAGACGATAGAGCGTCATCCGCTTGGCAAAATCGGCAGCGATGCCCGCTGGCATATCGAACCGAAGCCCGTTGTTGATGCGCGACACGAGGAAGTCGAACATGATCTTGCCTTGCGGAGCGAGCAGTGCGCCCGGTTTCAGTTCATTGGCACCGAGCTTATCGAGATTGGTCGTAATCACCGCCTGTACGAATTTTTCCGCGTCTTCGCCTGTGATATGAACCAGTGCTCTGTTGGAAAGATTGATCGTTTCCGCTACCGTCGCCATCGCTTCTTCCTTGCCTTTATAATCATCGTTACGTAAGCCGCATTGAAAAGGCTCGCAAGTCCCATTCAGCCAGCAGGAGACAACAATGGTCCAAACGTTTGATACGATCCTGAAAGGTGCAACCATCGTCAACCATGACGGTATAGGTCGGCGCGACATTGGCATTCGTAACGGACGCATCGAGGCGATCGGGTCGCTTTCGGCCAATTCCGCTGGCGAAGTGATCGATTGCACTGGCCTGCATATCCTGCCAGGCGTCGTTGATAGTCAGGTTCATTTCCGTGAGCCGGGACTTGAGCATAAGGAAGATCTGGAAACGGGTTCGCTTGCAGCCGTTCTGGGTGGCGTTACGTCAGTTTTCGAAATGCCGAACACCAAGCCGCTGACAACCTCTGCCGAAACGCTGGAAGACAAAATCCGTCGTGGCCGTCATCGTATGCATTGCGATTTTGCATTCTGGGTCGGCGGAACGCGTGAGAATGCCAATGATGTTGCAGAACTTGAGCGTTTACCAGGCGCTGCTGGCATCAAGGTTTTTATGGGCTCATCGACCGGCAACTTGTTGGTTGAGGACGATGACGGTGTTCGTTCCATTCTGAAAAATACGCGCCGTCGCGCAGCGTTCCATTCGGAGGACGAATTCCGTCTGAAAGAACGTGAAGGTCTGCGGGTTGCTGGCGACCCATCAAGTCATCCTGTTTGGCGCGATGAAACTACCGCACTGCAATGCACCGAACGTCTGGTGCGTATCGCACGCGAAACCGGCGCGCGCATTCACGTGCTGCATATTTCGACGGCGGAAGAAATCGACTTCCTGCAAGGTCATAAGGACGTGGCGACCTGCGAAGCCACTCCGCATCATCTCACACTGTCGGCTGACGAATATGCGACGCTCGGCAATCTCATTCAGATGAACCCGCCGGTACGCGACAAGCGCCACCGTGACGGCGTCTGGAAGGGCGTTGATCAGGGCATTATCGATGTGCTTGGCTCCGACCATGCGCCGCATACGCTGGAAGAAAAGCAGAAGCCGTATCCGGCATCACCTTCCGGCATGACCGGCGTTCAGACACTGGTGCCAATCATGCTCGATCATGTGAATTCCGGTAAGCTTTCGCTGGAACGCTTTGTTGATCTTTCGAGCCACGGCCCGAACCGCATTTTCGGCATGGCACGTAAGGGCCGCATTGCCGTGGGTTATGATGCCGACCTGACCATCGTCGATATGAAGCGTCGCGAAACCATCACACATGATCAGGCTGGCTCAAAGGCTGGCTGGACGCCTTATCACGGAAAGACTGTCACGGGCTGGCCGGTTGGCACTTTCGTGCGTGGCATCAAGGTCATGTGGGAAGCGGAAATCGTCAACCCGAATAAGGGCGAGCCGGTCGAGTTTCTGGAAGCCTTGCCGCGTCGTTGATAGTGGATTGATTGGCGTGAATTGTCCCATCTTTGTCCGATGACATTCTTTCGGGCTGGATTGTAGGGATTATTGTCTTCTTGTATAAATTCACAAGGAGCACAAAATGTCCGCCACTGATACGGCACTTCTGGTTATCGATGTTCAGGAATCCTTCCGCCATCGCCCTTATTATCGTGATGAGCATGTTGCTGCTTACATCGAGCGTCAGCAGGCTCTGATCGACGGCGCGAAGCGCAAGGGTATCCCCGTTGTGCAAATCTTTCATGTTGAAAATGAAGGACCGTTTTCTGAAGCTTCGGGCTTCGTGAAAGCGCTGGCACCGATCACGATCGAGCCGGATGCCGTTTTCCGCAAGCGTCGCCATAGCGCACTCGTTGGGTCGGGGCTTGATGTGTGGCTTATTTCCAACGGAATCAGACGGGTTATCGTTTCCGGAATCCGTACTGAACAATGCTGCGAGACGACGACGCGACACGCTTCTGATCTGGGTTTCGATGTAGATTACGTCGGCGAGGCGACCCTCACATTTCTGATGACCGATGTGAATGGTCGCGAGTGGAGTGCCGCCGAAATCCGTGCCCGTACCGAGCTGGTACTCGCAGATCGTTTCGCGCGGATTGCAACGGTCGAACAAGCTCTTGCAGGCAGGGCAGAACGGAAAGCTGCATGAACCAAACCGTTGACAGCCACAAAACTGTCCGGGTCTTTGTCGTTGTCCCGCCACGCACGCTTTTGCTTGATGTGGCGGGGCCGATAGAGGTTTTGCGTAAGGCCAATCTTGAGCAGAGCGAAGTGCAGTTTGAGGTGACATTTATCGGGTCATCGCAGACGGTGTTGAGTTCAATTGGCCTCACGATTGCCAATATTGAGCCTCTGCCAGAAAATCTACCGGACGGCGCGTTGGTCGTCATCTCCGGCTCGGCGGATGTCCCATTAGGAGGTGTCGGCAACAGTCGCGAAGAGGACAATGTTCTTGAAGCGCAGATTGTAAGTTGGATGCGGCGCGCTATCCGTCCCGGCATCAGGTTGGTTTCAATCTGTTCGGGCGCGCTTCTGGCGGCACGCGCAGGTTTGCTTGATGGTTATGCTTGCACAACCCATCATTTGGCGATTGATGAACTGAACCGATTGGCCCCGACATCACGCGTCTTGCAAAATCGGTTGTTTGTGGAAGATCGGGATCGGCTGACAAGTGCGGGTATCACCTCGGGCATCGATCTCATGCTGCATATCGTGGCAGAAATTGCAGGTCATGCATTGGCATTATCAATTGCGCGTTATCTGGTCGTCTACTTGCGCCGCAGTGGGGGAGATCCACAGCTTTCGCCTTGGCTGGAAGGACGTAATCATATGCATCCAGTGGTGCATCGTGCACAGGATGCTATTGCGGAAAATCCCGCAGCCAGTTGGTCGGTGGAAAAACTGGCTGACATCAGCGGCGCAAGCCCGCGCAATCTCTCTAGACTGTTCAACGAGCACGCACATATGAGCGTGACGGACTATGCAAATAGGCTGAAAGTCAGTCTGGCCCGCGAGATGCTGCTGAATTCTGCGCTCGATATGGAAAACATCGCTCAGCGTGCTGGCTTTGCGTCCACGCGGCAGTTTCGCAGAGTCTGGGAGCGGATTTACGATGCCCCACCAAGCCGAATGCGAATGCTTGCCGCAGCTATTGATTCTTACTGAAGAATACGTTCAGGCAGGAAGGTGCCGGCGATAATCTGTTCGCGCATTTTCTCGATGAGGTCGAGAGCGCTGTCTTCGCCCGCAGAACGCATAAGTTCGGTCAAAGCTGTGGTGAAAGCAGCTTCAGCAAGAATTTCAGGCTCGATCCCTTCGGAAATGCCGTCAGCCCAGGCTTCATTCTGGTATTCGATTGCCACGAGCTTCTTCTCGCGGGCAATCATCTCGTCCAGATCTGCTGGCATGTGTTCCATCGATTTCATCCCGGCTTGCGCCCTTCTTTCTGCATTAGAACACCGTGCGCCTGAATGGGCGCACAAAGGTCGCTCTAACAGTTTAATTTGTGCAGTCGCTGGTTTCTCACCACTATCGGGAGTGCAAACGCATGCAGCCTGACTGTCGCTTTAAGACAGTGTTAACAGATTACAGCGGATTTAAATGAGGCAATTTATGCCCATCCGCACAAGACTGAATAATTGGTTAATTGCCATAACGCGATATGATCTCGTTCGACAAGCTTTCTCCCTCTTTCATGTAGCGGTCAATCGCCGCAAGAGCAGAAGGCGTACAGCGGACATAATTGTCGCTGAAAGCACGATATCCATGGTTGAAACTGGAAACGAGGCGCAACCGGTCTGCTTCACCGGGATTTTCAGCCGCAATAATGGCGTCCATCCGGTCTCGCCACTCGCTGCTGGTTTCTCCACAAAGATTACGCAAATAGTGGAGGGAGCCGAGAACTTCTGCAATGCGCAGCATTTTGCCCTCATAAGGAGCATCCTGCGCAGAAAGGGCCGGGGAAACCATACCCAGCCACGAACTTACCACCAACAGGGCCACCAAGAGGGAAAGCCAGTTGCTTTTCAAAAGTAACCTCTCCTTTAGAGCTGCCTTTTCGCTCGAAATCGCGGCCACTTCAAGGCGACTAGTGGATCGAATTTTACGTTTGAATCCCGACTGACGTCCACACGGTTTCCAACGTTGAATTCGAAAAATCAACTAGATTCATATACTTGGTAGTGGTCTTTTGAATTCCGAGATTTGTTTAACGTCTGTATCAAGGGATGCAAATGTCGGAATTAGACCGCTAGGTGGGTCAGGAAGTGCGATTGTCTTCCGCTTCAGCCACAGAGCGTGCCACATCCAGTGTGCTGTCGGTGACACTCGCGCTCGCCATTTCTTCCACGGTCAACCAATGGATTGCTGCAGCGTCGTCGCCTGCCTGTTCAATGCCCGAAACATCAAACGCTCGATAAACGGAAAGAAAATAGCTCTTCTCATAGGCCTTGCCTTCGAGCGCCAAATCAACCGTGATGACGTGGCTGAGCGAGCCTGCATCGAGTGCAGTTTCCTCTTTCAGCTCACGGACTGCTGCTGCCTCAGGAGTTTCACCGGCCTCAATGCTGCCTCCGGGAAAGGCGAGCCAGCCCTTCCATGGCTCTTTGCCGCGTTCAACCAGCAAAAATCGGCCATCACGACGGCAGATGAGAGAGACACCGTGGATTTGAAGAGGGGCAGGGATGACGGGAACTGTAACCATATTCAAGCTATGATCTGGTCAGCCTGCTTTGGCAACAGCAAACCCCACTTGACCATTCCGACAAAAGCCTGAACATGGCCGCCATGTGTGGACGTTTTTCTCTGACTGCAAGCCGCGAAGAAGTTGAAGCATTGCTTGGTGCGATGATTGATGAGGATTTTCCTCCCCGTTATAATATCGCGCCGACCCAGCCAATACTCTCTATTCTGGCAGGCGAAACCCCACCGCCGGGAAGCAATCGCCCCGGCCGGAGCGGTATGCTGGTTCGTTGGGGCTTTGTGCCGTCATGGGTGAAAGATCCCAAAGACTGGAATCTGGTTTTCAACATTCGCTCTGAAACTGCGGCAGAGAAGAACTCGTTTCGCGCGGCCTTAAATCATCGACGGGCCTTGATTCCGGCTTCCGGTTTTTACGAATGGCGGCGTGAGGGAAAGAATAAGGCGCAAGCCTATTGGATCAGGCCGCGCCACGGCGGGATTGTCGCTTTTGGCGCGCTGGTCGAAACCTGGAGCAGTTCCGATGGCTCGCAAATCGATACTGCGGGCATTTTGACGACAAACGCAAACGGATTGCTGCGGCCTATTCACGAACGTATGCCGGTGGTGGTGAAGCCAGAGGATTTCGCTCGTTGGCTAAACTGCAAAACCTTGCTTCCAAAAGATGTCGCCGACATTATGCGTCCAGTTCAGGATGACTTTTTTGAAGCCATTCCGGTGTCAGACAAGGTCAACAAAGTTGCCAATACTTCACCAGATCTGCAGACAAGAGTGGAAGAAAGCTTGACGTCAGAACAGTCTCTGCCAAAAAGAAAGAAAAAGTCAGGGCCGGAGGAGGATTCGGGCGACCAGCTTTCGATGTTCTGATCACTTACAGCGGCTCCACTTAAGACTGAATAGTTGGAGCCGCATAGCTCATTGTTTTATGCATTTGCCTCACGCAAAACCGCTTCGCGCTTTTGGCTCAAATGCTATAATTTCAGGAAAGTCATCCGTGTTCTCAGCAGCTTTTTCAGGCTTTTTTCTTGGTGCGTCACTTATCATCGCTATCGGTGCACAAAACGCGTTCATCTTGCGGCAAGGCCTGCTGCGACAGCATGTCTTTATTCTGAGTCTAATCTGTGCACTTTCAGACGCGCTGCTGATCGCCGCCGGTGTTGCGGGGCTGGGTACGCTGATTGCTCAATCACCAAAGCTAATCTCGTTTGTTACGCTTGCAGGCGCTGCGTTCCTGTTCTGGTACGCGTCGGTCGCATTTCGCCGCGCGTTTCATCCAGAAGCAATGCAGGTGAGATCGAACGGCAGTGTCAGCCTGAAAGCTGCAGTTGCTACCTGTCTGGCGCTGACTTTCCTCAATCCGCATGTCTATCTCGACACGGTGGTATTGTTAGGCAGTCTTTCTGCCCGCTATGAAGGTTCTGCCCGCGCCGCTTATGGTGCAGGCGCGGTGATCGCATCATTTGTTTGGTTTTTCTCGCTCGGATATGGGGCGCGTCTGTTGCAACCCATCTTTGCGAAGCCTGCGGCCTGGCGGGTGCTCGATTGCATCATCGGTGTTGTGATGGCGCTAATCGGCATCAGCCTTCTAGTCAGATTCTTTAACAGCTAGAATTGAGCTGCGCATATTGTCGTTACGGGCTTCGCCCTTACGGTTCTTCTTATTCATGAGTGCTGCAAGGAGCACGGCAGGGCCGATTTCACGATACTGATCAATCAGCTTGTCTTGTCGTGGTTGCGGTTCACTTTTAGGCATTGGTTCATTCCTCTTCCAATTACACTCACTATTTTGTGATTGATTGAGACGGAATGAAGGCTGTTTGGAGCCGGTTTTGGGGAATTCCGGTTAACAGCTGTGAAGGTTTAACACGGTTGCCGAAATACCACAGCATTCTCGGCTATCCCCAATCCAGCTCATTATTCTCGCGTATCCAACAAACAAAACCGCTTCATCCTTCTTTTGGAAATGCTTTATTTCGCTCGAACTTTTCCAAAAGCTCTTGACGGGGATAAAGTCGAGAGAGATAAGTAGCGTCATGAAAACGCCGACCACAATCATTTGTACTGGTTCGATTATTATTGGCTAGCAGCTTGCTGGCCCGGCCGTTTTCGTCTCCCCTACCATAAAACAGGATGATAACGCCCCGGCCAGTCGGCTGCGGTCCTTCGTGCCCGTATTTCTGGTCCTTTTGGGGAAATAAAATGGCTGACGCGCCGCAACTACGTCTGTACAACACCGCAACTCGCGCGAAGGAGGACTTTGTCCCCATCGATACAAACAATGTGCGCATGTATGTATGCGGACCGACTGTTTACGACTTCGCCCATATCGGCAATGCGCGCCCGGTCATTGTCTTCGATGTGCTGTTCCGTTTGCTTCGTCATGTCTATGGCGAGGCGCATGTCACTTATGCACGTAACATCACTGACGTTGACGACAAGATCAACGCACGTGCGGCGAGCGAATATCCTGATCTCCCGCTCAATGAAGCAATCCGTCGGGTAACAGAGGGCACAAACAACCAGTTTCAGGCGGATATCAAAGCGCTGGCAAACTTAGAGCCTTCGAGCCAGCCACGTGCGACTGAGCATCTGGATGATATGCGTGACCTGATTGAGAAGCTGGTTGAGCGCGGTGTCGCCTATGTTGCCGATGACCATGTACTTTTCTCGCCGTCTGCAATGAATACGCTGGGCGGCGCACGTTATGGCGCGCTCTCGCACCGTCCTTTTGATGAAATGCTAGCTGGCGCCCGTGTTGACGTTGCATCTTACAAGCGCGACGAGATGGATTTCGTACTCTGGAAGCCATCGCGCAATGGGGAACCCGGCTGGCCATCGCCTGCGGGCATTCAAACGCTTGGCCGTCCCGGTTGGCACATCGAGTGCTCGGCCATGTCCATGGCCAAGTTGCTGTCACCTTTTGGTGGCGGCCTGCAGTGCGATGATCCGTATAAGAACCAGTTCGACATTCATGGTGGCGGTATCGATCTCGTGTTTCCGCACCATGAAAATGAGCTTGCGCAGTCATGCTGCGCATTCGGCACTGAGCGCATGGCCAGCATCTGGATGCATAACGGCTTCCTGCAGGTCGAAGGACAGAAGATGTCGAAGTCTCTCGGCAATTTCATCACCATTCGCGATGTGTTGAATGATGGTCTACCGCAGCTTGGTGTGTGGGACGACAAGGCTGCGCGCGATCGATGGGTCGGTCTGGCTGCACGTCTTTCGATGCTGCAAACGCATTATCGCGAACCGATCAACTGGACGGCACAGCGCCTGGCAGAATCCGCCGAAGAACTGCATCGCTGGTATGGATTGCTGCGTGATGCAGATTTCGCAATGCCGTCTTCGCTTTCGTCGGTTGGTGAAGTTGCGGAAGCACTGTCAGATGATCTGAATACCTGGACTGCAATCACGGCGCTGCGCAAGGTATTCAAAGCCAGGGACGTTGCAGCTTTGGGCGAAGGTATGACGCTGTTAGGCTTGCTCGACCCTTATTTCGTGACAGCACAGGACGTACCGGTCTTTGCAAAGGCTGATGTCGACACGGCTGCAATTGAAGCATTGATTGCCGAGCGCCTGCGTGTGATCGCCGACAAAAACTGGGCCGAAGCTGATCGTATTCGCGATGAATTGCTGGCAGAGGGTGTGCAGTTGAAGGATGGCAAGGATCCTGCCACCGGCGAACGCATCACGACTTGGGATGTGGTAAGCTAACTGCCTTTTAATTGGAGGGAGGATGCCATGACGCTTGATAACAAGCCGCTTTATAGTGGGGGATGCCAGTGCGGTGCGGTGCGCTTTCGTGTAGAAGGCGCACTCGGCTCAGCTTCGATCTGTCATTGCCGCATGTGCCAGAAGGCGTTTGGCAATTTCTATGCGCCACTGGTTTCAGTTGGGGAAGCAAACCTCACATGGACCCGCGACGAGCCAAAGCGCTTCCAGTCATCCAATCACGTCAAGCGCGGGTTCTGTCCTGAGTGTGGAACCCCGCTCACCTATGAGGCGCCGGATGGCGTAGCGCTCTCCATCGGCGCTTTCGATGCGCCGGAAGAGATCGAACCCACGGTTCAATGGGGCGTCGAGGTCAAGCTTCCCTATGTCGATAACCTCGCAAAACTGCCCGGTTACGAAACAGAGCGTGATCCGGAAAGTATCGAGTTTGTAAGAACCATGGTGTCCTACCAACACCCAGACCACGACACTGACAACTGAAAAAGCCATACATTCTAACGGCATATACCCACCGACAGGCAGGCAAAATGGCACGCGAGCGCATATATATCTACGACACGACTTTGCGGGAGGGACAGCAAACGCACACCGCCCGCCCACAGCCGCGTAGCGTGCGAGGACGGGCAAAGCCGAAAACGGGAGTTTGTTGTACAGTCCTGATGGCGGGGGATGAGTGATGGCACGTGAACGCATCTATATCTACGACACGACTTTGCGGGACGGACAGCAAACTCCCGGCGTTGATTTCTCTGTCGAAGACAAAAAAGCGATTGTCATTCTGCTCGAAGAATTGGGCGTCGATTATGTTGAGGGTGGCTATCCCGGGGCGAACCCGACCGATACTGCTTTCTTCAAAAAGCGTCAGACTTCGCGCGCCAAATTTACAGCTTTCGGCATGACCAAGCGCGCCGGAGTCTCTGCCTCCAACGATCCGGGTCTGACGGCCCTTTTGCAAGCTTCAAGCGATGCAATCTGTTTCGTGGCGAAGAGCTGGGATTATCATGTGAGGATCGCGCTCGGCTGTACCAACGAGGAAAATCTGGAATCGATCACAGCCTCGGTTACAGCCGTTCGTATGGCTGGCCGTGAAGCGCTGGTCGATTGTGAACATTTCTTCGATGGCTACAAAGCCAATCCGGAATACGCGTTGGCGTGCGCGAAGGCTGCCTATGAAGCTGGCGCGCGCTGGGTCGTTCTTTGCGACACCAATGGTGGAACGCAGCCATCAGAAGTGGCGGAGATTATCAATGCTGTGAAAGCACATGTTCCGGGCGAAAGCCTTGGCATTCACGCGCATAACGACACCGAACAGGCTGTCGCGGTTTCGCTTGCTGCAATCGATGCAGGCGTGCGCCATGTGCAGGGAACGCTTAATGGGATCGGCGAGCGCTGCGGCAATGCCAACCTTGTTTCACTCATCCCGACGCTAGTATTGAAACCGTATTGGGCTGATCGCTTTGAGCTCAGCGTAAAGCCTGATGCTCTCAAAGCCATCACCCGTATCTCGCGCGCCTTCGATGATATTCTTAACCGGGCACCGACAGAGCAGGCTCCTTATACAGGCACATCTGCCTTCGCTACCAAGGCAGGCATTCACGCGTCGGCGCTACTCAAAGACCCGCAGACTTATGAACATGTTCCGCCTGAAACTGTCGGCAATCGCCGACGTGTCATGGTGTCGGATCAAGGCGGCAAGTCGAATTTCATCGCGGAATTGGAGCGTCGTGGCATCCGCGTCGCCAAGGATGACGTGCGGCTCGATACGTTGATCGTGCTGGTCAAGGAGCGTGAAGCGGAAGGCTACGCCTATGAAGGTGCGGATGCGAGCTTCGAACTTCTGGCGCGAGCCATGCTCACGCCACAGCCGGAATTCTTCAAGGTAGATTCCTTTCGCTGCCTCGTCGAACGACGTTTTGATGCCAACGGCATGCTGAAAACGGTTTCCGAGGCCGTGGTTAAAGTTGAAGTCGATGGCGAGATGCATATGTCGGTTGCCGAAGGCCATGGTCCGGTCAACGCGCTAGACATTGCGCTGCGCAAGGATCTTGGGCGCTATCAGGACGAAATCGTGGACCTTGAACTGGTCGATTTCAAGGTGCGTATCCTCAATGGGGGTACCGCAGCTATCACCCGCGTTCTGATCGAATCGGGTGACGCAACAGGCGCACGTTGGCGCACGGTCGGCGTCTCCGACAACATCATTGATGCATCGTTTCAGGCGTTGATGGATTCGGTCAATTATAAGCTGATGAAGAACCGTTCGCTCGCGGGTTTGGTGGCGGCGGAATAGCCGTCGCTCTTCACGATCATTGATGCTTTGATCAGTTTAATTGAATAGATTTTATGGATCGATGGGCGCATAGCAAAATATCCAGCCCTAAATAGCCCTCGGCTTTTGGGGGTTTTTCTTATTGCGGAGATAGAAATGGCCGAGCAAACCTTATCCGGAGGCCAACTTTCGGATGGAAGCCGTGGCTTCATGATGGCTATGGGGGCTTATGGTCTTTGGGCTCTCTTGCCTTTCTATCTTAAAGCGCTGTCACATCTGCCTGCGCTCGAAATCGTCGCCCATCGCGTTATTTGGTCGGTTCCTGTGGCGGCAGTTCTGCTCCTTGCCATCGGCCAATTCCGAACAATCCTTGATGCTTTGCGCAAGCCGCGAATGCTCGCTATGGCCGCATTGACCGCCGCACTGATTACCATCAACTGGTCGGTCTATGTCTGGGCGGTTGCACATGATCAGATTATCGGCGCAGCACTCGGCTATTATATCAACCCGTTGTTTAACGTGGTTCTTGGCGGACTGTTTCTTGGAGAACGTCTGACCAAAGTTCAATATATCGCTGTCGGGTTTGCTTTCGCGGCGGTTCTTGTTCTCACATTCAATGCCGGTGGTCTGCCATGGGTTTCGCTGGTTTTGCCCCTGACTTTCGGCCTCTACGGCTTTTTCCGTAAGTCCCTGCCGATGCCACCTTTGCAAGGCTTCACGCTCGAAGTCGTCATTCTGTCGGTCCCTGCACTTGGCTATGTTCTGTGGTTGACGGCAAATGGTCAGGATCACTTCTTCTCAGGGGAATCCGTATCGAATATCTGGCTGCTTTTGCTGGCGGGCCCATTCACGGCTATTCCGCTCATTCTTTATGCGGGCGGTGCAAAGCTTCTGCGCTATACGACGCTCGGCTTAATGCAGTATCTCACACCGACATTGCTGTTCGTCTTCGCGATCTTCATCTTCCATGAGCCGTTCTCGCATGCACAGCTTGTGGCTTTTGTGCTGATCTGGGTCGGTTTGATAATCTATACATGGTCCTCTCTCTCCGCACATCGCAAGGCGCGAGCGAGCGCTTGATAAATTTAACTTGAGCATTCGTGCTTTATTTCCGTTGGATTATGGCCACAGGAGCCATAATTTAGCCGTGCTCTGGCCCTCTGGTCCGTCTTCTATTTCAGATGGAATTTGGAGACGCTCACTGCATGCTATTTCGCATTGCCCGCAGGGATAAGCAGATTCATGTTGTTGTATCCCCGGATCTCGCGATCCGGTCCGATGCTTCATATGCTGCTTTGTCTGCTGTGCATGCAAAACTCGCACCGCTTTCGCAGCGTACTCTCAAACCCCTCGAACGTATTCGCTTTTCATTTCATACCCACATTCGTGCCTGCATAGCGCTTGCCTCAGCAACGTTGTTGGCAGGTGGGGCCATGGTTCTGTTAACGGGCGGCTTGGTGCGTCATGGGCATGCGTCTCAGCCGGTTATGGTTGATCCCACGACACTCGTTCATAGCCGCGCTGCAATGAAGGAAGCCCGCTTACTTCCCCAGAATAATCTCGACGAGAACCGCCGGATTGCCAAGCGCATCGATATTGCGGAAGGCACCGACGATGGCGAGGCGACGCTTTTTACTTATCAGCATGTCATTCTTGATTTGGAAAATGAGAGGAGTCCGCAAGGTCTGATAAGTCACAGTCCTTCAAAAGTTGAACGGCGAGGGGACAGCGCCTCTATTCATGATACGGAAATATCAGCACTCGCCAATCAGAAAGGCGTGCCGCTAAATGTAAGTTTCGCGAAGCCTGCCGGTATAGCCCATCAGGCAGCTCATGAAATCGTTCTCGCTCCACAATCGCGTGAGAAGGTGGGCGTGCTCATGCAGGCGGCTGATGTTGCTGCAGAAGATGCTGCAAATCTGGAACAGGCACTCGGGCGAAAAGACCTTGTTCCCGGTGACAATCTGGTGCTGCTTCTGGATCAGTTGCCTAACAAACCCGCGCACATAACCATGGCGCGGTTTCGGCATGGCAGCGCGTCGGACTCGGTTTATGGCCGCACAGATGATGGTGTCTTCCGCGCCAATGATAATCAGCGGCTTTTTGCGCGGCTTTCTCATGATGCGATGCTCTCGGCATCACATCCCGCTGTCGCGATTCGGACTGATGGCTCCATTCAATCTCGACTGATTGCAGCAGGGGCTCCACGCGCTGTTGCAGACGATGTGAAGAAGCTTGCTTCTGAAAATAATGTGTCTCTCCAGAAAGGTGCCAACGGGGCCGATAAAATAGATCTTTTGTTTCGTGAAAGCGTAGACACTGATCCGGAACTGGTCTTCGTCGAGTTTACGTCGCACGGCGAGAGCAAACGCTTATACAGACATGAAGTTGAAGGAAACGCCGATTACTTCAACGAGGACGGCTCCTCGATGACCAAATATCTCATGCACAAGCCATTGCCGAATGGTCGCCTAAATGATGGCTTCGGTTGGCGTGTTCATCCCGTTCTGCATGTTCGCAAACATCATAACGGTGTCGACTACGATGCCCCGATCGGTTCTCCTATTGTTGCGGCGGGCGACGGAACCGTAGAGCTGATTTCATCGCAAAAGGGCTATGGCAAGTATGTCCGTATTCGCCACCAAGGTGGCTACAGCACCACCTATGCTCACCTATCCGCTGAGGCTAAAGGCCTGAAAGTCGGACAGCATGTGAAGCAGGGGGAGGTTATCGCCTATGTCGGCTCAACCGGTTATTCGACGGGTCCGCACCTTTATTACGAGTTGAAAGTCGGCGATCATTATGTCGACCCGCTGAAAGCGCAGCTCAATGCGGGCGAAAAGCTTACAGGTTCATCCATGTCGAGTTTCCGTTCGGAAATTGATCACGTGGACAAGGTTTTCAAACAGATGAACCTTACGCCGATGACAGCTGCTCCCAACTCCAGTTTCGATCATACCGGGCGATAAGCATTCGCGAGTGCGACGAATTCTTCGACGCTCAGGGTTTCTGCACGGCGCGTACCGTCGATGCCGGTCTTTTCCAGCAATGTGGCACCACCAACAGGTTTCAAGCTCTGACGCAGCATCTTGCGGCGCTGCCCGAAGGCTGCCTGTGTGATCTGACCCAATGCGTCGGCACGGCACGGAAGCGGTTCCTCGCTTGGTGTAATATGCACCACCGACGACATCACCTTGGGCGGCGGTGTAAACGCTTGAGGCGGCACATCGAAAGCAATCTTCGAACGCGTTCGCCAACCTGCCAGAACGCCGAGGCGTCCGTAATGATCACTATCGGGAGCGGCTACAATGCGTTCTGCCACTTCACGCTGAAACATCAGTGTCATGGACGAATAAAATGGTGGCCATGGCTCTGTCAGAAGCCAGTTGAGTAACAACTGCGTACCGACATTATAAGGCAAGTTGGCAACGATGCGCGGCTTTGGACCATCTGGAAACAGCGTTTTGAAATCCTGCTCCAATGCATCGCCGGCAATAATACGCAAACGTCCCGGATAATGTGCCTCTATCTCTGCAAGCGCATCAAGGCAGCGTTCATCGCGTTCGATTGCCGTCACATAAGCACCTTGGGCGAGAAGGGCACGCGTAAGCCCGCCCGGGCCGGGACCGACCTCGATAACCGGCTGATCCTGCAGATTGCCAGCCTGTCGTGCAATCTTCGATGTTAGATTTAGATCGAACAAGAAGTTTTGCCCAAGCGACTTTTTCGGCATCAGGTCGTGCCGTTCAATCACCTCACGCAGCGGCGGAAGATTGTCGATGCTCATGATTTCCGCCTTGCTTGGTTTTCTGCAAGTTCCTGCGCCAGTCTTATAGAAGCAATAAAGCTATCTGGTCGTGCGATGCCTTTTCCGGCGATATCGAAGGCTGTACCATGATCCGGCGATGTTCGGATGAATGGGAGGCCCAGCGTGACATTGACCGTCTCGTCAAAGGCGAGCGCCTTGGCAGGGATAAGCGCTTGATCGTGATACATGCAAATAGCAACATCATAAGTTGATCTTGCAGGTGCATGAAACATCGTGTCTGCGGGTAGTGGCCCCCAGGCATTGATGCCTTTGCGCTGCAATTTTTCTACTGCTGGACGGATGATGGCATCGTCTTCCTTGCCAAGAGCACCACCTTCACCCGCATGAGGATTGAGACCGGAAATAGCAATTCGAGGCGCGGCGATGCCGAAGCGATCAGTCAGCTCCTGCGCTGTGATATAGGCTACTTCCAGAATGTCATCCTTCGTCAATACCCGCGGCACTTCTACGAGTGGAATGTGGATCGTGACAGGCACCGCGCGCAGCTCTGGACCAGCAAGCATCATTACAGGGATGACTGTGCGCCCAAGATGCTGGCTCGCGAGTTCTGCGAGAAATTCGGTGTGACCGGGATGCTTAAAGCCAGCATCATAGAGCGGTTTCTTTGCAATAGGGCAGGTGACAATGGCCGATGTCTCACCACGTAATGTCAGGGCTACGGCGCGTTCAATTGCTTCTATAACTCCGGCTGCATTCTCTGGAAGAGGCCTACCGGGGCTTTCCTTGTGCGCATTGACGAGCGGCAACACAGGTAGCTTATCGTTGAAAATATCAGCGGCCTCTGCTGATGCCTCTATTGTGGCAATCGGCACAGTCAGACCGAGATGCTGCGCGCGGGCAGCCAGCTGCTTTGGGTCAGCAATTAGCATGAAGGGAGGCAGAGAAAGCTCTGTACGTCTTAGCCAGGCGCTAAGAGCAACATCAGCTCCAACGCCTGAAGGATCGCCAATGCTCACGGCGAGCGGAGGAACCGGTTGATTAGGCATAGCTATTTTCTCGGCTAATGAAATAAGGGGGCAAAAGCCCCCTCAAATTATACGGACAGATTATTACTGCCAAGGCACTGAAACGTAAACTCAACGATTTACGATTGTTGCCTTCTCACGGAGTTCCTGCAGATACTTCTTGCTCATTTCATCTGCCTTCTTTTCCTGTCCAGCTTCAGAATCTGTGCCTTCCATGGAGAAAACGAGCTGAGCAACACGGTCGTCCGATACCTGTCGGGTCGAGCAGACTGCCAGAAATTCGACGCCTTTTTCGGTGTCATGCGGTGGTGTTGCGCGGTTGGCACCGGTTGCTTTGACATCCTTCGCCCAATCGCCGGGCAGCTGCTGTTCGATGATGCGGCCAAGGTCGCGAACCGTAACGTCGATCATTCCTTTGGTCAGCTGACGGGTAGAATCGCAGCTCTGAAAGCGTGAGCGCAATGCGTTTGCTTCCTGACGGCGCTTGGCCAGCAGGGCGGGCGAACGTTTCGAGCTAGGGACAACGAAAATCACCTGCTGAAGCTGATATTCGGTTGCAACCGGCTTCTTGCCGCCATCTTTCAGCATGCGCTGCACAGCATCCTGCTCGCTGACCATACCAGTTGAGCGGAAACGTGCACTTACAAGGCGGCCCCAGCCCATCTGGACCATGATGTATTTCTTAAAGTGATCAGGGGTGATGCCGGCCTGATTCATGACCTGATTCAACTGCGCGACACTCATCTTGTTGCGCGTAGCAAAACCTGCATAGGCTTCGTCGACTTCTTTATCAGAGATGTTGACGCCGCGTGATTTCATTTCCACGCGCTTCAGCATTTCCTCGGTCAGTTCTTCACGTGCAACCTGATTGAGATTGCCGCCTTTACGCTGCAGCTTCAAGAAAGCCGCACGGCGCTGAATATCGCCATTCGTGATTGCATTGCCGGAGACAATGACCTTGACCTCCGTTCCGCCGGCAGCAAAAGCCGGGTTCAGGGTCGCAGCCGTTCCAAGCGCCGTCACACATACGGCAGCGCCTAGCAGGGAGGCGAATAGAGGTCTTGCAAACATCATCTTTCTTTCCCGATTTCCTTCAGGTTGGTGTCCAAATAACGCCTTCAAAGTGAGCTGGCGTATCAGAAGCCAATCATATTATGATGCCTGTATAGAGGAGCCAAAGCGGCGAAACAATGACCCTTTAGCATTTTGCGAGGTTATAGCAGGCACTAAACTGAATAAAATCGATAAAAACCTAAGCGTTATTTGAATATCAGCAGCAATGCCGACGCATAAAAGGAAAGAGCGGAAACAAGGTCAATTGTTTCCGCTCTTTCTAAGTTTAGAAGGTTTGAGCACCGCTGCCGATGTCGCCAAGCGTTCGGAACGATATATTGAAACCTACACTATGCGATGCTTTATCCTCTCCCGGATTGCGGGTCTGAACGTAAGCCATCGAGTAAGTGAAACACTCGTCATCATAGGCAAGGCCAGACGATGCCCGAACTAGTGTATCTGATACGAGATCATAAGTTCCCGAGCCGAAAACACGCCAATTTGCATCAAGACGTGCAGTAGCTGCACCCGTGACTTCTTGTCTGAGATCGGCATATCCATAGGCTGGCTGCGGTGCAATATAGGCATATTGCGCCGAAACGGACAGCTTCTGCCAGCTCTGTTGCACTTCAAGTTCACCGCGGCGGACATTTAGGCTTTCTTTGTCAAACCGTCCACGTGCAGCAAGTGCAAGACCTGTCGAATTGGATGTGCCAATCATGGCAACATAGTCAGAACGAGCGTCCTGCAGGCCTGAATCAGCGCCGACATTCACAAAATCGCTTGTACCGAAGGAGTTCACGCCGCCGAGCTGGAACGATTGTCCAGCAAGCGCATAAAGCCCCCAGTCACTATTGCTGAAATTACCGGAGTAACGCAGGCCGAGATTGGCGCGAGTGCCGCCTTCGACGCGGTCATACCCCGAAAACTTGTCGCGCGAGAACAGGTTGGTCGCATCGAATACGAAGCTCTGAGCATCTTCGTTTGGAAGCTGGCCAGCATAACGTTCATTATTGCGCATATAGATCTGCGCAATTGGCTCAAGAATATGCGTCGAGCTGGTGGTCGAAAACAGGATCGGCCAACGCAATTCAAGACCTGCCGTTGCCATTGCCCGCAACGCTTCAGACCGAACCACAGCATCCGTATAACCGGCGACAGCAGGATCAAAGTTGGAATTTGCGCTGATAGCATCGCCGCGCAGGGCCAAAAGCGGCGTAATTACCAAGCCTGCTGGCGTGATAAATGTGCGCTTCCACTCAGCCTCAGTTGTGAACCGAGCATTCGTGCCGCTAAAGCCAGGAATTCGCGGGTAGTAAATCGAGTTATTTCCCGGATTAAGGGTATAATTCGCATTCTGACGATACAGAACCTGCGCATTGGTAGTGATGTTTAGCTCACCGCCATAGACCGGATCAGGTAATGTGTAGGAATAGTCGAGGCTTGGGAAAACCCAAGGCTGCTTCGAATGCATTTCTGCATCTTTATATGTGCTCGTAAGCGGATACGATTCCTGCACATTGAAGCGATAGAAGTTGAGATCGAAATAGTTCCGGTTATTGATGCCCGTCAGATAGATCTTCGAAACCTGCGTCTGCGCATTATAGCCTTCGAGGTTATAGGTACGGCTGAAATTGCGATCAGTCTGAGCCATAACGTCCCAGCCGAATTTCCAGCGCGAATTGATATCGAAGTCACCCTTCGATGCCACCATGCCGCGGTTATCTTCGCCGCGATCAAGAGTGTCGGCGTCGAACTCGCCAGGTTTCATCTGATGAATACCAGCGATCTGCAGATTATAGCTGCCGTTTTCAAGGCGATGGCGCCATTCAGCCTGCGTCAGGAAGCCTTGCTTCGTGTAAGCAGTCGTTGAAAGCGTCAGGTCGTAATTTGGAGCGAGAGCCCAGAAGTACGAATTCTTGATGCCAAAACCAAGATCGTCCTTGTAGGCGAAGCCTGGAAACAGGAAGCCGCTTTTGCGCTTGACGGTCGGGTCAGCCATTTCGAAAGCTGGAAAATAGGCCAATGGCATACCGAAAAGCTCAAACTTACCGCGCTCGAAACGCACGGTTTTGGTCGCACTGTTCCAGATGATCTTGCGTGCCTTGATCTGCCAGAGAACTGGCTTATCAGGATCTTTTTCGCAAGCCTGACAAGCAGTGTAGACACCATTGTTAAAGGTGGTGATCTCACCATTGCTACGCTCGGCACTTTCCGCTGCAAAGCGCGTGTTGTCCGTCGTCTCAACGCGCAGACCATTTACAAAGCCGTCGCGGAAACTATCCGTCACATCAAGGTGATCGGAGTAAATCTTGTTGCCGTCGCGTTCGACAATTTCGACATTCCCGGTGGCGGTCATGCGACGGGTCTGTTGATTATATGTCACTTGATCCGCAACGAGGCGATTGCCGTCATACTCGATACGAACTTTACCTTGAGCGGTAACAACGTTCACATCGCGATCATAGACAAGCTCATCCGCCTGCAGAAGCATACGCGCATTGGGATCACTCTTGTAATCAGCTCCAAGAGCATCCTGCGCCTGAACCTGCGTAGGGATAATTGCAACTGAAATGAAAGGTATAGCAAGGGCGCACGCCAAGGCAGACCCGCGAGCAAGACGCGAGAACAAATGGGGCAGCACCATGCGGGCGTTACTCAAACCCACTAACCATCCTCCTTATGCAACAAAAAGGAGATACCAAAGAATGTTGCAATAATAACTGGAACCCAAGCAGCAACGAATGGCGGAACGAATCCCGCATTCCCGAATGCCTTCACCAGCACCGAAACGACATAAAGCATGAAGCCAGCAACAACACCACCCAGAATCATCGCGCCAGACTGACCAAAACGCACAAATTTCAGGGACACTGTTGCAGCAATGAGAGTCATGGCCATCAGCAATGCAGGCAATGCCAGAAGTGACTGGTATTGCATATCAAATGCGTTTGCCGAATAGCCAAAAGAACGCGCAACTTCGATCTTGTGACGGAGCTGCGTGAACGGAATTGTATCAGGGGAGGCGAGCTTCTCTTCCACATATTCCGGACGCAACTGCGTTGGAATGTTGAAGCTCTCCAGTTTGCGCGGTTCCTCGCCACGCGAGAATCGTGTGACGTCAGTTAGTTCCCAATGACCATCCATAAGTTTCGCGGTGCGAGCGTCATAACGGTCCTTGATCTTCTTTTTGTCATCGAACTGGATGAACGTGGCGTCAGCAAGTGTTGCGCCACGATCAAGAATGCTTTTGGCCCCGATGATAGTTTCGCCCTCATCGGTTTTTTGGCGCAACCAAGGATCACGCAGTGCAGAAACATCTGTCACCTTACCGTTTTTCCAGTTGGAAGCGATCTCGTCGGCTTTAGAAAAGCCATAGGCGGCAAAAGGATTAAGAATAAAGATCGTTGCCAGACCAAACAGCAATGCGCCGAAGCAAGCAGGCAACAAGAATTGCCACGCAGAAACGCCGACAGAGCGCGCAACGACCAGCTCATACTTGCGATTGAGCGAAATGAGTGTCGCCATTGCCGAGAACAAGGCGACGAAGGGAATCATCTGCTGCATGATGAATGGAACGCGCATGGCAGAAATGCCAAGTGCGGCCCATACGGTATAGCCGGGCAGGTTTGCGAGCTTGCTGGCGTTTTCCGTAAAATCGAGAAGGAGCGCCAGCGCAAAAATGCCGAACAGAAAATAGAATGTGATCTGTACATAGCGTGCAAAGAAATAGCGCCCAAGCGTCCAGCCGATCATGCGCGACCTCCAGCATCTCCGCGGAATCTTCCAAGCAAACGGTTATATGTGCCAGACACACGAACCCTCAAACGATCGAGGCCGTCGAGAATGCGGTCATTCCATTTGTCGGGAATTCCGATGCGTCGACCTGTGACGAGGGCATAGCCAGCGAGCAGGATCACACTGAGCGGAATGAGATACATGATGACGATATAGGTTTCGTCCTTATCGGCGCGATCGGCAGAAAAGTAACCGGCCCAATAGACGAGCAGCGCGGTGCTGATTGCTGAGAATGATGCGGAGACACGCGCTTCACGATGAGACCGGGAGTCGCCGGCAAAGGCTAGCGCAATCATCGCAAAAACAACCGGATAGAGCCATTCCGTCAAGCGACGATGCAATTCTGCCTTATAGCGCAAAGGTCGCGTTTGCAAAATCGGATCATTCGGGTCTGGATTGAGCAGATAATTCAGCGGTCGATCTTTAGCGTAGATGACAAAATCATCGCCAGCAGAGGTAAACTGGCTGAGATCGAACGCATAGGAATTGAACTTGATGATTGAAACGGTGCCGTCTGAAACATCGCGACGCTGAACTTCGCCGTCTTTCATCAGCAGCATGTCACCCGCTGGCGTGCTGGCGATGTTGCCATCGGCGGCATAATAAATCAGGTCAAGCGAAGGGTCGCGGGAATCGGCTATGAATAACCCGCCGATGCTGCCATCGGCACGGCGCTCGGCGATCTGGATATAGAGATTATCTGCGAGTTTGCGAAAGCTGCCTTCCTGCACAACGACATTGAGCAAATCCGCACTCGCATTGGCGATCATCGCGCGCATGTTCATGCGGGCATATGGATCGACATAGTTTGCGACCAGAAAGGAAACCACCGAGATAATGGCCGCGAGCATAAGTATCGGACGCATTACTGCGCTACGCGGCGCACCAGATGCGTTGATAACCACGAGCTCGGAATCCTGGTTCATCGTCGAGAGCGTCTGCGTAATTGCAATAATCAGCGCAAATGGCATGACCAAAGGAATTGCAGAAGGGATCAAGAGGGAACTGAACTGTATAATAGTCTGAATGGACTGGCCGCTTGTGGTGAGGAAGTCGACACGTTGCAGCACCTGCACAGTCCACGTGATGCCCACTGCGGCGCCTAGCACCGCAAAGAACATGATCGCCACGCGGCGCAGGATGTACAACTCAATCAATTTCATAGGCGGAGTTTACATCCCGGTTCCGTTGAAGGAGCCTGTCCCTAAAGAAACAATGCTCGTAAATGAATATTCAGTCTAATTGCACTTGGCTAAAATTAGCCGAAGAAATTTGGTTAACAGATTACTAAAGATTTCCAGCCGAAGCTAGCGCAAGCTTCTCTAAATGGAGAGAGCCGACTGTTGCAACCTGTTTTTGCTGAACATAGGTGGGGACGGAAACGGAGCTTGGCAAGTTGTCACCGAAGTTAACGCAAAACTGATTTTCATGATGCGGCGGACTTGCCGTTTCGCCATATTCGTCTCACATGAGTAAGGAAAAGTCGCGACACAATCGTGTCATCTCATTGTCTGGCCTCTGTTTGGAGTTGTTATGTCGAAACGTCCTTCTATTTCTTTCAGTGAATTTTCAGCACCTCAAAAAGGCGTAAGCATCGTTCTGGTTACCAAGGGTGGAGGCTTTGCAGAAGAAGCGGGGCTGGCAGTTGGTGGAGCTGAAAAGATTGCGCGCATAGCCGAAATCTCGGGCTTTTCGGGTGCTTTGGGTAAAACTGCAGAAGCAATTGAAACTTCCAACGGTGGCGTAGATAAGATCGTACTGGTTGGTGTGGGTGAGCCCGGCGAACTTGGCAATGACGACTGGATCAAGATCGGTGGCGCGGCATTCTCGCGAATCGGTAAGTCCGAACGCGCAACGGTGACACTTGCTCTCCCTGAAACCACGATCGCTGGCGACGAAGCAGGCGACGTGGCTCTGGGAATGATTCTGCGTTCATACGAGTTCAATCGCTACAAGACGCGCAAGAACGAAGAGAACGGCGAGCCGAAACACGCAGCTAAGATCAATATTCACACTGCCGATGTACACAGTGCCAAAAGAGCTCTTGAAGCTGCTGAGGCCGTGGCTGATGGCGTGTTGAAGGCGCGTGATCTTGTTAATGAGCCAGCCAATATTCTCGGCCCTGTCGAGTTCGCTGAAGAGGCAGAAAAGCTAGAGAAACTTGGCGTAAAGGTTGAAGTTCTTGGCGAAAAGGAAATGAAGAAGCTCGGCATGGGTTCGCTTCTGGGCGTTTCGCAAGGGTCCGTTCGTCCACCGCGTCTTGTCATCATGGAATGGCAGGGAGCGAAGGCCAAGGAAAAGCCAGTCGCTTTCGTCGGTAAGGGCGTGGTGTTTGATACCGGCGGTATCTCAATCAAGCCTGCTGCTGGCATGGAGGAAATGAAAGGCGACATGGGCGGCGCCGCAGCTGTAACCGGTCTGATGCGCGCCCTTGCAGGCCGTAAAGCCAAGGTTAACGCAATCGGCGTGATCGGTCTTGTTGAAAACATGCCTGATGGCAATGCACAGCGTCCGGGTGATATCGTGACATCGATGTCTGGCCAGACTATTGAAGTCATCAACACCGATGCCGAAGGCCGCCTCGTGCTGGCCGATGCACTCTACTACACCATTGATCGCTTCAAACCGAAGTTCATGATCAACCTTGCAACCCTGACTGGCGCTATCATGGTGGCGCTCGGCACACATCACGCAGGTTTGTTCTCGAACGATGACGAGCTTGCAGACCAGCTTTACGACGCAGGTCAGTCGACCGGCGAAAAGCTGTGGCGCATGCCGCTGGGCAAGGAATACGACAAGATGATCGATTCCAAATTTGCCGACATGAAAAACAGCTCGGGCCGTTATGCAGGTTCGATCACGGCGGCGCAGTTCCTCAAGCGTTTTGTTGGCGATACTCCTTGGGCGCATCTGGATGTTGCCGGAACCGCCATGGGTTCTCCAACGAACGAATATAGCCAGTCATGGGCTTCGGGATATGGCGTTCGACTTCTCGACCGTCTCGTCCGCGACAATTTCGAAAGCTGAATCTGATTCAGGAACAACATGTTGGGGCGAAAAAGTGAATCACTTTCTTCGCCCCAACGAATGCTTTAAAGAGAGCGCATGGCTGAAATTCTCTTTTACCACCTCACAGAATCGACACTGGATGAAGCTCTGCCGGGGCTCGTCGAGCGTTCGCTTGGGCGCGGTTGGCGCGTGACTATACAGGCGGTAAGTGATGAACGGCGCGATGCTCTCGATAGCCTGCTGTGGACCTTTTCCGACACATCCTTCGTCGCACATGGCACCGATAAGGAACCGCATCCTGAGCAGCAGCCAGTATTGCTGACGACGTCTGACGCCAATCCCAATGGAGCGACGGTTCGCTTTTTGGTGGAAGGTGCAGCACTTGAGCAGGCAGGGGATTATGAGCGTCTTGTCGTTATGTTCGATGGGCATGATCAGGATCAGCTGGACCATGCACGGGCTCAGTGGAAAGCCTTTAAGACGGAGAACCACGATTTGACTTACTGGCAACAGACAACAGATCGTCGCTGGGAGCGCAAAGCCTGATGCGTGCCATTTTCGTCGCAATGATTGTTGCGGGCTTCGGTCTCGCACTTGGTTATCCTTGGTATGTGCGCCATTTCACGGGTCATGAGATCGGTCGCTGGCCGATCCTTGAAAGCCGCCAGAGTGGATTTATCACACAGGAAATCCCGCTTTCGGCAAGCGACGCGCCGGTGCGTATTTTTCTCGATGCTGTGCCATTGCCGGGCTATGTGCCAGCTGAGCGTCGTTCAGCTGTAACGCTTGCTGTTAGCCGCAATGGCATGCCGGTGCTGTCGCAAGGTCTCGATTTCGCATCCACAAGCAGTTCAATCAATACGGATCGTCCTCAGGATGGCAGTGTATTGCGTCAGAGTGCGGGCGATATAGACCCTATTTTATCCGGCACTTATGCCTTTCGAGCCGTTCAGGGCAACACGGACGGCCTGCAACTGTCGAAAATAGATCTTGTTTTGAGGCGAGGCGCTGAAGAAGCGGATGAGACCTATACAACGATTGGTCTCATCCTCGGTGTGCTCGGCGTCTACGCGCTGATGCGTACACGCATTCGTCGGCGGGTTGATTAGAGCATGTCTCCCAAAAGCGGGAACCGGTTTTGGGAGACATGCGTAAAAACAAATAGTAAGACGCATTTCTAACGATTCATCTTAAACAGGAAATGCTCTAGGGTCCAGACTCAATTGAGCCACCATGTGACGATGGCAGCGATATAGCATGTGGCTGTAAAGTTCAGCATGAGCTTGTCATATCGTGTCGCGACCCTCCTCCAGTCCTTGAGG
>NZ_JAOYTK010000011.1:0-129797 GCF_025846885.2 Brucella sp. HL-2 | reverse complement strand
AGGATTTATCAACAGGCAGTGCGGCATCTGCCGATTTGCTTCTAACCTATTGATATAATGGAGGATCGAATGGTGGGCGTAACAGGGATTGAACCTGTGACCCCTACAATGTCAATGTAGTGCTCTCCCGCTGAGCTATACGCCCATTCGATGTGGCGCATACACCATATCGCGTTGCGCCCGTCAATGCCCTTTTTTGAAGTTTATTCGTCTTTGTTGTTGAATAACATATCGACTGCCGGGAAAGCCGCTGATCGCCTTAAGCGGCGATCAGCATTTTTTCGATTTCGTTCACCAGATCGCGCAGGTGGAAAGGCTTGGAAAGCACTTTCGCATCGCGTGGCGCGTCCGAATCGGGGTTCAGCGCGACAGCTGCAAAGCCGGTGATGAACATGATCTTGAGGTCGGGATCGATCTCGGTCGCGCGACGCGCCAGCTCGATGCCATCCATCTCCGGCATGACAATGTCGGTCAGAAGCAGCGAGAAAGGTTCTTCGCGCAGCCTTTCATAGGCGCTGGCGCCATTGTCGAAATGGGTGACGTGATAGCCCGCTTTTTCCAGTGCTTTCACGAGGAAGCGACGCATATCGTTGTCGTCTTCAGCTAGCAGAATTCTTTTCATTGGTCCGTCCGAATTTCATGTCGTTCGTTCGCGCATTTCGGCGCAGGTAACGACTCAGCTCTCGCACTAGAAAACGCGTTTTTGGTAAATATGAAATGAATGCTCTCGCAAATGTTAATTGTTATGGCCACTGTTTGGCAACAAGCTGTTATGTGTTACAGCTTTTCACAGTTTTGCGGGCTGGTCCATAGAGGGAGTGGCGAGCTCCGCAATTTCGGATATTGTTTCTGGCCGGACCGACATAAGATGCTGCTTTTAAAGCAGAACTACCATATGGCAGGTCAAAAAAAGACAGTCGAGACGGGTTGAAGTATGAGTCTGGAACGCGATTTTCATCTGATGCCCCCTTATGAGGTTTGCGCGCCTGCGCAGCAGCGCATTCCCTTCGTTTTTAATTCACCTCACAGCGGACGTGCTTATCCGAAGTCGTTTCTTGAGGAATCACGGCTCGACTCACTGGCAATCCGATACTCGGAAGATTGTTATGTTGATGAGCTTTTTGCAGACGTGCCGCGTCTGGGTGCGCCTTTGCTCAAGGCGCATTTCCCGCGTGCTTTTCTCGATGTGAATCGCGAGCCCTTTGAACTTGATCCACGCATGTTCGTGGAGCCGCTGCCACCTTTCGTAAATAGTCAGTCTGCACGCGTGGCAGGTGGCCTGGGGACAATTCCTCGTCTGGTTGGCGAAGGGCAGCTTATTTATCCGGGGCGCATATCACTGCAGGAAGCATTCTATCGGATTGAAGATCTTTATAAGCCATATCACAATGCGCTCGACACTCTGTTGCACGCGACCCATGAACGTTTTGGCTATTCGGTTCTTATCGATTGCCATTCCATGCCGGGCGGCACGCGATCGGGCGATATTGGCGGTCGGCCTGATTTCATCATTGGTGATCGTTTTGGCCGCTCTTGCAGTGAGCAGTTGACGCAAGCTGCTATCGAACTGCTTCAGGGGCTCGGCTATACGGTTGCGCATAATAAACCATATGCAGGCGGCTTCATCACCGAGCACTATGGCAGGCCAGCAGCAGCTTGCTATGCCTTGCAGATTGAGATCAATCGCAGTCTCTATATGAATGAACAGAGCTTGCAGAAGCTGGCTGGATTCGATGCGCTTTGTGCGGACCTTTATCAGTTCCTGAGCGATCTGACGTCTTTGCCAGATGAGCTTCTGGTCGTGCCGCCGCTTGCGGCTGAATAGCCGCCTCGCGCTTTTCATCTTCAGCTAAATGCGAAAATCTATCATCAACGGAAGATAAAAAGAGCCGCGCTCCAATGAAGAAAGCGCGGCCAAAGACTAGGGAGGAAATGCCCCGAAAGGCATCGACAGGACAGCCTGTCTGACCTTTAAGCTACGCTGCAAAGCCTTATGCGTCAAGGAATTACGCATAATTATTGAGCTAAAAAATAGACAGCTCAAATTATGGGCAATATTAGTACAGGTTGCATATGAATGCATCATCTTATGGAAACGGGAGATTGGGATTGCTGATCGATAGGGCATTTTTTTCCGAAGTCGCTTCGGTTGCTGCAGCTGAAACCTTGCCGCGATTCCGCCAGTTCACGGCGATCGACAATAAATACACCTCTGGCTTTGATCCGGTGACGGAAGCTGATCGCGCAGCGGAGCGCGCGATTCGTGCTGTAATTGGACGCGAGTTTCCCGACCACGGCATTCTTGGCGAAGAATATGGCCCTGAAAACGTTGATCGTAGTCATGTATGGGTCATCGATCCGGTCGACGGCACGCGTGCGTTCATATCCGGCCTGCCGGTATGGGGAACACTTGTTGGCCTGACAGTCGATGGTGATGCCAAGGCAGGGATGATGTCACAGCCTTTCACGGGTGAGCTATTCTACAGCGACGGTGACGGTTCCTATCTGGTGCGCGATGGTGGAGAGCAACGTCGACTGACAGTGCGTTCTCAAGCCAAGCTTGAAGACGCAACGATGTTCACGACAACACCTGCACTCTTCAAGGGTGATCTGCGCAAAGGTTTTGATCGGCTGGAAAGTTCAGTGCGTCTGTCGCGTTATGGTGTCGATTGCTACGCTTTCGCGATGCTTGCAGGTGGCTTTGCCGATATTGTGGTAGAAGCAGGCCTCCAGCCTTATGACATCGTGGCACTGATCCCGATCATCGAGCAGGCTGGTGGTATTGTTACGCAGCGCGATGGTGGTCCGGCGGAAAAGGGTGGCGATATTGTCGCTGCCGCATCTCCCGCCTTGCATCAGGCAGCGCTTGAACTCATTAACGGGTAATTACGTCTGATCGGGATTTGCAGGTTCTGTGGTTTCTGGTGGTTTTTCAATTTCCGAGGTTCCGGGAATGAAAGCATCAAAGGCCGCCAGAACTTGCTCCCGATAGAAATCGGCTTCCTGCAACAATTCATGGCGTCCGCCATCAACGACGACCAGCGAGATATTGCGTGTGCTTGCAGCAAAGCGCTCAATGGCCGGTGTGGAAACGACCTGATCGGCACCCGCCGCGATTATCAATACCGGGATGGCCGGTCCTTGATAAAAATCGGGTCGGCTGATGAGCGACGCAGTTTCGAGTGCACCGGCAAGCCAACGCACTGTGGGGCCACCAAGCGCCAGATCAGGATTGTTACGAACAACTTCCATATTGCGCGTGAAGCGCGCGGGATCGCTGGTCAATGGATTGTTTGCAAACGGCCGGTCAATCATCTTGCGTCCAGCCGCAGCATAGAGCCTGCCGAAGCCGAACCAGCGCAGGCCGGTCGTGATGCGGCGCATCTTGTCATCGCTGGACTTCGATCCCCCAAGCCCCATCAATGGTGCACAAAGCACCATACGGGTAATTCGCGAGGCAAGCTTCGGTATCGACGAATAGGCAATCAATGCCCCCGCAGAGTGCGCAAATACGTAAAATGGCGGTGGGCAATCGGGCAGAACGACATCTGTCAGGAACTGGTCGAGATCACTGGTATAATCGCTAAAACGACCGACATAGCCGCGCAAGCGATCTTTAAGCAGCCTGTGCGAACCACCTTGTCCGCGCCAATCAAGTGTGGCGACGGTGAAGCCACGATTTGAAAGGTCTGACATGGTCTCGAAATATTTCTCGATGAACTCATTGCGACCTTGCAGCAGTATGATCGTGCCGCGCGATGGCTTGGTTTGTGACTTGACGAGCGCATAGCGCAAGCTCTTGCCGTCCCGCGTTTCGAGCATGCCAGATTGCGTTCCGGGCGGTATGGGATTCGCATCGGTCTCAAAAAGAAAATCTGGCATTCAGGCTGTTGTCCCACGTTACATTTCGCACAGCAATATAATGGGACAAAGGATGATAAAAAGTAACCGGAAGTTTGCTCGCAAACTTCCGGTTCAGGAAACAACCTGTGCAAGGGACGTTGCACAGGTTGATCTGTTCGTTCTGGCTGGAATTACCAGCCGCGACCAGCACGGCGTTCATCAATGATACGACCGCTGAAAGCATCAACCACCACGATCACACGACGACCATTCGGACGCGTAGCCTTGACGAAATAGGCACCGCGATCACGGCGAATATCGCCAACATCATAACCACGGCGTTGCAGCGAACGAGCAACCTGACGGGGGCCGAGCGTGTCGCGGCGTCCATAATCGCCACCCCAGCCGGGTCCACGACCTGGTCCACGATCATATCCGCGATCAGGTCCACGATCTGGTCCGTCCCAATCCGGACGTGGTCCACCACGTGGCGGCATAGGCGGACGATAGCCATCATCGTCGTAGTATTGAACCTGAACGCGCAACCCATTATCGGCTGCGTGGGATGTCGTCGCGATCCCTGTCGCGACGGTGGCAAGTGCGGCAAAAGCAAGAAAAGCTTTTTTCATAACCGTAATCCTTTGATGAACCCGCCTCTCAGCAGGCATAGTGGGACATCAGAGCGCCGTGCGTCCTTCCAGGCGCACAAAGGACGCTCTGACGTTTGAAACTACACATCGAGCTTTCCAGAAATCGACTTCGATTTCTGGGCCGATATGTAGCCCCAAGCACCTGAACGCTCGCCGAAGATGATGTTCATTTTGGGTTCATTGCATGCCGAAGCCCCTATTTCCGGGTCCCAAGCGATCAGGAGTTGTTACGGCAGGTGATAAGCCGTGTAACTATATTCTACGGTCATACGAGCAAGGCCGGCGGTGTTTTCTGCAACGTACATTCAAATCAGCCTTGAAATGAAAAAGCAGCATTCCCAAATGAGTTTTGCGGTTGCCGACAACGGGGCCGCCGGCACCTAAGAATTCGCCAAAACGGGAATTCTGCCGCCAATATAATGCATTCTTGTCGCTCTTAAGGAGGGCTTACATATGCGTCACGTTGATTTTTCCCCTCTCTATCGTTCCACCGTTGGTTTCGACCGTCTCTTCTCCTCGATGCTCGACACACTCGCATCGCCAGAAGGATCGCAGTCTTCCTATCCGCCATATAATATCGAGCGGACCGGTGAGAATACTTATCGCATCACTATGGCCGTTGCCGGTTTCTCGGAAAGTGAACTCGAGATAGAAGCACACCGCAATCAGTTGACCGTCAAGGGTCAGAAGGCCGAAGACGACGCATCGGAAGCCGGTGAAGTGCTTTATCGCGGCATTGCTTCGCGCGCCTTTGAGCGTCGCTTCCAGCTTGCAGACTTTGTTGAAGTTGCCGGTGCCAGCCTTAAAAACGGCTTGCTCCATATCGATCTCAAGCGCGAAATCCCTGAACAGATGAAGCCGCGCAAGATCGAAGTAAGTCAGGCATCGACGGCTGATGCCCAGCAGATTGAAGCGAAGACCGCCCACTAACTGCTTAAAGGTCTATAAAAAGAAAGCGGCGCAAAATGCGCCGCTTTTTTGTTAAGTGCATTCCGGAAAGGGTGATGCGGCTTTCGACAAAGATGCGCGACAAGAACGGATGCTAGGCGATCAGCTTGCCGAACTGATCGACCTCTTCTTCCGTGTTGGCAAAGCTTGTCACGAAACGTGCGAAAATCTCGCCTTCGCTGATGCGATTGACTTCTGAATGCGGCGGGTTCCAGTCGTAGAAGATTGCACCTGCATCGCGCAGGCGATCATAGACGGACTGCTTCATGATCGCGAAAACCTCGTTGGCTTCCGGCTTCCATGCCAGTCGCATCTGGCTCGATGCATCGATATGTCGGGCAAGGCGCGCAGAAAGAGCATTGGAATGCTTCGCCAGTTCAATCCAGAGACCATCTGTGAGATAGGCATCAAACTGGGCCGCAATAAAACGTGTTTTCGAGAAAAGCTGTGCGGCACGCTTGCGAATGAATGGCAAGTCCTTGGCGCGGGCAGGGTCCATAAACACCAGCGCTTCTGCACACCAGCAGCCATTCTTGGTGCCGCCAAAGGACACGATATCGACGCCCTGTTTCCAGGTCATTTCCGCAGGCGTCATGTCCAGTGATACAAGCGCGTTTGCAAAGCGCGCGCCATCCATGTGCAGTGGCAGACCGGCACCCCGGCAGATTTCAGAAATCGTGGAAATATGCTCAGGCTGATAAAGCGTGCCAACTTCCGTTGCTTGCGTAATGCTGACAGCCATGGGCTGACCGGCATGAACGAAAGCAGGATTGAAGCGCTTGAGTTCGCGCTTCAAGAGTTCAGGATCGATACGTCCCATCGCGCCGTCGATCGGATGCAGACGTGCGCCGCCGGTGAAATATTCTGGCGCGCCGCATTCATCTTCGATCACATGGGCTTCGCGATGTACCAGCGAGACGCCACCGGGACGATTGACGCTGGCAAGTGCGAGTGAGTTGGCTGCCGTGCCTGTGCCGACGAAGAAGACCGCGACTTCACGCTCGAACAATTCGTTGAAACGCTGCTCTACACGCTTGTCGATTTCGCTGGCACCATAGGCAGCTGCAAAGCCGTTGGCGTGAAGTGAAAGACTTTCAGCGATTTTCGGGTGGGCGCCTGCCCAATTGTCTGAAGCAAAATGCACGATGTTCTCCGCTGGCGGTAGGACCTTATAGCAAAGGTCTATAACCGGACTCGGTAACAGGCGTAAGGCCTGTTGACGCTAAAAAGCGAGCAGCGTCTGTCACTTTTTAGAGCTTCCTGTGAGCAGCGCCAGGCGCGCCAAACTGACGCAACCGGCGTCAAACGTAATTAAATAATGCAATAGTGAATGTCTGCGACACTTTGTTTCGCAATCGGCTCGAAAAAATCATGTTTCCATCTTGTGAGCGAATTTGAATTCTGTCATACGTGATTAGGACAGCAATGCTGACTAATTCACCCTTGCTGTCCAATTCATCACTGTGATCGTCAGGTTTCTTGTCAAAGCTTCCGTCAGTTGCAGAAAGAAAGTGCCGCGCAGATCGGGATAACCCGGCAGAATGCGATGCTTAATGAGACAGGGGAGTTTGGTGCGCCGCCATGGTGGGCCGAGGTCGCTTGTCGAGCCTGAAAGACTAAGGCGAGAAAGCAATATTCCTCTCGATGGTTCAGCCATCGGCCATGGAACGTCGTCCACCGCCTTTTCGATAAGGCTTTCCATACACAGAAGTCAAAGCGCATCCCGAAAAGTGCAGAGCGGTTTTCGGATGAGATGCGCAACTAAAACAGTTCGGAACGAATAGCCGTTCCGGTTCATTATCGTATCGCGCAGGGTTGCGCGCTCACTGGAGGGAATGACGATGCCGCATTTGACGCCATCTGTATCGCATGTGGATTTACACAACGGTCAGAACGGAACGGTCAAAGCTGCGACCAATTCCACCAACGCAACCCGAAAAACGGCGCGAACTTCGGCGGGTACTCCCCCCGCCCAAGGCCTTTATAACCCGCGTAATGAACATGACGCCTGCGGCGTCGGCTTCATCGCGCATATGAAAGGCCAGAAGTCTCATCAGATCGTTGAAAACGGTCTCAAGATGCTTGAAAACCTCACCCATCGTGGTGCGGTTGGCGCCGACCCTTTGATGGGCGACGGAGCGGGTATGCTTGTCCAGATTCCGGATCGTTTCTTCCGCGAAGAAATGGCGCGTCAGGGCATCGACCTGCCACAGCCGGGCCATTATGCCGTAGGCTATCTCTTCCTGCCGCGCGATGCAGAATTGCGCGCGCACATCGAAGAGATCGTCAAGGAAGTCATTGCCGCTGAAGGCCAGACGTTCATCGGTTTCCGTCAGGTTCCGGTCGATAACTCTTCGCTGTCAAAGGCACCCGATATCGCCGCGACCGAACCATTCCACGTTCAGGTTTTCATCGGACGCAGTGCAACAATTGAATCCGATGATGATTTTGAACGTCGACTGTTCGTGTTGCGCAAGGTCATTTCCAACCGCATCTATCAGGAAAACGATGGCGACGATAAGGGCTTCTATATTGTCTCCATGTCGGCGCGCACGGTTGTCTATAAGGGCATGTTCCTGGCCTATCAGGTCGGCAGCTATTACAACGACCTGAAGGATCCGCGCTTTGAAAGCGCTGTGGCGCTGGTTCACCAGCGCTTCTCGACCAACACGTTCCCATCATGGCGTCTGGCGCATCCATATCGCATGGTCGCGCATAACGGTGAAATCAACACGCTGCGCGGTAACGTCAACTGGATGGCTGCTCGTCAGGCATCGGTGGACTCGGAGCTGTTCGGCAACGACATTTCCAAGCTCTGGCCTATCTCCTATGAAGGTCAGTCGGATACGGCCTGCTTCGACAATGCGCTCGAATTCCTGCATCAGGGTGGTTATAGCCTTGCGCATGCAATGATGATGCTGATCCCGGAAGCATGGTCGGGCAACAAGCTGATGTCAGATGAACGCCGCGCGTTCTACGAATATCATGCAGCGCTCATGGAGCCATGGGACGGCCCTGCTGCGGTTGCTTTCACCGATGGTCGCCAGATTGGCGCTACGCTTGACCGCAATGGTCTGCGTCCTGCCCGTTATCTTGTGACGGATGATGATTTTGTCATTCTGGCTTCTGAAGCGGGTGTTCTGCCAGTCGAAGAAAAGAAGGTCGTCAAGAAGTGGCGTCTTCAGCCGGGCCGTATGCTGCTTATCGATATGGAAGAAGGCCGCATTGTCTCGGACGAGGAAATCAAGTCCCAGATCGCGCAGAAGCATCCTTACAAGCAGTGGCTTGCTAACACACAGCTTATTCTGGAAGATCTGAACCCGGTCGAACCACGCGCTCTGCGCAAGGATGTGAGCCTGCTCGATCGTCAGCAGTCATTCGGTTACAGCCAGGAAGACACCAAGCTTCTGATGTCGCCAATGGCCACCACCGGTCAGGAAGCCATCGGTTCGATGGGCACGGATACGCCGATTTCGGCGATGTCCGACAAGTCGAAGCTGCTTTACACCTATTTCAAGCAGAACTTCGCGCAGGTTACGAACCCACCGATTGATCCGATCCGCGAAGAGCTTGTGATGAGCCTTGTCTCGTTCATCGGTCCGCGCCCGAACATCTTCGATCTGGTTGGCACCTCGCGCCGCAAGCGTCTGGAAGTGCGTCAGCCAATCCTGACCAATGGCGATCTCGAAAAGATACGCTCCATCGGTCATACGGAAGATCGCTTCGATACCAAGACGCTCGACATCACCTATAACACAGGTGAAGGCGCGGCTGGCATGCATGGTGCGATTGAGCGCCTTTGCGACCGCGCAGAAGCTGCCGTGCATGGCGGTTATAACATCGTCATCCTGTCGGATCGTCAGGTCGGTCCAGATCGCATTCCGATCCCAGCTCTGCTGGCAACGGCTGCGGTCCACCATCACTTGATCCGCAAGGGTCTGCGTACATCGGTCGGTCTGGTTGTTGAATCAGGCGAGCCGCGAGAAGTGCATCACTTTGCTTGTCTTGCAGGCTATGGTGCAGAAGCGATCAACCCATATCTCGCCTTCGACACGCTGCTCGACATGCATCGCCGCCGCGAATTCCCGCCGGAAGTCGATGAATATGAAGTGGTCAAGCGCTACATCAAGTCGATCGGCAAGGGCATTCTCAAGGTCATGTCCAAGATGGGCATCTCGACCTACCAGTCTTATTGCGGTGCGCAGATTTTTGATGCTGTCGGCTTGCAGACACGCTTTGTCGATCAGTTCTTCTTCGGCACGGCTACGAGCATCGAAGGCGTTGGTCTGGAAGAAATCGCGGAAGAAACAGTTCGTCGTCATACCGACGCGTTTGGCAATGACCCGGTTCTGCTGACAGCACTCGAAGTGGGTGGCGAATATGCCTACCGTATGCGTGGCGAAGCGCATCTCTGGTCGCCCGATGCGGTTGCAAAGCTGCAGCACGCCGTTCGCACGTCAAACCCGGAAACGTTCACCGAATATACTTCCATGCTCGACTCCAAGTCGGCACAGGCAAAGACCATTCGTGGCCTGTTCGATATTCGCTTTGCAAAGGGGCGTGGCAAAGAACCAGTGTCCATTGACGAGGTTGAATCGGCGGTCGATATCGTCAAGCGGTTCTCTACTGGCGCCATGTCTTTCGGCTCCATCTCGCGCGAAGCACACACGACGCTTGCACGCGCCATGAACAAGATTGGCGGCAAGTCGAACACGGGTGAAGGTGGCGAAGAGCCAGATCGGTTCTATCCGTTGCCGGATGGTACGCCAAACCCTGAACGCTCTGCGATCAAGCAGGTAGCATCGGGCCGTTTCGGTGTGACGGCAGAATATCTCGTTAATTCGGACATGATCCAGATCAAGGTTGCGCAGGGCGCAAAGCCTGGTGAAGGCGGTCAGTTACCGGGCCATAAGGTCGATGCGACGATTGCAAAGACCCGTCACTCGACGCCGGGCGTTGGTCTTATTTCGCCTCCTCCGCACCACGACATCTATTCGATCGAAGATCTGGCACAGCTCATCTACGATCTGAAGAACGTCAACCCGGTTGCCGATATTTCGGTCAAGCTGGTGTCGGAAGTGGGTGTTGGTACGGTTGCCGCCGGTGTTGCTAAGGCACGCGCCGATCACATCACCGTTTCGGGTTATGATGGCGGCACGGGTGCGTCTCCGCTGACCTCGCTCAAGCATGCCGGTTCGCCATGGGAAATTGGCCTTGCCGAAACCCACCAGACATTGGTGCTGAACGGCCTTCGTTCGCGCATCGCGCTTCAGGTCGATGGCGGTCTTCGTACGGGTCGCGACGTGATTATCGGTGCGCTGCTCGGTGCCGACGAGTTCGGTTTCTCGACTGCTCCGCTGATTGCAGCCGGCTGCATCATGATGCGCAAGTGCCATCTCAACACTTGTCCTGTCGGCGTTGCCACGCAAGACCCTGTTTTGCGCAAGCGGTTCAAGGGCACACCAGAGCATGTCATCAACTTCTTCTTCTATCTGGCTGAAGAAGTGCGCGCATTGCTGGCTGAAATGGGCTTTACCAAGCTTGAACAGATTATCGGTGAAACCGATCTTCTGGAAAAGCAGGACATGATCGATCATTGGAAGGCCAAGGGTCTAGACTTCAGCCGTATCTTCTACAAGCCGGAAGCCGAAAAGCACGAAATCTACTGGACCGAACGTCAGCATCATCCGATTGACGACGTTCTCGATCGCACGTTGATTGCACAAGCCATGCCTGCGCTGGAAGACAAAACACCGGTCAAGATCGACGTCGACATTAAGAACGTCGACCGTTCGGCAGGTGCAATGCTTTCAGGCGAAGTGGCCAAGCGTTTCCGCCACAAGGGTTTGCCGGAAGATACGATTGCCGTTACCCTGCGCGGCACGGCTGGTCAGTCCTTCGGTGCATTCCTTGCCCGCGGTATTTCGTTCGAGCTGATCGGTGATGGTAACGACTATGTCGGTAAGGGCCTTTCGGGTGGCCGTATTGTCATACGTCCGCCAGAAGATACGCGTATTGTAGCCGAAGACTCGATCATTGCAGGCAATACCGTGCTTTACGGCGCGCTCGAAGGCGAGTGCTATTTCCGCGGTGTGGCAGGCGAGCGTTTTGCAGTGCGTAACTCCGGTGCCGTTACGGTTGTTGAAGGCGTGGGCGACCACGGCTGCGAATATATGACCGGTGGCGTCGTCGTGGTTATAGGTCAGACTGGCCGTAACTTCGCAGCAGGCATGTCGGGCGGCGTTGCTTATGTGCTTGATGAAGTCGGTGACTTTGCACAGCGCTGCAATATGGCGATGGTCGAGCTGGAGCCGGTGCCGGAAGAGGATGATATCCTTGAAAAGCTGCACCATCACGGCGGCGATCTGATGCACAAGGGCCGTGTGGATGTCTCAGCAAACATGACGCGCCATGACGAAGAACGTCTGGTGCAGTTGATTGCCAATCATCTGCATTACACCGGCTCAACGCGTGCCAAGGACATTCTCGATAATTGGGAGAGTTATCGCCCGAAATTCGTGAAGGTCATGCCGGTCGAATATCGCCGTGCTCTGGAAGAGATGGAGCGCATGCAGATCGGCGTTGCAGCTGAGTAATTATTATTAAAAGCGGTGCTCGTGCGCCTGAAATGGCGAATAGCCCCCTGAATCTCACGCTGTGAGAGGAGCATAAAATGGGTAAGGTAACTGGTTTTCTTGAGATTGATCGGCAGGTAGCAAAGTACCAGCCAGCATCGGATCGCATTCGTCACTTCCGCGAATTCACTCTCCCAATGACGGATGGTGAAGTGCAGAAGCAGGCGGCCCGTTGCATGGATTGCGGCATTCCGTTCTGCCATGGTCCAACGGGTTGCCCTGTGCACAATCAGATCCCTGACTGGAACGATCTCGTCTATAACAACAACTGGGATCAGGCGATCCGCAACCTGCATCTGACCAACAACTTTCCGGAGTTCACCGGCCGCGTTTGCCCGGCTCCTTGCGAGGAAGCCTGCACGCTGAACCTCGAAGATACGCCGGTGGCAATCAAGACTGTTGAACAGGCGCTGGGCGACAAGGCCTATGAGCTTGGCCATATCGTGCCCCAGCCAGCAGCCCAGAAGACGGGCAAGTCGGTCGCTATCATTGGTTCAGGCCCTGCAGGTCTTGCTGCCGCACAGCAGCTTGCACGTGCTGGTCACATGGTCGATGTTTATGAACGCGAAAGCCGTCCAGGTGGTCTGCTGCGTTATGGCATTCCTGACTTCAAGATGGAAAAGCACCTGATCGACCGCCGCGTCACGCAAATGGAAGGTGAAGGCGTTCGCTTCCTTTGCGGCGTGAATATCGGCGTGGACAAGCCGTTGCGCGGCCTGCTCGATACTTATGATGCCGTGCTTTATTCAGGTGGTTCAGAAAAGCCGCGTCCTGCTGGCATTCCGGGTGCAGACCTTGAAGGCGTTCATGATGCTATGCCTTATCTCGTTCAGCAGAACCGTCGCGTTGGCCGCGAGAATATTGAATCGGTCGCTTGGCATGAAGCACCAATTCTCGCCGGTGGTAAGCATATTGTTGTTGTTGGCGGTGGTGATACGGCTTCCGACTGCGTCGGAACAGCTTTCCGTCAGGGCGCGGTCAATGTCACGCAGCTCGATATTCGCCCGCAGCCGCCTGAAAGAGAAGACAAGCTTAGCGTCTGGCCTTATTGGGCCACAAAAATGCGGACTTCTTCCAGTCAGGCAGAAGGTGCAAACCGCGAGTTTCAGGTGGCGACACTCGAATTCATCGGTGAAGACGGCAAGCTTACCCATGTGAAGTGCTGTCAGGTCGATGACAAGCGCAAGCCGATTGCAGGCTCTGAATTCTTCATTAAGGCTGATCTCGCGTTCATCGCTATCGGCTTCTTCGGTCCGGCAGAAAACAGCGTGGTGAAGGAACTTGGCGAGAAGCTGGAGATCGCAACGGATCGCCGCGGCGGAACTTCCGTGAAAGCCAATGAGCAAGACTACCGCACCAATGTCGACAAGCTCTATGCAGCAGGCGACGTCCGTCGCGGCCAGTCGCTGGTTGTCTGGGCAATTCGTGAAGGCCGTCAGGCAGCCCATGCGATCGACGCAGATCTGATGGGATCGTCTGTTCTTCCCCGTTAATTCGAACTGCATTTCAATAAAAAGCCCGGCTCTAAGCCGGGCTTTTTTGTTATTTTTTTGTACGCGCATCTTGGTCCGAAAACCGGTTTCCACTTTTCGGGAGGCGCGTTAGCTTCGATGGCGTTTCTTGCGAATTATCAGATAGACGACGGCAAGGAATACGAACCAAACAGGCGTTACTTTCAGAGCGACAGCGGTATCAGGTTCTTGTGCCAGTGCCCAAAGGATGAAGGCGAAGAAGGCAAAGACCATCACAACGGAAGCTCGACCACCAGGCAGCTTAAAGGTCGACTTTTCATGCAGGTCAGGACGCTTGCGGCGATACTGTATGTAAGACGCCAGAATGATCGACCAGATGAAGATGAACAGAAGCGCTGAAATTGTCGTAACGATTGTAAAAGCTTCGATGATGCTTTTGCCTGCATAAAGCAGAACAACGCCTGCAAGCAGGAAGATGCAGGAAAAGAACAGCGCATTCACTGGTACTTTGCGGCTGTTAAGCTTGCCGAGCAGGCCCGGAGCCAGACGCGAGGTCGCCAGACCATAGATCATGCGCGAGGTCGAGTAGATCCCGGAATTGGCACTCGAGGTTGCCGAGGTCAGCACCACGAAATTCACGACATGCGCGGCGATGCCGAGGCCCGCAAGTGAGAACATTGCTACGAACGGGCTGGAGTTCGGATCAACCTGATTCCAAGGAATGACCGTGATGATGACGAACAATGCGCCAACATAGAAAAGCACGACACGGATCGGGATCGAGTTGATCGCCTTCGGCAGATTGCGCATCGGATTTTCGGTTTCGGCTGCAGCCGTGCCGACCAGCTCAATACCGACGAATGCGAAAACAGCTATCTGGAAGCCCGCCACAAAACCGAAGAAGCCGTTGGGGAAGAACCCACCATGTGCCCAGAGATGTTCAACCGATGCCTTGGTGCCATTTGGCAGCATGAAGCTCGTCGAAAGCATGTAAACGCCTGCGATGATCAGGGCGACGATGGCAATGATCTTAATGAGCGCGAACCAGAATTCGATTTCACCGAAATTGCGCACATTTGGCAGGTTCAGCAGCAGTAGCACTCCAATCAGGCCAAGCGCTGGGACCCAGAGTGCCAATTCTGGATACCAGAATGATACATAGCCTGAAACAGCCACCACATCGGCGATGCCGGTCACAATCCAGCAGAGCCAGTATGTCCATCCGGTGAAGAATTGCGCCCAAGGGCCGAGATAATCGCCTGCGAAATCGGCAAAGGAGCGATATTCGAGATTGGACAGAAGAATTTCACCCAACGCGCGCATCACGAAAAACAGCATGAAGCCGATAATCGCGTAAACCAGCAGAATGGATGGTCCGGCGAGCGAGATGGTCTTGCCTGAGCCCATGAAAAGGCCAGTACCAATAGCGCCGCCAATGGCGATCAGCTGGAGGTGTCGATTGGACAGATTGCGTGCAAGATGGGGTTCCTCCTCCCGGTTGTTCTCAACGGGAGGCTTCGATGCAATATTCATTCAGATGCCTCTTATGCAATGCAGCGACGCGCTTGGAGCAATTCCAGTTAAGACTGAATCTTTGGAACCGCGTCTCACTGTTTATTTTTACGCATTATCCAACGCAAAACCGCTTCGCACTTTTGCTGGAAATGCTTCACGGCCAGATTGGACTGCGCGATCTTCTGATAGACGAGGAGATCTGAAATGTGAACCTCGAGAAATATAGCATTTAGGCTGAGAAATACCGCATATTTCACGGCATTTGTTGTCGCAGAATGAGAACTTGGTCGATAATAATCTAATTATTCAGGGGTTTACGCTTTTTTGTGGCCAGGAAAAATCATCAGCGCGGCCGGGGGCAGTTTTGTGCTCGCTGGACGGCTTTTTATCGTCCTTCTTGCGAGAGGCCAGCGCTCCACCCAACAAAACACCGCTATTGTCTCGATCAATGTCGCGCAGACTCACCGGCGCAATGCGGTCTACAGGCTTTGAAGGGTCCTGTGTTCCTGCCGTGGGGAGCAATTGTTCGCTATCCTTATTGCCCCCGAACAAAGCTTTCAAAGGCTTCTCTGCGTAGAAGGCAAGCTTGCGTTTGCCAGCAGATGTGGTGTTGATGCCGTCATTGCCGCGCAAACGCGCGGTCTGGCCGTTGATATCAAACCCGGTCTGGCTGAAATTGCCTTCCTCATCGACAAAGCCATCCCAAACATCGATAAATTTGGCGCCAGCCTTTTCGGATGTGGTGCGGTAGATTTCATTAAGTGCCAGCATATCCTGCGACATGCCGCGAGGACGGAATGGTGGCTGTCCAACCCAGATCAGCGGATAGTTTTTATCCGTGATTTCCTTCATGAATTTGGAAACGCGACTTTGATATTCGGCAGTCCATTCCGGCGAACGAGCGGCCAAACTCTGCCCTTTGACGGTAATCGCTTGGCGGTCGTTTGACCCAATCATCACGACCACGGCTGCAGGCTTCTCCTCGTCGAGAATTTTACCGATACTTGCAGGCCAGTCAAAATGGTCATCGCGCACAAAGCCGGATGAACCATTGATGCGGCTCACGATCCGCATGTCGGCGCTGGACGCAAAGGCGATGTCCAGCCCTTCCGCCAAACCATTGCCAATGAAGTCGCCGACAACCAGTACCTTTTTGGCATCGGGATTCTTTTCAACGAAATTCACTTCGGGCTTCGGAGCGGGAACATTCGCAGATCGCGCAGCCGGAGTGGTGGCCTTGGGCGCACGTTTGGGCTTTGCGGGGCGCACGCGTTGCGGGCGCGGCTGTTCATATTGGCGTTGCGGCTGGACTTGCTTTGGTCCGAACAGAAGATCAAAAATCGTGCGGGGTCGTTCCTGTGCCGATACGGAAGACAAGGCGGTCAGTATCATTGCGAAGGCAACGAGCGCTGTCATTACAACGCTGCCTGCTGAGCTTTTGAACTGCCTTGCCTGCATTGGTTTCACCTTCCTGCGTTGAGGATTGTAACGCCCTTCGCCAAAAACAAAAAGGAGCGTACATCCAATGTACGCTCCTTTGCTTTAAAGCGGCTGTTAACGGCGGCGGAGAACCGAAAGCACTTCCGCGCTCGGATGTCCGTCGGGCTGCAGGCCATTTCGCTGCTGGAAAGCTTCGATGGCTTTGCGTGATGTCGAGCCAATCTTGCCGTCGATCTTGCCATCGTAATAGCCGAGCGCTTTGAGATGCGTCTGCAGTTCTTCGCGCTCATTCATCGTGATTGGCGTGAAAGGACGGTTCCAGTCCTGACGCAGGCCCTGATAACCACCGATACGATCTGCAAGCAGGCCAACGGCAAGAGCGTATTTATCTGCATTATTATAGCGCTTGATGACGGAGAAGTTCTTGGCCATCAGGAAAGCCGGTCCCTGACGTCCGTCGAGGACTTTCAGTGTAACTTTCTCATTGGCATCCGGGAAAGGACGGCCATTGGCACGAACGACACCCAGTCTCTGCCACTCGGCGGCTGAAAGTGAACCAGATGGGAATTTGCGACCGGCAGGAAGCACAACTTCATAGCCCCATGTGCGGCCCGGTTGCCAACCATTGCGATGCAGAAGATTTGCAGCAGTGCCGAGCGCATCAGGAACCGAATTCCAGATATCGCGCTTGCCATTACCGTCCATGTCGACCGCATAGGCCTGATAGCTCGTCGGGATGAACTGGGTATGTCCCATCGCACCTGCCCACGAACCGGTCAGGTGTCCACGGTCAATATCGCCGGTCTGGAGAATTTTCATCGCGGCAATGAGCTGCGTGCGGCCAAACTTGGCACGACGCTGGTCAGCATAGGCCAGTGTGGCGAGCGAACGGATCGTGTCCATCATGACATCGTCACGCTTGAGGATCTCGCCGTAATTGCTTTCCATCGACCAGATGGCCAGCAGGATATTACGGTCTACAGAGAAGCGCTGTTCGATGCGCTGGAGCCATGGACCCCATTTTTTCGCCATGCTCTGGCCGACAGCCACGGAATGCTCATTCACGCGATTGTCGATATAGTTCCAGACAGGCTCGTTGAACTCTGGCTGAAAGCGCGCCTTGCGCAGCACTTCAGGATCGGGCGAATCGACGCCCCTGAACGCACGGTCGAACGTCGATGGAGATACGCCATTCTGGATAGCTGTGGTGCGGAAACTGGAGACCCATTTTCGGAAATTAGCATCAGCGAAAGCGCTGCCTGTTGTCAGGCCAGACACGAGCATTGCCACCGCAACGGTCGCTGTAATCTTGGCGCGCATTCCTCGTCCCAGAGTGAATGGAAATCGCAGCATTCTGTGTTTCCCTTCTGCAATCATGTTTCTGCCGTGTCGAACGGCGAGTTGCCTGTCATGCCGGGCCTGCTTCAATCAGATTGCATCAAGTTGTTAATACTATCCAGTGTTGAATTTGGGGCCGACCCTTTTCAGGTTCACATTAGAGGCTCCAGGTTAGCATTTGGTTTACCATGCCGAAATCGTCGAAAAAAATGCAGAAAGTTTTGCGGAATTTTTGAATCAAGTAAGATTAAGGTAAGGTCATCGAATGTGATGGGGGAAAAGACGGAACTTCGTCATTCCTTAATGAAAACGCCCTATTTGAAATGCAATGGTTTCAATGCTTTGATAGCACAACCGTGTTAGTGAAAAAAATCGAGGAGACGAATGAGTTCGATCCGCAAAATCCGTAAGGCAGTTTTCCCCGTCGCCGGTCTTGGGACCCGCTTTCTTCCAGCGACCAAGTCCATCCCCAAGGAAATGCTCACCGTTGTCGACAAGCCTGTCATCCAATATGTGGTGGACGAGGCACGCGAAGCGGGTATCGAACATCTGATTTTCGTCACTGGACGCAACAAGGCTGTCATCGAGGATTATTTCGATGCACAGGTCGAGCTCTATTCGACCCTGGCTGAACGCGGCAAGACGGCGGAGCTTGAGCATCTGCAGGAATTGCAGCCGCAGCCAGGCACCACCAGCTTCACCCGCCAGCAGGTTCCACTCGGCCTTGGCCATGCGGTCTGGTGTGCACGCGAACTGGTCGGCGATGAGCCTTTTGCACTGCTTTTGCCAGATATGGTCATGCAGTCGAAGAAGGGTTGCCTTAAGGAAATGGTCGAGCTTTATGAGCAGACCGGAGGCAATGTCATTGCCGTGCAAGAATGCGATCCCGAGGAAGCCCATAAATACGGCATCGTCGGCAAAGGCAGTGCGATCGGCAACGGCTTTGAAATCAACCAGATGGTTGAAAAGCCTGCCAAGGGTACCGCCCCTTCCAATCTTTATATCAATGGCCGCTATATTCTTCAGCCGGAAATCTTTGAACTGCTGAGCAAGCAGGAAAAGGGTGCTGGCAATGAAATCCAGCTGACCGACGCAATGCTGAAGCTTGCCGATGCGCAGAAGTTCTTCGGCTTCGATTATCATGGCCGCACATTCGACTGCGGTTCAAAGTCCGGCTTTATTGAAGCCAATGTGGCTTTTGCCCTTTGGCGCAAAGATATTCGTCCAACAGTCGAAGTGTCGATTGCCGATCTTCTCAAGACGATCAAGCCAGAATAGGCCAACAGCATCGGCCAAAAATCGAAATCGATCTTTGAAAAGCACGATGCGTAGACTAAATAGTTTAGAGCGCCATGCGTCCGAAAGGACGCATGGCGCTCTAAACGTCATTCAGAAAAAACAAAACCCGCTTTCAGAATTGAAGGCGGGTTTTTTTGTTCAATATAGATGGTCGCTCCTTTGGCATGAAATTCGCTTCCTTAAAACGACAAGGCGAGAGCATCATCGGAACATGACAATAACAACTGATCATCTGAAAGCGCTTTCGACGCAGCGCGTGAGTGGGCTGGGGCAATTGTCGCTTCAGTTCAAGGATGGCCGTACGCGGATTGCAAAGCTTTATCAGGAGGGGGCAGCCAAGATTCGCATGCCGCGAACGGCGGCTGATCCGCTCGAGGCAATCCTCATCAATACGTCCGGTGGGCTGACTGGGGGAGACCGCCTGAGATGGGATGTGGAACTGAGCGAAAACGCATCTGCTGTTGTCACCACACAAGCTTGCGAACGGATCTATCGTTCCGGCGGCGGCGAGGCTCGCATTGCAACAAGTCTCAAACTCGCAAAAGGCACGCGTCTTGCATGGCTCCCACAGGAAACCATTTTGTTCAACCAGTCTGCAATCACACGCAGGCTTGATGTCGAGATGGAGAAAGCTGCTGAGCTTCTGATCGTGGAAGCAAATGTGTTCGGGCGTCTCGCCATGGGCGAAACGGTTGAGCGCGCCTTGTTTCATGATCGCTGGCGTGTGCGACAGGAAGGGCGATTGGTTCATGCAGAAGAATTGCGCCTTGGGCCTGACGTTGCGGAGCAACTGCAGGCGCGCGCGGTAGCAAATCAGGCGTTGGCAATTGCCACGGTTTTGATGGTTTCGGATGACGCGGGCCGGCATCTTGATGCGGCGCGGACGATTGCCGGTGAGAATGGCGGTTGCAGCATCGTGGTGGCAAATCAGGCATCCAAGCTGATTGTTCGGCTCATTGCGCGCGATAGCTATGAACTACGCAAACGGTTGGTGCCGTTGTTGGTGCTGCTTAATGGAAAGGCAGCGCTGCCTAAAGTTTGGTCAATTTAAGCCGGGTGTGGCTGTGCCGCCTTTCATGAAAAACGATTTGGAACAAAGTTATGAATTTGACGCCGAGAGAAAAAGACAAGCTTTTGATCGCGATGGCCGCCGTGGTCGCACGTCGTCGTCTGGAGCGAGGTGTAAAACTCAACCATCCCGAAGCAATTGCACTCATCAGTGATTTTGTCGTTGAGGGCGCAAGAGATGGGCGCTCTGTAGCCGATCTCATGGAAGCTGGAGCGCATGTGATTACGCGTGAGCAGGTGATGAAAGGTGTGGCCGAGATGATCCACGACATTCAAGTCGAGGCAACTTTCCCGGATGGCACCAAGCTAGTCACCATACACGAACCAATTCGCTAGTGTGGTGGATTTGAAGTTCCGATCATTTGTGTTGCATCCACGTTTAGGAACTTCAAATCCGTAAACCACACTAGGTTCAATATTCTACCAGTATGACTTGGAACCCGAATTTCGGGTTCGCCATACTAGAGCAAGAAGACATAAAAGAGAGAATGAACATGAAGAAATCGATACTTCTTGCAACAGCAATGGCGCTCACGGCAAGTCCGGCTTTTGCGCATCTGAACCCTGCGGAGCATGGCTCATTTGCTGCGGGCTTCACGCATCCGATTTCAGGGGTTGACCATATATTGGCTATGGTGGCAGTCGGTCTCTGGGCTGCAATGCTTGGCGGGCGGGCGCTGTTCGCTGTCCCTGCCGCCTTTGTCGGCGTGATGTTGTTCGGTTTTGTTGCGGCACTCGCGGGTCTGCCGGTTCCGTTCGTTGAACCGGTTATTCTCACGTCGGTGGTTGTGATTGGTCTTTTGGTTGCTTTAGCACTTCCGGTTTCGGCTGTTGCTGGTGCCATGATTGTTGGCTTCTTCGCATTCTTCCATGGCCATGCCCATGGTGGTGAAATCGGTGGAGCGGCTTTCCTCTCCTATGGGTCTGGATTTGCTCTCGCGACGATCCTGCTTCATGCCGCAGGCATTGGCGTAGGCCTTGCAGCGGGGCGTTTGATGACCGGACAAAACGGACGCCTTGTATTGCGCGTTGCAGGTGGTGCGACAGCGCTTGGCGGTCTCATGCTGATGGCTGGGTGAGGTGAGCGATGATACCCGGAGAAATCATTACCGCCGATGGCGACATAGAGCTCAATCAAGGCCAGCCGACGATCACTCTCAAGGTTGCCAATACGGGTGATCGTCCCATTCAGGTTGGTAGCCATTATCATTTCTATGAGGTCAATGCTGCACTGTCTTTCGATCGCGAACAAGCGCGGGGTTTTAGGCTCGATATTGCAGCGGGAACCGCAGTTCGTTTCGAGCCGGGACAGGAGCGTGATGTCACGCTGGTGCCGATCAGCGGGAAACGCGAAATTTATGGTTTCCGTCAGCTTGTCATGGGCAGGCTCTAATCTAGGAAAAAGGGGAATCCCATGCCAGCCAGAATTAGTCGCGCCACTTATGCGCAGATGTTCGGGCCAACGACCGGCGACAAGGTTAGGCTTGCCGATACGGAGCTGTTCATTGAAGTTGAGAAGGACCTGACCGTTTATGGTGAAGAAGTTAAATTCGGCGGCGGTAAGGTTATCCGTGACGGCATGGGGCAAAGCCAGTTGTCACGCGCTCAAGGCGCGATGGATACCGTCATCACCAATGCGCTGATTCTCGATCATACCGGCATCTACAAGGCCGATGTCGGGTTGATGAATGGGCGCATTGCGGGCATCGGTAAAGCTGGCAATCCTGATACCCAACCGGGCGTGACGATTATCATTGGGCCGGGTACGGAGATTATCGCAGGCGAAGGCCGTATCCTCACAGCTGGCGCAATCGATTCGCACATTCACTTCATTTCACCGCAGCAGGTGGAAGAAGCACTCACTTCCGGCGTCACCTGCATGGTTGGCGGCGGCACTGGTCCTGCGCATGGCACGCTTGCAACCACCTGCACGCCCGGGCCGTGGAACATTGCCCGTCTCATCCAGTCCTTTGACGGCATGGCGATGAATTTCGGCGTGTTTGGCAAGGGCAATGCTTCGCTGCCGGGCGCTCTCGAAGAAATGGTGCTTGCTGGTGCGTGCGGTCTGAAACTGCATGAGGACTGGGGAACGACCCCGGCCTCTATCGACAATTGCCTTGCTGTCGCGGACCGGTTTGATGTGCAGGTGGCAATCCACACCGACACGCTCAATGAATCGGGCTTTGTCGAAGATACGCTTGCTGCTTTCAAAGGTCGTACGATCCATTCATTTCACACGGAAGGTGCAGGTGGCGGGCACGCACCCGATATCATACGAGTCTGCCAATATCCGAACGTATTGCCCGCTTCGACCAACCCGACACGGCCTTATACGGTGAACACCGTGGCCGAACATCTCGATATGCTGATGGTCTGCCATCACCTGTCACCGTCCATTCCTGAAGACATAGCCTTTGCTGAAAGTCGCATCCGTAAAGAAACAATCGCCGCGGAAGATATTCTGCATGACATGGGTGCTTTCTCGATCATCTCGTCCGACAGTCAGGCCATGGGTCGTGTCGGCGAAATGATTATTCGCTGCTGGCAAACCGCCGACAAGATGAAGCGGCAACGAGGCGCACTCTCTGAAGATGTACCAGGCAATGATAATTACCGTGCCCGTCGGTATGTTGCGAAATATACGATCAACCCGGCAATTGCGCATGGCATGTCGCATGAGATTGGTTCGGTGGAAGTTGGAAAGCGCGCCGATCTGGTGTTGTGGAATCCGGCATTCTTTGGCGTGAAGCCAGATTTCGTATTGCTTGGCGGTTGGATCGCGACTGCCCCGATGGGCGACCCGAATGCTTCTATCCCCACGCCGCAACCCATGCATTACAGGCCTATGTTCGGCTCGTTCGGCAAGGCGCGCACCAACAGCTCGGTAACATTTGTATCTGAAGCCGCGATGAGTGCCGGTTTGCGGGAGTCGATTGGCGTCGACAAGCAGATGATTGCGGTCAAAAATACGCGCGATGGTATTGGCAAACGCTCGATGATTTTGAACAATGCGATGCCAGAGATGGAAGTTGATCCAGAAACCTACGAAGTGCGGGCCAATGGCGAGCTTTTGACCTGCGAGCCGGTCGATGTCGTCCCCATGGCACAACGCTACTTCCTGTTTTGAAGGTTTGAAATGTTAGAAGTAAAGTCGATAATCCGCGCTCATGAAGTGATCGATGCTGTCCCTGCGGGACATGTAATCCTCGAACGCGATGAGCGTCATCTGCGCCGCAAAGCCATAGCGCTTGAAGACGGTGAGAAAATCTTTCTGGATTTTGCAGAGCCGGTGGTGCTCGACCATGGCGACCGGTTGGTGCTGGAAGATGGGCGCGAGATCGAAATTCGTGCCGCCCGAGAGGCGCTTTATGAGGTTCGGGGTCGTGATGCACTCCATATAGCCGAACTTGCATGGCACATTGGAAATCGGCACTTGGAGGCACAGATTGAACCGGATCGCATCTTCATTCTGCGGGATCACGTAATCAAGGCGATGCTTGAAGGGCTTGGCGCCAAAGTCATCGATACCGTTGAAATCTTCAGCCCATTGCGGGGAGCCTATTCGGGCGGGCATTCCGCACATGATCACCAGCATCACCACCATGACCATCACCACCACGATCACGACTGATCAGAACATTGCTTTGCTGCGCTTGATGGCTTGGCTTTCGCCGGTCTTTCCGGTGGGCTCGTTCAGCTATAGCAATGGGCTGGAACGTGCGGTTCATGATGGTTTGGTCAGTGGCGTTGAGAGTCTGAGGGACTGGTTGCAATCGCTGGTCAGCTATGGGTCTGGCTGGAACGATGCGGTGCTATTTGCCGAAAGCTGGCGACAGGCCGTTTCAGGTGGCGATCTTCAGGAGGTGGCGGAGCTTGGCGCAGCACTGACAGGTTCACACGAACGGGACATGGAAACCATGCTGCAAGGCTCGGCATTTCTGGTGGCTGCCAAAACTTGGGATCATGCAGTTTTCAGACGCCTGCCGTCTGAATGCGCTTATCCTGTTGCGGTGGGTGCAGTGTCCGGCGCGCACGGTATTCCGCTGGGATTGGCACTGAGCGCCTACCTTCAGGCTTTTTGCATCAATCTTCTGCAAGCATCCATCCGGCTTTCCGTTACCGGGCAAACGGGTGTCATAAGCCTGATGGCAGCTATGGAGCCAACGCTTGTTACGACGGCTGCAAGGGCTGCTCAATCCACATTGGATGACCTTGGTTCGGCAACATTTCTTGCTGAAATCATGGCCATGAAACATGAAATACAGCATTCGAGGCTTTTCCGCTCATGACACAGAAAAACGGACCTTTGCGCGTTGGTATCGGTGGCCCCGTTGGCTCGGGAAAGACGACTTTAACGGAAAAACTCTGCAAGGCCTTGCGTGAGAAATATTCGATCGCAGTCATTACAAACGATATTTACACGCGGGAGGATGCGCTCATTCTCGCCAAACATCAGGCCTTGTCCGAAGATCGCATCATGGGTGTGGAGACAGGCGGGTGTCCGCACACGGCGATCCGCGAAGATGCTTCAATCAATCTTCAGGCGATTGCCGAGATGAACAAGCGGTTTCCTGATCTGGATATCGTTTTCATCGAATCTGGTGGCGACAACCTTGCAGCAACATTCTCGCCCGATCTCGCGGATCTGACGCTTTATGTGATTTCAGTTTGTCAGGGCGAGGAAATACCGCGCAAAGGCGGACCGGGCATTACGCGGTCTGACTTTCTCGTCATCAACAAGAGCGATCTTGCGCCCTATGTTCATGTTGATCTCGATATCATGAATGGCGACGCTGTGCGGATGCGTGGCAAGCGTCCTTATGGATTCACCGATCTGCATCGCGGCAAGGGCGTGCAGGAGGTTGTGGATTTCATTCTGGAGAATGGCAATCTTTAGAGCCCCATGCGTCGGCACATGGCGATGAAACTCTTAACCGCCTGCGATGCCTCGCTTTTACGGAAAGCCAGCGCCACATCAGATGTGGTTGGAATACCTGTCACATCAATATATCGGATGCCGGGCAAGCCCACAGCACTCAAGGATTTTGGCGCAAGCGCCACGCCCATCCCGATAGATGCGCGGCTCGCAATTTCGGTGAAATCAAGTGCTTGAGCGCTGATGTTGGGTTCAAAGCCTGCGCTGTGACAGGCTTCGATTGTCGTGCCATGAAAGCCTATATCAGCAGGCTGGCGCGGGGTGATGAAAATCTCGTCTTTTAAAGTTGGCAGTTCGATGGTGGATTGGTGCGCGAGCGGATGGGTTTCGCTGAGCACTGCAACAAGCGGCTCCTTTCTTACCACAAGGCTCGTCAGTCCGGGCAGAAGAAGAGCGGGCCAGCGTACAAAACCTATATCGAGCAAGCCCTCGGAAATGCGCGTTAGTTGCATCCGCAGCTCCATCTCGACCAGATTGACGGACACGCCGGGATAATCCTCCTTGAATTTGTGAATGGTCTCGAACACGACGCCGGAATACGCAGCAGAGGCGACATAGCCGATGGAAATCTGGCCGATTTCCCCCCGTCCGGCTCGATTGACTGCAATCATCGTCGCATCCACTTGCATGAGGATTTTGACGGCCTCACGGTAAAGCACTTCGCCCGATTGTGTGAGTTGAACGGCGCGGCGAGAGCGGTCCAGAAGTGGCGCTCCCAAAATTGCTTCCAGAGCCATGATTTGCTGGCTCAAGCCCGGTTGTGCGATGCCGAGTTTTGCGGCCGCGCGTTCGAAGTTTTTCTCCTCAACAAGCGCACAGAAATAGCGCAAATGACGCAGTTCAAAGGATTTGGACTTGAGGAGCTTGCTGCGGGGATCGGGCATGGCTGTTTCTTTGAATAATTCAAAACAATGGCGGCTTTGATTATCATAATTCGTACTTATGAAAAATGCGCTCTTGAATTATTGGATAGATTGGGAAAAGATGATTATTAGGGTCCAGTTTAAATTTTGAGGGGATCAAAGTGAAAATTCTGGCCCGAAACCGCCACGCATTATCGGTTGTCATGCTTTCCGGCGCGACGGTTGCCACCATTGTTGGAGCACGTGCGCAGGAAACCACGAGCCCCACCGTGCTTGCGCCGATTGTCGTGAACAGCGGTTCGGAAGATCCCACAGCTCCCGTCAAAGGTTATGTCGCCAAAACCAGCATCAGCGCGACCAAGACCGGCACTCCGCTGGTCGAGACCCCACAGTCGATTTCGGTTATTACGGCGGATCAGCTGAAGGCGCAGGACGCACAGACCCTCGGACAGGCACTTGGCTACACACCGGGCGTGGTTTCAGAGCCCTATGGTTCTGATCCGCGGTTTGACTCGCCACTGATCCGTGGTTTCGATGGTCGTCAGGTGCAGTTTCTCAATGGTCTCCGCCTGATGCGCACGGCGGGTGCTTCAGCGGTTGATCCTTATATGCTTGAGCGCATCGAAGTTGTGCGTGGCCCGGCTTCGGTGATGTTCGGTCAGGGCAATCCCGGCGGTCTCATCAATATGATCAGCAAGCGCCCGACCTTTGAGAAATTCGGCGAGATCGGTGTGCAGGCTGGCAGCTATAACACCTACGGCACCTTCTTCGATGTGGGTGGCCAGGTTATGGAAAGTGACCAGTTCGCCTATCGCTTCACAGGCATGGTGCGCAAGGCTGGCACGCAGACGGACGATCTCGACAATGATCGTTACTTTATCGCACCTGCATTCACGTGGAAGCCCGATGAAGACACTAAGCTCACGATCCTCACCAGCTTTCAGCATGACAACCCAAGCTCACCTTCGGGGCTGCCACCACAGCTTACGCTGAACGCGACCAGCTACAGCCTGCCGCGAGATTTCTCTGTTGGCGATCCGAGCTATGATGATTCAAGTCGTAACGTCGTCAATCTCGGCTATGAGCTTGAGCATCGTCTCAATGAAACGTGGACCTTCCGACAAAATGCGCGCTACACCAATCAGCGCTGGGATTATACGGCGCTTGGTATGGCGTCGACTGGGCTTGCCAAGGACGGTCGTACCATCAACAGGACTGCAACTGTTCAGAACGAGCGTTTGAACACGTTCAACATCGATAACAATCTTGTCGCCGAGTTCGATACAGGTCCGGTGGAACACAAATTCCTTGCTGGCGTCGACTACCGCTACTTTGACAACAATGCTGGCACCCAGTTCTGGAGCGCGACGCCACTCGACGCCTTCAACCCTGTTTATGGCGGCCCGATCAAGTATCTGACGGCAAAGCCAACCGTGAACACGCTAGTCGATTCCCGTATGACGCAAGTCGGTATCTATGCACAGGACGAACTCGTCTATGAAAATTGGCGCGCGACTGTTGGGTTGCGTCAGGATTGGGCATCGACACGCGGCACCTCGACCAACCGAAACACCAATATATCGCGACCACTTGATCAGGATGATCAGAAGCTGAGCGGTCGCGCAGGCCTCGGTTATGTGTTTGACAATGGCATCGCGCCCTATGTCAGCTATGCAACCTCGTTCGAACCTGTTGCTGTTTCGGCGACTGCTGGCGTGCTACAGCCGACCACCGGGAAGCAATGGGAAGCGGGCGTAAAGTACCAGCCAAATGGCTGGGATGGTTATTTTGCAGCAGCCGTTTATGACCTGCGTCAGCAGAATGTACCAAATACCGTCTCTCTGCCCAACGGTACAACCACTACTGAACAGATCGGTGAAGTACAGGTTAAGGGGCTGGAACTTGAAGGTGTGGCCAGTCTTGCCCAAGGCCTCGATCTGCGCACAGCTTATACATACATGAAGGCGGAAATCGTTGGCGTCAAGGATGACGGAAATCGCCCCGCAAACGTTCCAGAACATGCGGCAAGCGTCTGGCTGAATTATGCCTTCCAGGAAGGTTCAGCGCTTGAAGGTTTTGGTGTTGGTGGTGGTGTGCGTTATATCGGCCAGCGTTATGGAGATACCGCAAACACCTATGATCTGGATGCGGTCACTTTGACTGATGCTGCGATCCACTATCAGAAGGATGGCATCAGAGCGTCGCTGAATATCAAGAATATTGCGGACAAGAAGTATGTCGCAAGTTGCAGTTCATTCGGATGTAACTATGGTGACGGCAGAACCTACATGAGCAAGCTGACATTTACATGGTAACAGACCCGCAGCGCGGATCGATATTCTCTGATTTGAAACTAAGCCGCCGGAAAGCTCTTGGCCTTCTGGCGGCTTTGGCTTTGCCAAATGTGGCGCGGGCCAACCCATTTGCACGCATTGCGGCAATCGATTGGGCCATGCTCGAATGTCTGGTGGCATTGGGTGTCACGCCAATTGCAGCAACCGAGCTGATCCGGTTTCGTGAAGATGCGGTTGAGCCGCAATTGCCTGCTTCGGTTGTCGATCTCGGTCTGCGTGGCTCACCGAATTTCGAGCTGCTCTATCTGCTCAAGCCTGATCTGATCCTGAGTTCCCCTTTCTATACCCGGCATGAAGAGGCGATGAAATCGATGGCGCCGATCATGACGTTGCCGTTTTACGTGCGCGGCGAGGGGCCCTATGAGAAGTCGCTGCAAGCTGTAACGGCGCTAGGCGATAAGCTTGAACTCAGCGCCAAAGCTTCAAGTGTTATTGAGGCTCAGGCGAAGTTTATTGCCGAGACCAAAGAGACGTTAAAGCCTTTTGCATCGCGCCCGACCTACCTGATCAATATTGGCGATGCGCGCCATTTCCGCGCTTTCGGCAATGACAGTATGTTTGGTGATGTGCTGGAACGGCTTGGTCTGCCAAACGCCTGGACGGATCGCTCGCGCTTTACATTTGCGGCCCCCGTTCCGCTGGAAAATCTGGCAGCAAACCCTGATGCTCGCATCGTCATTATCTCGGATATTCCAGTTGAATCGCGCAACAGCCTGCGCAACAGCGTGATATGGCAGTCGCTTAAGCCGGTCCGAGAAGGCCGGGTTTATATGCTTGATAATATCAATCCCTATGGCGGCATAACTGCGGGGTTGCGGTTTGCCCGGCTTCTGAAAGAAGCCTTGCAGGCAAGTGGGGAGACATCCCTGTGACCATTGGCAAACTCACTTCGAGCGCCGTAATCGGCGTTGCTATTGCTCTTGGATTGTTTCTCTGGAACGCCAACGCCTTTCTTCCATTTGGCGAGTGGCCTGCGCTTCCATTTGATCCGCAAAGTATGAGCACCGAGCAGGTCATTCTGGCCTATGCATTGTTGCCACGCGCATCGGTGGCGATTTTTGCTGGTGCAGCTCTAGGGTTGGCTGGTGCCTTGTTACAGCGGCTTTTGAACAATCCGATTGCGGACCCCTCGACCCTGGGTGTGTCGTCGGGTGCGCAGCTGGCGATCGTAACTGCAACGCTTTTCTTCCCAACCGTACTTGATCAGTTTCGGTGGATAGTGGCGCTTTCCGGTGCAGGCGTGGCCACTGCAATCGTGTTTCTGCTAGGCTGGCGCAATCGGCTTGAGCCGGTCACGATGGTCGTTTCCGGTCTTCTGATTGGCGTCACGTGCAGCGCAATCTCCGCTGCAATGACGCTATCGCAGGGCCAGTATCTCATGTCGCTGGTGACATGGAATGGTGGTTCGCTGAGCCAACAGGATTGGTCATCGACCATTGCGCTTGCGCTGCAATTCTTTGTTTGCCTCATTGCTGCAATCATGCTGAGCCGCCCGCTGACACTCGCAGGCCTTGGCGATAGCAGCGCTCGCTCGCTGGGCGTTCCGTTGGCATGGCTTCGCGTGACGGTCGTTGCGGTTGCCGTGATTCTTAGCGCGAGTGTTGCTGCCAATGTCGGTCTTGTCAGTTTCATCGGTCTTGCGGCGCCAGCAATCGCGCGTGGCTTCGGTGTCAGAAAGCCGAGTTCCATTCTGCTGGCCTCGCCCTTTGCAGGCGCGTGTCTCCTCTGGATTTGCGACGGTGCGGTGCAGCTTTTCGGCGCTAATCTTGGCGAAACTTTCCCGACAGGGGCAGTTACCGCGCTCATCGGCGGGCCTTTGCTATTGTGGCTTATTCCGCGTGTGCGGACGGCCTCGTCGCAACAGTCTTCGCCTGCGCAAATCGTCAAGCGTGCATCCAATGTGAAACTTGTTGTGCTACTCGCAGCACTGCTGGTTGCTGCCTTTCTTGCTCTCGCACTGACGCGGACACCGCAGGGCTGGTTGCTTCTGACGGGCGAAGACTTCCGTGAGATTTTACCTTTACGCTGGCCCCGTCTTCTGGCCGCCGCTGCTGCCGGAAGCCTGCTCGCCATGGCAGGCGCAGTTCTGCAGCGCCTGACCGGTAATCCGCTTGCAAGCCCTGAAGTGATCGGCGTCAGTGGTGGTGCAGGCATTGGCTTTGCCATAGCACTCACAATTTTTGCGGCACCGAACAATGCGCAACTGCTGCTTTGCGCTGGTATCGGCGCATTGATTGCCATGCTTGTGGTCTTGAGCTTTGCGAGCCGCAGAAGGTTGTCATCCGCACGCTTGCTCCTCGCTGGTATTTCGGTTGGTTCGCTCGCTTCAGCCATTCTGAGCATCTTCCTTTCCATCGGCGATCAGCGCTCATGGCAAATCCTTTCATGGCTTAGCGGCTCATCGGCCACGGCAACGCCTGAAAGTGCGATCTTTCTTGTTGTGTTGACGTTTGGTGTGATTGGGCTGGCATTGCTTGCTTCCCGCTGGCTGACGATCCTGCCGTTGGGACAGACCATTCCGATCTCGCTCGGTTTACCCGTGCGTGGGGCGCGGATGCTCACAATTTTTCTGGCCTGTATTGCAAGTGCGGCTGCATCATTGCTGGTCGGGCCTTTGAGCTTTGTGGGTCTGATGGCGCCGCATATGACGCGTCGTATGGGCTTTGATCAGGCCCGGTCGCATGTGATCGCCTCGGCGGTGCTTGGTGCGTTATTGATGGTGATTGCCGATCTTGGTTCGCGCAATGCGACCTTCCCCTATGAATTGCCTCTTGGCCTTTTCGCAGCTCTGGTCGGTGCGCCCTACTTGGCCTGGGCATTAGGCCGAAAGGGATAGTCTGATGGGCACGAAAGCGCCGCTTTGGATCGATTCATCAGAGCGCTACGGACTTGTGAGCCGTGCTCTGCATTGGGCCATGGCCTATATTCTGCTCTGGCAGTTCGTGATGATCCTGTCGTGGAAACTGGTTGGCCCATCGCCTCTGCTTGATGTGATCAGTGGTTTCGGTCCGGGGCATGGGACTGTCGGGCTTCTGACGATTGTGTTGGTTGTTGTGCGGGCCGTCTGGACTTTTATCAATCGCAACCAACGTCCTCCGCATGCAGCAGGACCCATGGGTAAATTGGCGCGTGTCGCACACAATGCATTCTATGTACTGTTGTTTGCCATTCCAGCACTCGCGCTGTTTCGCGCTTATGGCAGCGGCAAGGGACGCGAGCAGTGGGGCATCAATATCGTGCCTGCGACTGGAGAGAAAGTGGAATGGATGATGGCACCTGCAAACGCGCTGCACAGCCTGCTTTCATGGGGTCTGTGCATTTTGATTGTCGCGCATATATCGGTCGCGTTGTTTCACCGCTTGGTGCTTAAAGATGGTATTCTTTCGCGAATGGCTGGCCCGATGCGATCCAAAATCAAAGTTTTGCCGCTAGGAAATCGATAAAGGCGCGGATGCGCGCGGCAAGGTGAGGGTGGCCGGGAAAAACCGCATGGATTTTCTCAGGCTCGGCAGGCGACCATGCCGCAAGCACCTCCACCAGCTGCCCCGATGCAAGATCATCCGAGACGGTATGTTCACCCGTTTTCATCAGTCCGCCGTCTTCGATGCAGATACGTCTCAGGATCGTGCCGTCGCTGCCGAGAAAGTTTCCAGAAACCACCTGTCGAACGGTCTGGCCGGTTTGCGGGTCCGCGAACTCCCACTCGCTTGGCTGAAAATTATAGCGTAGGCAATTATGCGCTTTGAGGTCTTCTGGCCTTTGAGGCGTGCCGTGTTTTTCCAGATAGCCCGGGGAGGCCACCACGAGCCGTCGCATCAGTGTGATGGGACGGGCTTTCAAAGCCGAATCCTTCAACGCACCTGAGCGGATTGCCAGATCGGTGCGTTCCTGCCAGAGATCGATAATGCTGTCGTTGAGCGTTATGTCGAGTTCGACCTCTGGATAAAGCTTCAGAAACTCCGGTACCAGTGGCATAATCACGGTAGCACCGAAGCCGACCGTCGAACTGACCCGTAATGGGCCACGCACTGCCGCCTGTGCACCATCGGTAATCCGAGCTTCCATCTCCGTGAGTTTGTCCAGCAGGCCGCGCGCTTCCGCCAGATAGACCTCGCCTTCCGGTGTGGGTGTCAGGCTTCTTGTGGACCGCACCAGCAATCGCACCTGCAAGCGATCTTCCAGCCGTGAGACGAGACGGCTTACTGCGGACGGCGTCATGTTGAGCTGGCGGGCGGCAGCAGAAAAACTACCCGTCGCTACAGCACGCGCGAAGACTTCCATTTCACCGAAGCGATTATCCAAACGATCACCTGTGAATCTAATGAACAGCTGTATTTGATATTATCAGTCTTATCATTTGGTATCCAGAGAGCGATATCAGGGCAACAACAATTTCAGGAACCCCTCCCATGCCTGTTGCTCTTATCGCGCTTACGATCGCGGCCTATGCGATCGGGACAACCGAATTTGTGATTGTCGGTCTTCTGCCGACGGTCGCTTCGGATTTGCATATCACTCTTCCACTCGCCGGATTGATCGTCAGCGTTTATGCGCTTGGCGTTACCTTCGGCGCTCCGATCTTGACCGCTCTGACTGGTCGTCTTGAACGCAAGCCACTGTTGCTTGGCCTCATGGCACTGTTCATTGCAGGCAACATGGTTGCAGCCTCGGCACCAAGCTATGAAATCCTCATGATTGGACGCGTGCTTTCGGCGTTTGCCCATGGTGTCTTCTTCTCAGTCGGTGCAACCATTGCCGCCGATCTCGTGCCTGAAAACAAACGCGGTTCTGCCATCGCCATGATGTTCATGGGTCTGACGGTTGCAATCGTAACCGGCGTGCCGCTTGGCACCTGGATCGGCCAGAATTTCGGCTGGCGCGCAACCTTCTGGGCTGTTTCGGCAATTGGTATCGTCGCACTTGTCGGTATTGCGGCACTTCTGCCGCGCACTCTTCAAAAGGCTGAACCTGCATCGCTCATGGATCAGCTGCGTGTGCTTGGCTCAGGACGCCTGCTGATCGTCTACGGCATGACCGCGCTCGGTTATGGCGGCACATTTGTGGCATTCACCTACCTGACGCCGATCCTGCAAGATATTACCGGCTTCTCGGAAGGTTCCGTCAGTTACATTCTGATGTTCTATGGCATTGCGATTGCTATCGGCAACATCGTCGGTGGCCGTATTTCAAATGACAATCCGGTTCGTGCACTGACCGTACTGTTTGTGTTGCAGGTGATTGTGCTGGTGCTGTTCAGTTTCAGCGCGGTTTCGCCGCTCTTCACGCTGATTACACTTGCCGCTCTCGGCTTCCTGCAATTCGCGAATGTTCCTGGCCTGCAGCTCTATGTCGTGCAGCTCGCCAAGGAACACCGTCCCGGTGCTGTCGACGTCGCTTCTGCACTCAATATTGCTGCCTTCAATCTGGGCATCGCGCTTGGCGCTTGGCTGGGAGGTCTCGTGGTGGAAAGCCAGCTTGGCCTTATAGCCACCCCATGGGTTGGTGCAATTCTGGTTGGCGGTGCTTTGGTTCTTACAGTTCTAAGCGGCGCGCTTGATCGCCGTTCCGAAACCCGCATCGCTACCGCATAAAAATCAAAGGAAAAACAAACAAATGCATAACGTAACAACAAATGGCGCCACCATTCCCGCCCTCGGCCTAGGCACTTTCCGTATGCCCGGCGAGGATGTGCTTCGCATCGTCCCATACGCGCTCAAGGCTGGCTTCCGGCATGTCGATACCGCGCAGATTTATGGCAATGAAGCCGAAGTTGGTGAGGCAATTGCGACGTCCGGCATCCAGCGCGGTGACATCTTCCTGACCACAAAAGTCTGGGTTGATAATTACAAGCACGATGCTTTCATCGCGTCTGTTGATGAAAGCCTTGCCAAGCTCAAGACCGATTATGTTGATCTGCTGCTTCTGCATTGGCCTAATGAGGCTGTGTCGCTTGCCGAGCAGATCGGTGCGCTCAACGAAGTGGCAAAGGCTGGCAAGGTTCGTCACATTGGGGTGTCGAACTTCAACACTGCGCTGATGGCAGAAGCGAAGGCGCTTTCCAATCTGCCTCTGGTGACGAACCAAATCGAGTATCACCCCTATCTGAACCAGCAGGCCGTGATTGAAGCGGCTCACGCTGCAGGCATGTCGATCACCGGCTATTATGCGATGGCTGACGGCAAGGTGTTTGACGACGCGGTGTTGAAGGACATAGCTGCAGCGCACGGCAAGTCGGTCGCGCAGGTGGTTCTTCGCTGGCTGGTCCAGCAGGATAATGTGATAGCGCTGTCCAAGACGGTTAGCGAAGCCCGCATTCGGGAAAATCTTGCCATTTTCGACTTTGCATTAACTGAGCCGGAAATGCAGGTGATCCACGCGCTTGCCAAGCCCGAGGGACGCATTGTCAGTCCGGATGGGCTCGCCCCTCAGTGGGACTAAAAACAGCAAGGACGGCGAAAGCCGTCCTTTTTTCTTGTTCGTGTTTAGCGTTGCACTTTCATGCCGACATAAATGCTGTTGGCATGATATTCACGATCCGAGATTTGACTGGTCTGAAACTCATGACGCAGTCGCGCATCGATGCCGACAAAACGATTGATCCAGTAAGTCGCGCCGACCTGAGCGCCGATTGTATAGTCGGTACCGGTGCCATCCTTGTTGTCGCGGACATTAAGATCGAGCTTACCGTTGAAGCTCAGGTCTGAACGCACCTTCCGCGTGACTTCGAGGCTCGCAAAATGCAGAAGCGCACCAGAAACGCCCGGTGTCGTAGAGGTATCGACCATGGTTTGCGCATAAAGTTGCACATCAGTGCCGCGTAAAGGCGACCAGTTGATGGACGCTGCAAGCGATGGCCCACTGACATCGCTCAGTCGGGAATCATCGCTATTGGCGCGCATGAAACCCGCAGAGAATTCACCGTTGAACTTTTCACCCCGGTCGAACATCAATCCGCCGCGCACCGCATATTGTGAGCCACTGCGTTCATAGCCGTTGCTGTCCTGGCGTTCATCGAACATGCGCTTGCCCAGCTCAACTTCGGCAAAGGGCTTGAGTGCGGGTGAAATGGCAAAGCCACCGCGCAGCGTTATGCTGGCATAGGTGTTGTCGCGATCTTTCTGACTGACGGTGCCACCCGAAGATAGTTCTGCATCGCCATACATTTCATGTCCGACACGACCGGTTGCGCGACCAAAAAGCAAACCGGTGTCGCGTTCAATACCAAGGCTACCATTGATGGTGTGAACAAGCGGGCGTTTGAGAGCATCGGTTACACCGTTAGGGCTTGATGCACTTTCGCGGCGCAGTTTGTAGCCCGCACCCGCATTGACTGTTGTCTGGTCACTGAGATCAAAGCGAAGATTGCCCTGAACATCGACGCGTGGCTCCGACACGTCCTGACCGGAGATCGACTTGCTCAAAGTGCCTGAAGCGTCCAGCGCTGCCTGATGACGCCCCCAATCGGATTCTGCATTGAGGCGCAGCGTTGTTTCCGAGAGGATGGCGCTCGAGCCGGTTGAGCTGTTATCGCCATTTGTTGTCGCGCGAATGCCCTGTTCAAGTGTCGGGCGCAGCACGAATGTGCCTACTCGAACACCTAAGGGTGCAAAGGGATCAGCTTCAGGCGTTGCACGGCGACCTTGCTCTGGAATGGCGGGCAGGTTTTCGCGACGTGCGCGACCGGTGTCATTCTGTTCTTCCGTTGTAACCGCACCGACGCGCATATTGTCCGTCGAAAGGAAGGGCTGAACTTCCCCGTCCGCAACTGGTGCTGCCTGTGCTGGTTCGGTGGACTGTGGTTGGGCAGTGCTGTCGGCAGGTGGCGTGTAGGAACTATCCGCGAAATCAGCTGATGCGGGCGCGTTCGGGTCGACTGGGTCAATATCGCGATTTGCGGTCTGGTCGGGTGAAGAAACGGAGAGGTTATCTTCATCCGTGCTGCCGCGCAGCTGGGTATCCTGAGAAAAGGCCGTCGAATTGCTGATTACCAAAGCACACCCAGCCAGCAGCAGGCATCGCAACCTGCGGGCAAAAGGCGATGATCCGCCGGATGGGGAATTGGCAAAAAGCATATTGTCTTCAAACCGTTGCAACGTGGTAAGTGAACGGTAAACGGACATGGTTAATTCTTTATTGATAATTGCCTTTTGAGTGTTGGTAATGTGCGGCAACAAATGCTTGGACAAGCAGCAATGAAGGCGCTAACCGTTTGCGTCATGACAAAGCTCGACACGACACAAGAAGCCGCGCCTGCGGAGGATTTGATTGCCTCGGCTCTGCGCACGATCCGGACCGAAAATGCGGGCCTTGTGGCGCTCGAAGAAGCGCTGAACAATGGCCTCTCTGCCCCGTTCGCGGAAGCAGTCAGGACGATTGTTGCCTCAAAGGGCCGTCTGGTTGTGACTGGTGTTGGCAAAAGCGGCCATATCGGCACCAAGCTTGCTGCCACGTTTGCCTCCACCGGGACATCGGCCTTCTTTGTGCATTCGGCAGAAGCCAATCACGGTGATCTTGGGATGGTTGGCCGTGATGATGTGATCCTCGCCCTTTCATGGTCGGGCGAAACGGCTGAACTCAAAGGTATCGTCAATTATTCGCAACGCTTCCGCATTCCGCTGATTGCCATTACGGCGGGCGAAGAATCCGCGCTTGGAAGGGCTGCAAATGTCGCTTTGATTTTGCCAAAGGCACAGGAAGCCTGTCCGCATGGTCTGGCGCCGACGACATCGACAATGATGCAGCTTGCCATTGGTGATGCATTGGCCATAGCACTTCTTGAAGCACGCGGTTTCAGCCCGACAGATTTCAAGACTTTCCATCCGGGCGGTTCGCTTGGCGCGAGCCTTACCCATGTTCGCGAGATCATGCATAAGGGCGAACGTCTGCCGCTCGTCACAGTGGGCACATTGATGCCAGATGCCATGAAAGTTCAGGCTCAAAAGAGCTTTGGCTGCGTGATCGTCGTCAACGACGACGGTACGTTGGCTGGAATTGTCACCGATGGTGATATTTCGCGCAATCTGAGCCGCAATCTTTCGGAACTTTCTGTCGATGATATCATGACACGCAAGCCCCGGACGGTAGATCAGAATCTGCTTGCCAGCGCTGCCTTAAGCATACTCAACGAGCACCATATTGGTGCACTGATTGTGGTTGAAGACAATCGACCGATTGGCCTCGTGCACTTCCATGATCTGCTGCGCATTGGGGTGGCTTAAAGCATTTCCAGCAAAAGTGGGAACCGGTTTTGCGTTCGGAAATGCGTAAAAACAAATAGTTATAGCGGTTCGAACGATTCAATATTTGAGCGCATCCCGAAAAGTGTGAAACGGTTTTCGGACAAAGATGCGCGTTAAAACAGATAATTAGAGCGCCGATCTGATCCAATCAGATCGGCGCTCTAACTGGAACCGCTTAAAGGTTAGGGGAATAGGGCAGTATGTTTTGCTGTGGATGCGATCACATCCCGTAGCATTTAAACAACAGGCTGGATTCTTAGCCTTACTGCCTTAAATTGTCACTTCAACTTCCAGAGTAATCGGATCAAAGGACACGACGCGCACTTCTGTGCCTGCGGGGAGATCAGGGCCTCTGACGCGCCATGTCGTGTCGTTGATATGGATACGCCCGCGTCCATTGACGATAGGCTCATTCAAAGTCGCACGCTGACCGACAAGCTGGTCGCCACGACGGTTGAGCAGCGGCTCTTCCTGCTGATCATTGAAGCCGAAAAAGCGTCGGCCTGCCAGCACGAACGCAATGGCCAGAATGAGAAACAGCACAGTCTGCACTTGCCAGCCAAAGCCGATTATTGAGCCGAGCAGGAAGGCGAGCCCACCTGTGACAAGGGCGGCAACGCCGAACCAGATGAAGAAAAAGCCTGGCGCCATAATTTCCAGAATGAGCAGGACAAGTCCTAAAACGAACCAGCCCCAAAGCCCAAGCTGTGACAGGAAATGAATAATCATGACGCCCTGCCTGACTAACTGCGATTGGTGGTTGGTACGCTGCGCGAGCGCGGAGCAGATGCAGCAGGCGTTGGATCAACCGGATTGTTGCTGGGGCCAAAGACCTCCTTGGCGATTGCTCCGATACCGCCCAGAGAGCCAATAAGTGCACTCGCCTCAAGTGGCATCAGAATGACTTTCTGGTTCTTGGCGCTCGCGATATTGCTAAGTGCCTCTGTGTATTTCTGTGCCACAAAGTAATTGAGCGCCTGAACATTGCCATTTGCAACCGCTTCGGAAACCATTGTGGTCGCCTTGGCTTCAGCTTCAGCCAGACGTTCACGAGCTTCAGCTTCGCGCTTTGCTGCCTCAAGCTTGCCTTCTGCTTCCAAAATCTGCGACTGCTTCTGACCTTCAGCGCGCAAAATCTGCGCATTGCGGTCCCCTTCTGCTTCAAGAACCTGTGCACGCTTGTCACGTTCGGCCTTCATCTGGCGGCCCATCGAACTGATAATATCGGCAGGTGGATTGATGTCTTTGATTTCGACGCGGGTCATTTTCAGACCCCAAGGGTGTGCGGCTTCATCGACAACACGCAGCAGGCGATCATTGATTGCATCACGGTTAGAAAGCAGTTCGTCCAAATCCATCGAACCCATAACACTACGAATATTGGTCATGGTGAGGTTGAGAATTGCATATTGCAGATCCGATACCTGATAGGCGGCCTGAGCCGCGTTCAGCACCTGATAAAAGGCCACGCCATCAACACCGACAATGGCATTGTCGCGTGTGATGACTTCCTGTGTCTGCACATCAAGCACCTGCTCCATCATATTGAGCCTTGCGCCGATCCGGTCGAAAAACGGAACGATCAGGTTAAGACCCGGCATAAGCGTGCGTGTGTAGCGGCCAAAGCGTTCCACCGTGTAGTTGTAACCCTGCGGCACCGTCTTGATCCCTGCAAACAGCGTTGCCAGTACAAGTGCGGCCAAAATCAATAGCGTGATATCAAAACCAGTCATTATGTAGTCCCCTTAGTAAAGGCATAAGTGAACATACTGACTTATTCACCTATTGCCCTATTGCCTTGCAGCGGTTCCAGTTAATATTGAATGGTTGGAACCGCTGTAACTATTTGTTTTTACGCATTTCCGAACGCAAAACCGGTTCCCACTTTTGCTGGAAATGCTTTAAATCAAACCCAGCCCTGCAATTCGCGTCGTACGAGCGTTTCGATAACTTTCATGCCCTCAACGCTATCGTTGAGGCATGGAATGTGGCTGAAATTTTCGCCGCCTGCCTCATGGAACGCTTCGGCAGCTTCGTGGCCGATTTCATCGACGGTTTCCAGACAGTCTACCACAAAGCCAGGATTGAGAACGGCAACTGATTTGACGCCCTGCTTGGCCAATTCTTCCAGCGTCTCATCGGTATAGGGCTGGAGCCATTCTTCCGGCCCGAAACGGGACTGGAAGGTCGAGCGGAACTGCTTGTCATCCATACCGAGGCGGGCGCGCAAAAGCCGTGATGTTTCAAGGCATTGTGCGCGGTATGGATCGCCCTTGTCAGAATAGCTTTTCGGAATGCCGTGATAAGATGCGAGGATCACTTCCGGTTTGAAATCGAGCGTTGCCAGATGCTTCTCAATCGACCGTGCGAGCGCCTCGATATAGACGGGCTCCACTTCATAGGAAGGGATAGTGCGCACGGCTGGCATGAAACGCTTTTTCATCAGCACTTCAAAGAATTTGTCATTCACAGTGGCGGTTGTTGTCGCCGAATATTGCGGATAGAGCGGGAACATCACGATGCGTTCGCAGCCCTGCTTCAACAGACGGTCCGTTACTTCTTCAATCGAAGGTTGACCATAGCGCATGGCCCATTCAACAATGACATTTGGATGGTCTTTGAGTGCAACAGCGAGTTTTTCGCCTTGCGCACGCGTATAGGTACGCAAAGGCGATTCATTCTTCTCGCGGTTCCATATACGATCATAGAGCGCGCCGGAGCGCTTCGGGCGAGTATTGAGAACGATGCCGTATAGAATCGGATACCAGAAAAGGCGCGGCCATTCGATGACGCGACGGTCGGAAAGGAACTCGGCCAAATAACGCCGCATCGGGACGTAGCTTGTGCCATCGGGCGTGCCAAGATTGACAAGCAGAACACCCACTTTAGGTTGCTTCGTACCGCTGGTGCTCAGATTGGCGGTCACTTTATCCGTCTCACTCATATTCCGACTCCTGCTTTGCCGGAAAACTAGACAAAAATAGGCAAATTACAATCCTAACAATAGGCACGGCAGTCGAATTGTCGGGTAATCGATAAAACAACCCATAAAAAAAACGGCACACGCTAAAAGCGCATGCCGTTATTGTTGTCACTCCGGTGCGTCTTACAGCGGTTCCAGTTAATACTGAATCGTTGGAACCGCTGTAACGATTTGTTTTTACGCATTTCCGAACGCAAAACCGGTTCCCACTTTTGCTGGAAATGCTTTAAGCGCGACGGCTCAGCGAGAAACGCGAGCCCGCCGACGAAGTGCAGTTGAGCTGGTTTTGTGAAACGAGTGCACAATTCACCCGCGAAGAGGTGCCGCGCACGATCGAACGCATATCGATCTCAACCAGCTGAGGCGACTGGTAGCGATAGTTACCCTCTGCCAGCTTTTCGTTGGTGTCGGTTGAGCGGGTTTCGAAAATGCCGCCGTTGAAAGAGGAAACGATACCGTTTGGATCAGCCCATTTGCCATCGATACCGGCTGGTGCACGATCAACGACAGGGACATTGCCACCACCGCCAGGGCCAGTCGCAACACATCCTGCAAGCGCGAGCGATACGATTGCCGTAGAGCCAATGATGCGGAAGCGTTTCATGTCCATCTTCTCCGTTAGAATGTTTACCGTGTGATGTATGGAAATTTACACGAATACAAGCCCCTTTGCAGAGGATAGCAGGAATGTTGCGAAACTGCCGCATTCGAGATTGCCCGACATAGAGGGTGTCGTTTTTACCTGACACGCTTTATTCTTGGTTTTTCAACATGTCTCCCAAAACCGATCTCCAGTTTTGAGAGATATGTTTTACGCCGGGCAATCCAATTTACAGCGGCTCCAGTTAAGACTGAATCGTTGGGACCGCTGTAACTATTTTTTGCGCATTATCCAATGCAAAACCGCTTCGCACTTTTTACTGGAAATGCTTTAATCAGCGTACCAGAATGTTTCGGAACTGCCAGGGGTCCTTGGTGTCGATATCTTCTTCAAATAGTTTGCCCCGGCCTTCAAGCGGCGTCCAGTCGGTATAGTAGCCCTTGACAGGACCAAGATACGGCAGCTGAACTTCGAGGCAGCGACGGTAATCGATTTCGTCGGTTTCAACGATACCACTCTCAGGATTTTCCAGTGCCCAGACCATGCCGGCCAGAACCGAGGATGATACCTGCAGCCCTGTTGCATTCTGGTAGGGAGCAAGTTTGCGCGCTTCTTCGACGCTCAGCTGCGAGCCAAACCAATAGGCGTTCTTGTCGTGACCATAGAGCAGCACGCCAAGCTCATCCGAGCCGTCGAGAATTTCGGATTCATCCAACACATGCTGTGCTGGTTGTGCTTTGCCGTTAGCGCCGAACATTTCATCCAGCGACAGGATAGCGTCGTTGCAGGGATGATAAGCATAGTTACAGGTTGGGCGGTATTCGAGCTTGCCCTTCTTGTTGCGAACAGTGAAAAAATCCGCAATTGAAATTGCTTCATTGTGCGTAACGAGTAAACCAAATTGCGCACCATGGGTTGGGCACCATGTGCGAATGCGAGTGCTGCCGCCCGGTTGCTCAAGGAAGATAGCTGCCTTGTTGCCCTTCTTCTGCTTGCGGGCATTCTTCGGCTTCCAGTTTTCATGGCTGCCCCAGCCAAGTTCGGCAGGCTGCAAACCTTCCGCTATGAAGCCTTCGACGGACCAGGTGTTCCAAAATGTATCGAACGGCTTTGGTTCTTTGGCGCGCTGAGTATCGCGTTCGGCAATGTGAATGCCCTTCACACCAGCCTTTTTCATTAGCTTCGCCCAGCCCTGACGATCATCAGTCGCCGGTTCTTCAAAGTCGAGCTTGAGTTCGGTTGCGAGATCGATCAGCGCTTTCTTCACAAACCAGGACACCATGCCGGGATTTGCGCCACAGCAGGAAACGGCTGTCGGGCCGCCCGGATGTTTACGCTTTTCGGCGCGGACGGTTTCGCGCAATGCATAGTTCGTGCGCGAGGCATTGTCGGCCTCTGCGTCGAAATAAAAGCCCAGCCAAGGTTCGACGACCGTATCAATGTAAAGCGCACCCTGTTCGCGGCTAAAGCGCAGCAAATCAAGCGAGCCGGTATCAATCGACAGATTGACGATGAATGGCTGACCACCTCCGTCCTTCAGCAGCGGGCCGAGGACGTCCTTGTAATTTTCAGGTGTGATCGCTTCGTTGATGAAGCGGATCTTCTTCTCGTCGAGAATTTTACGGTTTTTCTCGGATGGGTCGATAACGACCATACGGGATTTGTCGAATTTGAAGTGGCGTTCAATCAGCGGCAGGGTACCGCGCCCGATCGAGCCAAAGCCGATCATGATAAGAGGGCCGGTAATTTCGCCATAGACTGGCCATTTCGCTTTCGCCATTTTCTTTCTCTCTCCTGCTGCAAGGGTGCAGCGCTTGGCATTGTCACGAGTTGGACAATGCTAATTTGCCACGATAGCACAGGTTCATAGAAAGAAAGAAACGTCACAAGCCTATGACATGAATACGTGTTTAACGAATTTACATCGTGACCAGTTGCGCGCGGATCATTCCACGCAAGGAGTTGCCAATAAGAATGTTGCGGGCATTGGCAAGTTCATCGACCTTGATTGTACCTTCCTGAACAACTCCATTGTTCAGAAGTTCGCGTCGCAGGACACCATCAAGAAGTCCGCAGGAAAGTGCAGGGGTGACGCATGTGGTGCCCCCGATATCGAGAAAAATGGAGGTGATTGTGCCTTCGCAAACTTCATCACGATCATTGAGGAGGATCACTTCATCGACTTCCGCTGTCGAATATTCTTCCCGGGCCGCGATATAGGCCTGACGTCGTGTCGTCTTGTGGCGAAGTAACGGATCATCATGGTTGAGACGTGTGCGTGCAACCGCAATGCGCCAGACACTCTGAGGCTGCAGCGGCACGTAAGGGAGAGATGCAATCGTAACCATCCCATCAGGCGCCAGTGTGAGCCGCAGTTTGAGTGGGTTTTCACCTGCACCGATTTCTGCGATTTTCTGATGCACGGTCTCCATTTTGTAATGGAAACCGAGCTCACGCGCTGAGTTCTCAAGTCGCGCCATATGCAGATCGCAACGCAGGATGCCGGATAACGGCTCCCAGCGCATTGTTTCGATCAGTTGATAATCGGGTTGCGCTTTGCTGGCACTTGCCCCGTCGCGAACCGCGCTTTCAGAAGACATTCCTCATACTCCGCTTGCGCTGTGGAATCGAAGACCACGCCGCCCCCGACATTGAAAATTGCATGATTTTGGCTGTGAAGCGAGAGTGTTCGGATGGCGACATTGAATCGCATCCGTCCGCTCGGTTCAATCCAGCCCAGTGAACCGCAGTAAATATCGCGCGGACTGGTTTCCAGTTTACGCAGAATTTCCATGGCGCTGATTTTGGGCGCGCCAGTGATGGAACCGCATGGAAAAAGCGCTTTAAAGAGCGAGCGTAGTGAAACATTGGACTTCAACTTTGCCCGCACACGGCTGATCATCTGATGAACGGTTGGATAGGTTTCCACCCTGAACAGTTCCGGCACATCAAGCGATCCTACTTCGCTCACCAGTGAAATGTCATTGCGCAAGAGATCGACAATCATGCGGTTTTCCGCCTGATTTTTTGGATCATGCATCAGAAACTGGCGGTTGGCCTCATCTTGTTCAGAGGTTGCACCGCGTGGCATGGTGCCCTTCATGGGGTGGGTTTCTATCCAACCGTCATCATCGATTTCAAAGAACAGTTCCGGCGAGCGTGATAAAACAATCGGACCGCCCAGATCGCAATAGGTCGCATAACGGACAGGCTGCCGCTTTGCGAGCGCGTTGAACAGCACGAGCGGGTCGCCGTCCCATTCAGCATAAACGGGGAAAGTCAGATTGCCCTGATAGCAATCGCCTTCTCGTAAATGCTGGTGGAGCCGATCAAACTTTGGCGCATAGTCTTCAAATGACCATTGGGCGACCGGCTCGCGGAGATAAGTGATGTTGTCGCCGCCGCGATGATGCAAGCCTGTATCTGCCGGACCATCAAAGACACCAAAGCACAGGAGTGGCGCTTTCCGGCCATCGGGCAGCAGCGGCTTTAGTTTTGGTTCAAGCAGATATCCGGCCTCATAGGAGAGATAGCCTGCAAGCCATTTTCCGTCTTCATGGGCGCGTTGCATGGCTTCCCATGCTGCGTCGAACTCTTCGGGTTCATCGGCGCGGATGATTGCAGAAGGGGTCGTGAAGAAAACTTCACGACCCGCTTTGTCATCCCGGAAGAGAATAAACGGCTTGTCTGAAACCGACAGTGTCACGTCAGTGCTCAGTCTTCCATGGCTTCGAGTTCATCGATGATACCTTCGATCACCGAGAGGCCCTTACTCCAGAAATCCGGATCAGTTGCATCCAGACCGAATGGTGCCAGCAGTTCCTTGTGATGCTTGGTGCCACCGGCTTTGAGCAGATCGAAATATTTCTGCTGGAAGCCCTTTTCCGAATTCTGATAGACGGCATAGAGCGAGTTTACCAGACAATCGCCGAATGCATAAGCATAGACGTAGAACGGCGAATGGATGAAGTGCGGGATATAGGTCCAGAAGGTTTCATAGCCCGGATTGATGCGGACGGCATCGCCGAGGCTTTCGCGCTGCACATCCATCCAGATTTCACCGATACGCTCTGACGTCAGTTCGCCTTCGCGACGCTCGGTGTGAACGCGGCGCTCGAACTGATAAAAGGCGATCTGGCGCACAACCGTATTGATCATGTCCTCGGCCTTTTGTGCCAGCATAGCCTTGCGCTCGCGCTTGTCCTTGGTGCGCTCAAGCAATGAGCGGAAGGTCAGCATTTCGCCGAACACCGAAGCGGTTTCCGCGAGCGTCAGCGGCGTGGACGCCATAAGCGCGCCCTGTCCACCAGCCAGCACCTGATGCACGCCATGGCCAAGCTCATGAGCGAGCGTCATGACGTCACGCGGCTTGCCCATATAGTTGAGAAGCACATATGGATGAGCAGAAGGGACAGTTGGATGTGCAAACGCACCTGGCGCTTTGCCGGGGCGAACCGGTGCATCGATCCAGTTTTTGTCGAAGAAATCTCGAGCAATATCGGCCATTTCAGGCGCAAAGTTGCCGTAGGCGGAAAGCACGGTTTCGCGTGCCTCGTCCCATGAGATTAACGCCTGCGGCGTTTCAGGCAGGGGCGCATTGCGATCCCAGTTTTCGAGCTTTTCAAGGCCGAGCCACTTGGCTTTCAAGGCATAATAGCGATGCGAAAGGCGCGGATAGGCGTCTTCGACCGCCTTGGCCAAGGCATCCACCACCTCGCGCTCAACGCGGTTGGCAAGATGGCGGCTGTCGGCAATATCGTCAAAGCCACGCCAGCGGTCGGAAATTTCCTTGTCCTTGGCAAGTGTGTTGGTGATCAGCGTGAAGGTGCGCAGGTTTTCGCCAAAGGTCTTGGCCAGGGCCTCCGACGCCTTTTTTCGGACTGCACCATCAGCGTCCTGAAGCAGATTAAGCGTCTGCTCAATCGCCAGTTCTTCGCCATCAATATCAAAACGCAGGCTCGACATAGTTTCATCGAACAGACGGTTCCAGGCGCTGTAACCGGTGATCGACTTTTCATGGAACAGCTGCTCGAGCTTGTCTTCCAGCTCATACGGCTTATCAAGACGCAGATCTTCCAGCCATGGACGGTAATGACCGATCGCCGGATTGGCGGCTATAGCCTTTTCCAATACCGCATCGTCAATACGATTGATTTCGAGACTGAAGAAAATGAGCGGTGTGTTGGCGTCTGTCAGCTTCTGTTGCACATCGCCGAAAAGCTTCATGCGCTTTGGATCGGTTGTGTCGCCGTAATAATAAAGGCCCGCGAAGGATGCGATGCGGCCCATCAGTTCGCTTAGCGCTTCGTATTCCTTGATTGCATCGGCGAAGTCACCGCCATCGGATTTTGCAGCCTCAATTCCGAGTTTGCCTTTCCAGCGGCTTTCAAAGCTTGCAGCATCCTTGGCAGCTTTTTCGAGATCTGCTTTCAGCTCGGCGCTATCGGCAGAAGGATAAAGGTCGGCCAGATTCCATTCCGGCAATTTGCCGAGATCCGGCTTTTTGGCGGCACCGGTGTCGCCAGCTGGCAGATGAAGAGCAGCGTCAAACATGGCTGGCTTTGAAAAACGGTTCATCGCATTGGTCATTGGCATTCTCCTGTTGCCCCCTTCTCGCATGTCTTTTTCGTGACGCCAAGAGGGCGCGCATGAGCTCAAAGGCCTGACTATTCTGAGGATGATGCGTGAATGTCTATGCATCGGGCTTGCTTTCATGAGGAACGATGCCCCAAATGACGCGCCTGAAATATGACACATACTAGGCTCAGGACCTGATAATTTGATGGAAATGGCACCAGATATGACAAAAGCTGCAAGGAGAAACGCGAAGAACGGGGTGGTTGCCTCGGCTGAGCGGTTCGACACAGCAGATAGCCAGTCATCTCGGTGTCCGGACGATGTTGTCCATCCGTTCGGCTACTTCGTCGAAAAGGCTAGAAAATGAACCACATTTCCGTCGCCTTTTCTCCTTGTATGCAAACGGATGGCCTCACACCATTTTCGTCAAATTAACAGGTCCTGAGCCTCAATATTGGGATGTTCCGGCACATACACCACTGGTAGTGAAGCACCCATGAGTACGCGTATTCTTATAGCGGATGATGATCCGATCCAGCGCCGGAGCCTCGAAGCGGCAGTCTTACGTATGGGGCATCGAACCATCCTTGCAGATGGTGGCATAAGTGCGCTCAACTTTATCGGTAATCGCAAGGATATAGCTCTCGTTCTTCTCGATCTGACAATGCCGGATATGGATGGCTGTGCTGTGCTCGCAAAAATGCGGGAAGCAGGTATCAATATTCCTGTTATTGCTCTTGTGCAGAACGATGACATGGAAAAGGCCATGCAGGCGATCAGGCTCGGCGCGGTTGATTTCATGACCAAGCCTGTCGTCTTGGAACGTATGCAGGTTTCCGTCGCCAATGCTTTCAAGCTTGATTCGCTGACGCAGGAACTCAAGCGGACCCGCTCTTCCCAAAAATCCCATATCCTGCTTTCGGAGATGGTGACAAAGAGCCCGGAAATGGAAAAGGTGGCAGCCCTTGCACGCCGCGTGACGCCACTCGATACGCCGTTACTTATCGAAGGAGAGGTCGGAACGGGCAAGGAAACGCTGGCTCGTGCCATCAGCAGCGGCGGTACACGCTGGCAGGGCCAGTTTGTGGCTATCGATTGCCGCTCTCTTGCGAAGGGCAATGCCGATCAAGTCTTGTTTGGACAGCTTGCCGGTCAAAGTTCTTTGAAATCAGACAACGCACCGATCCAGATAGCAGGAAAGGTTGTGGAAGCGCAGGGCGGAACATTGTTCTTTGATGAGGTGAGTGCTTTGCCTTATCGGACCCAGCTTCGCCTTTTTGAGCTTATGCAGGCATCGCAATATGCGATCGCTGCAGAGGGCGATGTACCGCTTTCCGATACCCGCATCGTTGCGTCGAATAGCCATACCTTGGCCGAGCTTGTGCATATGGGTCGGTTTCATCCCGGTCTGTATCATCTGATTTCGTCGTTTTCGATTGAAATGCCGCCGCTGAGAAATCGTCTCGAAGACATTCCAATTCTGGCGCACCAATTTCTGATGCATTTTGCGAGCGAAGAGCGGCTTGGACATATCACGGGCATTACGCCCTATGCCTTGGAGAGCCTCAAGAGCTACGATTGGCCTGGCAATGTGCGGGAGCTGAAGAACGCGATCTATCACGCAGTCCTTTTGTGCGATGAACATGCGCTGACAGTCCGCGACTTCCGTCATATGGGCGAAGGAAGAGCTGCCGCGTCTGGCAGGAGTACGGCATTAAATCCGATGTCCGGTGACAGCCTCCCGATTCAGATCAAAGAAAATTCTGGTGTTGGATCGATCAGCGGCATCACGCTTGAAGGGGAAGTTCGCACGCTTGCGGCTACCGAAGAGGAAATGATCCGGTTCGCAATCGCGCATTACGACGGCCAAATCAGCGAGGTCGCGCGCCGTTTGGGCATCGGAAGAACCACACTTTATCGAAAATTGAAGGAATATGGCATCGATGTGGCATCTATAGCCGGCAAGGGTCGCTTCGATGCAGATGACGATAATGATGCCGATCAGGACCGTGTTGTAAACGGGTAAAATACCCTTAACTTATTGAAATTTAGTAACTTATCAAACATTGCCTGTCGGTGTTGCCAGAATGTAAGCATCGACGAAGATTGTTAATAGTTTTTTTACCATGACGAAAATAGATGCGCCTGTGTGGCTTTTTTGCCATGGTGTTTCCTCATTTGTTGTTCACTAAGCGTCCATTAACCATTAAATCCGACAATCAGGGCTCACACATATTCGTTTCTACGATCTCTGATACGGCCCTTAGGGCGGACAACACGGTAAGGCGATATAATTCAATGAGCAGGATATCGACCATTAAAGCGCGCTTGACGAAAGTCTGGACTGGACTGTCTGCTTCCGTATGTCGAGCTCGTTCTTCTGTTTCCGTATCTTTGGTTGCAGCCGCTGTCGTGACAGCACTCGCGCCGGCGCAAGCCTCGGCAGAAACGCGCACGCTCAAGCTTTATTATGTCCACACCGGCGAGAAGGCCGAAATCACCTTCAAGAAGAACGGCCGTTTCCTGCCTGATGGTCTGAAGAAGCTGAACGTGTTCCTGCGTGACTGGCGTCGTAATGAGCCGACCAAGATGGACCCGCGCCTGTTCGATTTGGTCTGGCAGGTTTATCGTTCTTCCGGTTCCAGCCAGTATATCACTGTCGTTTCCGCCTATCGTTCGCCTGCAACCAACAACATGTTGCGCTCGAAGACCAGTGGTGTTGCCAAGAAGAGCCAGCATACGCTGGGTCGCGCTATGGACTTCTTCATTCCGGGTGTTCCGCTTGCCAAACTGCGCGGCATTGGTATGCGCTACCAGATCGGTGGCGTCGGCTATTACCCGCGTTCCGGTTCGCCGTTCGTACACATGGACGTGGGAAATGTCCGTTCCTGGCCTCGCATGAGCCGCCGCGAATTGCTGGCGCTGTTCCCGGATGGCAAGACTGCTCACCTTCCAGCCGATGGCAAGCCATTGCCAGGCTATGAGCAGGCACTTGCGATGATTGAAAGACAAAAAGCCGGTGGCGGCAGCGTCATGATGGCCAGCAACTCGGCACCACGTAAGAGCAAGACGCTGTTTGGCGCGCTGTTCGGTGGTGGTGGTGCTGACGAAGAAGAAGATAACGGCAATGATTCCGCGCCAGCTCCGGCGATGGTTCGTCCTGCCCGCGCTGCTCCTGCTCGACAGGCTCCAGCGGTCGTGCCGCCTGCTGCTGTTCAGCAGCCTGAAGCCATGGTTGCGTCCTTGCCGACCCGTGAGGCGCCGGTGCCGATGCAGGCTCCGCGTCCTGAAGCCGTGGTCGAAGTGCCACAACAGGCTGAGGAGGTGCCCGTCGCTGCCCTCAATGTTCCGATTCCGGCTCGTAAACCGGCCAATGCTGCTCAAGACGCGATCGCACTTGCGGCCGCCCAACCTGTTGACGCGACAATGCAAGAAGTCGCCGACGCTACTCCCAACCCACTCATGACCGGTTTTGTTCCAATTCCGTCCATGCGTCCACAGCAGGAAACAGCGACGCAGATTGCTGCCGCCGCAGTCCCTAGTGCCCGGCCTGAACGTGACCAGCTGAACCCGCAGGATGCAATTGCGCAGATTGTGAATAACGCTCCTGATAGCGCAACAACTGTTGCCGATGCTGGAAATGCAATTCAGCAGGGTGCAGCCGCAGCTTATCCTGTGCCAAAGGAGGCCCCGCGCGCCAATACGCAACTGGCCATGGTCTCCAAAAAGGATGAAATCGGTGAGCTGATTGCGCCGCCGGATGACGATTTCGACACGCAGCCTCTCGCCTCTGCAAAACGTGAACCTGCAAAGATTGAGCCTGTTAAGACGGCTTCGGTTGCGAGAACTGTACCGGCTCCAGCGCGTCAGCGTGTTGCGGCCAGTGGTCATGGAACCAAAAACAGTGCTCGTTCTTCGGGTAAAGGTGATCGCCATGTAGCCAAGGCAAGTGCGCGTCCAAGCCCGGTCGTGCAGCCTGCAGCAATGCCAACTTCTGCTGTGGCTATGTCGACGGAATCTGTTTCGCAAACCGCACCAGCAACCAATCCGGTTCTGCGCAACGATGCAATGCGCTCGGCACCTGCAATGGTTTACACGACTGGCTTCCAGCGCGGCGACCTGCCAAGCGAACGCGCAAATAAGTTCACTGGCAATGCCGTTACATTTCTAACGGTAGCGAAGTTCACCGAAACGAACTGATCGTTCGAGAGACAAAGAAAAGGGGCCTTACAGCGGTTCCAGTTAATATTGAATCGTTGGAACCGCTGTAACTATTTGTTTTTACGCATTTCCGAACGCAAAACCGGTTCCCACTTTTTCTGGAAATGCTTTAAAGGCCCTTTTGTGTTTCTTCTATTTTTGACGATCAGCCTTTCAAGCCAGCGGCTTCGCTTGCAAGCTTCGTGATGCCGTCCCAATCGCCCGCTTCTACCAATTCCTTTGGTGCAACCCATGAGCCGCCGACGCAGATCACATTTGGCAGCGAGAGATAGGTTTTGGCGTTGGCAAGGCTGATGCCGCCTGTCGGGCAGAAGAAGGTGCCAGCCAATGGAGATGACATCGCTTTCAGGAAAGATGCGCCGCCTGCCTGTTCTGCCGGGAAGAATTTGAGATGCGTGTAACCTTCTTCGCGCAGCGCCAGCATTTCGCTTGGTGTGATTGCCGCTGGCAACAGTGGCACGTCGCTGTCGTTGGCTGCAGCAAGAATATATTTCGTTGCGCCGGGGCTGACGATAAAGCGTGAACCTGCCTTGGCTGCATCTTCATAATGCTTTGCATTGAGAATGGTGCCAGCACCGACAATGGCCTCCGGCACTTCTGATGCAACGGCGCGGATGGCGTCGAGTGCTGCAGCCGTGCGCAGGGTGATCTCGATTGCAGGTAACCCACCTTTAGCAAGTGCGCGCGCCAGTGGAACGGCGTGCTCGACCTTATCGATCAGCAACACCGGAATAACTGGCTGGCCTTGCAATACGGGGACGAGAAGATCGGTTTTCTGCGGCATGGGCTTGCTCTTCTGCTTGGAGATTGAATGGCTAAAATCGATTTAAAGTGCATGGCCTTGTTTGTCTACCGTAGCTGCTAGAATGATGCGCATCAAAACCGATGCATGGGGGATACTCAGGCGGCTTTCAGCATGTGGCTTAAACTTCGATTCCAACGTCCAAACGCTGCGGCCATGCGACTGTCATATTGGTTGCGCGCAAATGCTGGTCCATTGTAGCGACGGGCAAAATTGGGCCAGTCACATGTTTGAAGTGTCTCTTTTAACCCGGCCTTTTTAATAAAACGCAGCATCAACTGAATTTGGCCTGTAACGCCGCTGCGTGCTTCTGCCACGAGTTCATCGACATTGCGATAGCCAAGCCATTCCCAATGTGCGCCCATCACTTGGCCCAGACCCCAGGATGTAGATTCAAGCGCCGCCTTCTTTTGGATAGACACGGCTCTTTCAAGCAGAAGCCAGCGTTCCCGCTGTGTCTTGGGATTGCGAATGCGCCCCGCCTCATAAGCTGATAGCCCTGCCTGACGCGCCCGATCGCGAATACGACCTGAAAGCCTGCGGTCGAAATAATGCCCTTCGAAGCGGATGGACGGTTCCTTTTTACCATTGATATCAAAAAGGGCACGGCCATCGCTTTCCACTTCTGCGACAGCCAGAAGGGCAGCCGGTTCGATCTCCATTTCACCGGCCAATGAAATGATTGCTGCGAAAGTCTCAGTGTCGAACATTTGGTTTCTCCTCTTGCAATCCGTGTTTATCGAGGCCGGATTTTCGCTCGTCTTGAGAGGAGGGGGATAAATAACTTGAATTTGCCGCGTTCGAGGACTAGTTCGAAGGAAATTTGGAAGAGATCGAACGATGAGCAATCTGCCTTTTACCGTTGCTGCCCTTTATTGCTTTGCGCGTTTGCCGCAATATGAAAGCCTGCGCGAGCCGCTGGCCGAACTTTGCTGCGCGAACGGGATCAAGGGGACACTGCTGCTTGCAGGCGAGGGCATCAACGGTACGGTCGCAGGAACAAAGCCTGCGATTGAGAAGCTGGTCGCTTACATCACTGCGATCCCTGAGCTTGCCAATCCGGAACTCAAATATTCACATGCCAGCGAAATGCCGTTCTACCGGATGAAGGTGCGGCTGAAGCGCGAGATCGTCACCATGGGTGTCGATGGTATTGATCCGCTGAAAAGCGTTGGTACTTACATCGCGCCCAAGGATTGGAACGCGCTGATTGCCGATGAAGACACGGTTGTCGTCGATACGCGCAATGATTACGAATATGCCATTGGCACATTTGAAGGCGCTCTTGACCCGAACACCAAGACATTTCGCGAATTTCCGGAATGGGTTGAGCAGAACCGCGACAAGCTTGAAGGCAAGAAAATCGCCATGTTCTGCACCGGCGGCATTCGTTGTGAAAAAGCGACCGCCTTCGTTAAAGGTCTGGGCTTTGATGATGTGTTCCACCTTAAGGGCGGCATTCTGAAATATCTCGAGGAAGTGCCGAGCGAAGAAAGCATGTGGAACGGTGAGTGCTTCGTGTTCGATGAGCGCGTAGCTATCGGTCATGGCCTGACCGAAAGCGACATAGAGCTTTGCCGCGCCTGCCGTCGCCCGATCACGGCTGAAGACAAGCTCTCCCAGTTCTTCGAGGAAGGCATTTCTTGCGCTGGTTGCTATGACGAGCGCACGCCGGAAGACCGTGCCCGCTTTGCCGAGCGTGAAAAGCAGGTCAAGCTCGCCAAACTGCGCGGCTCAAGCCACAAGCATATCGGTCGCTAATAATATGAGATCATGCGGTTCTTTTGCCGCATTGTTCCCGTCAGGACTAGCCAAAGCTAAAACACCTCTTTAAGGTGGCCTCGTTTCCAGAACGATATGAATTCGTTATGGAAATTTGGGCGGCTTTTGCATGGACGCCCGTGTGAAAAGGGTCTGACGGCATCCGGGTCGCGTTTGCCTCCATCATACCCATCATCGCAAGTGAGAGCATCAAACGAAAACTGATGCTCGAGTAAAACAGCGTCGGATTTCTCCGGCGTGTGATGATGTTTGCCCGAAATTGCGGGCACTATGGAGGCCAACAATGAAAAAACTTATCGCCGCGTTTCTTATTACGGTTGCAGCCGGTACTGCCTCGATTGCTCATGCTGCCGAGAAGGTTACGGTGTTTGCCGCAGCCAGCATGAAAGATGTGATCGAGGAAGCAGCCAAGCAGATCAAGGCCAAGGACGGCACGGAAGTCGTCGCTTCCTTTGCTTCGTCGTCTGTTCTGGCAAAGCAGATCGAGCAGGGCGCTCCGGCACAGATTTTCATTTCCGCTGATCTTGATTGGATGGACTATGTCGAAAAAGCCGATCAGATCGACAAGGCTTCGCGCAAAGTGATTGCCGGCAACGCGCTGGTGATTGCGACGCAGAAGGAAACGCCAAAGGGCGAGGCCAAGGAACTGTTGAGCGCTGGTCGTTTCGCAATGGGTGATCCATCAAATGTGCCTGCAGGCAAGTATGGTAAGGCAGCTCTTGAAAAGCTCGACATCTGGAAAGACGTCGAAAAGAACGGCGTTTTCACAGAAAATGTCCGCGTCGCACTGCAGTATGTGAGCCGCGCGGAAGTGAAGGCAGCGATTGTCTATGCGTCTGATCGTGCTGCTGCACCTGAACTCGTTGAAGCCTATCGCTTCCCGGCTTCGAGCCATGCGCCAATCCTTTACCCTGCTGCATTGATTGCAAAGAACGAAAGCGATGCTGCGAAGGCATTTTTGGCTTTCCTTGAAAGCGATGCCGGACAGGCTATCATCAAGGACAAGGGCTTTGTTGGGGCCGCGGAGGCTGCTCAGTAAATGATGGAAGGTAATGTCTGGCAGATTGTTGCTCTGTCGCTCCGGGTTGCCGGAATAGCCATCATTGTCGCTCTGCCAGTCGCCTTTATCGTTGCGTGGATACTTGCCCGGTTCAATTTTCCGGGCAAGTCGTTTGTGCAGGCCATCGTCACCATGCCGCTGGTTCTGCCGCCGGTGGTGACGGGCTACCTGTTGCTGGTTCTGTTTGGATCACGCGGAGCACTTGGTGCGCCCTTGCAGGAATGGTTCGGCCTTTCCTTTTCCTTCCGCTGGACCGGTGCAGCCCTTGCTGCCGGTGTCATGGCGTTTCCATTACTCGTCCGTCCGATACGCCTTTCGATTGAGGGGCTTGATCGTGGGCTTGAAGAAGCGGCACGCACGCTTGGCGCCAACCGGCTCGTTGCATTCTGCACGGTTATTCTGCCGCCGTTGCTGCCTGGCATTCTTGCCGGTGCCGTCTTGGGCTTTGCCAAAGCGCTGGGCGAGTTTGGCGCGACTATTACCTTTGTTTCCAACATTCCCGGCGAAACACAAACACTCTCGCTGGCGATTTACGCCTTGATGCAGACCCCGACAGGGGATGCGGAGGCTTTCCGTCTGATAGCAATTTCGGCAGCCATTTCCATTACCGCTGTGATCTTGTCCGAGTGGTTGCAGCGCAGGCTTGCGGGGGAAGCGAAATGAGCGGTCTTGAAGTTTCTGTCGCTGGTCGCAATGGCAAGTTCGAGGTCGAAGCCGATTTCTCCGCTCGATGGGGTGTAACAGCCCTGTTTGGTCATTCAGGTGCCGGGAAAACAACGCTTCTAAAGATGATTGCCGGGACGTTGCGTCCGGAAAGTGGTCGTATCGCAGTCGGTGATTTCACGCTGTTTGATGCCGAAAAGGGTATCAATCTGCCACCTGAAAAACGCCGGATCGGCTATGTTTTTCAGGAGGCGCGTCTTTTCCCGCATATGAGCGTGAAACGCAATCTGACCTATGCACGTTGGGCTGGAAAACGGCAAAGTATCCGCAGCTTCGATGAAGTGGTGGCACTGCTTGGCATTGCGCATCTTCTGGATCGCCGCCCGGCGACGCTTTCTGGTGGTGAGAGGCAGCGTGTGGCAATTGGCCGTGCGCTTCTGTCCGATCCGGCATTGCTGTTGCTTGATGAGCCGCTTTCCTCGCTCGACCATGCGCGCAGGCAGGAAATATTGCCTTTCATTGAACGTCTTCGCGATGAAAGCCACGTGCCGATTGTCTATGTCAGCCACGAGATTGATGAAGTTGCGCGGCTTGCAGACGAAATCGTCCTGTTGGCGGGCGGCAAAGTGCAAGCAAGTGGCGAAGCCGCTGAAATTTTCCCGCTGATCGATGGTGACGGCGAGGGCGCTGGCGTGCTGCTTGAGGGTATGGTTGCAGCATATGATGACCGTTACAAACTGGCTGAGATTGATCTTGGCGGAACGACATTTCAGCTAAGCGACGCGGGGCTTAAACAGAACATGCATGTGCGTCTTCGGGTCCGCGCGCGAGACGTTTCCATTGCACGTAATGCGCCGGATGCGATCAGCATCCGTAATCTGCTGCCGGTTTCCATTGTGGCGATTGAAGCGGGAGAGGGCCCGAATGCCCATTTAGCACTCGACTTTCAGGGCCGTCGTCTTGGTGCGCGGCTGACGCGGCGTTCGGTCGACGATCTGGGCTTGGCGGTAGGCGATCAGGTCTTCGCGTTGGTCAAGGCTGTTTCAGTGGATCGCGCCGCAATAAGAGAAAAATGACGCAGAGACAATAATCCGGTTTTAGTCACGCGCCTTTTATGCTCCTTGTGTTGATAAATGGGAGCATTGAAATGACTGATTTGCAGAACTGGACCCCTCGACCGAGGCCTGAACGTAAAACGCTCGAAGGCCGCTATGTCCGGCTTGAACCGCTGGATGCGAGCAAACACGGCGATGAGCTTTTTGCAGCCTCTTCCGTAACGGATGCAGATCAGCGATTTACGTGGTTGTTCGAGGTCCCGCCTGCAACACGCGAGGCGTTTGAACCCTGGCTTGAAAAAGTTTCAACAAGTGAAGATCCGCTGTTCTTTGCAGTCATCGATAAGGCAAGCGGCAAGGTCGCGGGCCGTCAAGCGCTGATGCGTATCGATCCTGTTCATGGCGCAATCGAGATCGGGAACATCTATTGGGGGCCGCTCATTTCGCGTAAACCGGCTGCAACCGAAGCGCAGTTCCTATTCATGCAGTATATTTTCGATGAGCTTGGCTATCGGCGCTATGAGTGGAAGTGCAACGATAACAACGCGCCTTCCAAGCATGCAGCGGAGCGTTTCGGCTTTAAATTTGAAGGCACCTTCCGTCAGCATATGGTGACGAAGGGTAACAATCGCGATACATCCTGGTTTTCCATCATCGACAGTGAATGGCCTGCGCTGAGACACGCCTATCAGGCATGGCTTGCGCCGGAAAACTTTGATAGTGAGGGGCAGCAGATTAGAAAATTAGAGGATTTTCGTATTGGTGGCTGAACCGAAGAAGAGCAATCCGGCAATTGCTGCGGCGATCATCCTGATAAGCTTTGGCGTGCTCGCCTATTTCGTGCCGAGTATCATGATCGCGCTCGGTAAGCGCTCGCATGTGGCGGCGGCAATTTTCGCGATACTCTTTGTACTTGGTTTCTTTGGCATATTCTGGCTGCGCTCGCGCCGCCAGAACAGAGATTAACCCACGAGCGACGCGCTGAGCAGCAACGCGCCAGTCAGCGCAATAAACAAGGCGGCACCCACTTCAATCACCGCCTTCAAGCGGCCTGACATGGCGCTGCTGCCTGCGAAACGCAACGCCGTGTTCTTGGCGGTCACGGCAAGTGTGGCGAGAAATGCGACGGTCAGGAATGTGCCGAAAGCCATCGCAAAGACCGAGAGCAATCCGCCAACCAACAAACCATTGAGAAGTGCGAAGGTAAGCACGATCAGTGCGCCCGAGCAAGGACGCAGGCCGACCGAGAAGATCGCTGACCAAGCAGTTTTCCAGTTGAAATCGTCGCCAAGTGTCGATGGATCGGCAATATGGGCGTTGCCGCAGTCAGCGCAGATATCGCCTTCGCCGATAAAGACGTGATCCGCTGTGGCGTTCGCGGGCTTGTAGTTGAGCTTGACCGTGCTGCTTGATGCGAGCGCTCGGGTGCTTTGCGAAACGCTGCCTTGCCAAGCCAGTCCACTGGATGCACGACCGCTGGCCATTGCCGTTTGAGGCGCCGCTGCAAAAAGAGCGCCTGTCGGTGACGGCTCGGCACTGTCTCGCTTCTTGAACAAAAGCGGCAGTTTGCGCGCCAACAGCCACAGACCGAAGAACAGCACCAGCGTGAAGCTTGTAATCTCCATATAGCGTGCGGTCTGGTTCATGGAAATTCCGGTGCCGCGCAATACGAGCCATGCCAGTGCTACAACGAAAACTGCCATGAGTGCCTGCAGAAGCGATGAAATGAACGACAGGAAAATGCCGCGTCGAAGTGCAGTTTCATTGGCGATCATATAGGACGAAATCACCGCCTTGCCGTGACCGGGGCCTGCCGCATGGAAAATGCCGTAAACGAATGACAATCCGATAAGCACTGATGCCTGCCATGGATCATCGCGCATTGCTTTAAGCGCAGTTGTCATGGCGAGATAAAATGTGCGCTGCTGTTCGTTCATCCAAAGGATGATATGTGCGAAAGGTCCGGTCGGTTTCATGGCGACTTCATTGGCGCCGATCCCCAGAGACGATTGTGCCAAGGCATTGGCAGTGATCATCACAAGGGTAGCGGTAAGAATGAAACGGACCGTTTTCTGCATCAGGCTGTCTATCCTTTTGGCGCGCAGGTCACTTCAAGACGGGTGGCAAAAATCTTTGACATATCTGTGCCAGCTGGATCGTTGAAGAAGGCGTCAGTCAATGTCGCCTGGTTCTGGGCGAGGGCTTCGTCCGGATTGGGGCGGATGACTTTGGAAGTGCATCCCTCCGGCAACCCTTTGATGACCAATTCACTATCATTCACATAATCGATAGCCGTGTAAAATGTCGGATCGTAAACCCCGAAGCTCACCGTATGGCCGGGTTCAAGCTTCAACGGTTTTTCAGGCTTACTCGTGAACACAATCAGGAGGTGATTGTCTGTAAAATCTGCCGCCAAATCCTGCGGGCGAGCCATTTTGACGTCTTTGCCATCGGCAAGCACAGTCTGGAAATATTTGAACTCGGCTATGGAGCTGTTAATGACATGGCCAAGATCAATCAGTTCATTCTTGTCGAGCTGTAAATCACCGTTCTTGTCAAACTCCATCAGAACGGTCGAGGAAAATACATCATCGAAACGCCAGATATGGGCGAGCTTTTCTACCGTGCCATCCGGCGTAATCGTCAGCTCCAGCCTTGCGTCGGCAAAGACATGGGGATGAGCCTGAGCAGCCACGGGCGCGAACACTGCCGTCAGTGTTACGGCAAGGCCTAGAGGGCTTTTCAGCCATGTGCGCAAATCAGGCATGAACGAGTTTCCGTGAATGATAGTGCATCCCAAAAGTGTGAAGCGGTTTTCGGATAGATGCGCGCGAAAACAAAAGCTCAAGGGCAAGGCATAAGGGTGAAGGCGGCGAAAGTGGGACCAAACCCATCATTTATTTCGACTTGCTTATAGTTTTGTATTTTCGCGCATTTCGCGTTCCTTGAACCATTGGGTCAGGAAGTCGACAAGAGCACGGATTTTGGCCGGCAGATAGCGACGATGCGGATAAACCGCATAAATGCCGCCGTCCTTGACGGTAAATTCGTCCAAACATGGGATGAGCCGGCCGCGTTCGATCTCTTCCTCGGCGATGAAGGCTGGCAAAGAGCAGAAACCGAGCCCGGCAATAGCGGCTGTTTTGGTGGCGACGGGGCTATTCACTTCAATCGGGCCGTGCACGTTGACGGTCATCATTGAGCCGTCCGTATTGCGGAAATGCCAATTGTTGCGTGAGCGTGCATTGGTGTCGATGATGCACGGCTTATCCGCAAGATCTTCGGGACGCTCCGGCTTGCCCACGCGCGCGATCAACTCAGGAGCGCCACATAACACTGAATGGAATGGCGAAAGCCTTTTCGCAATCAGAGAGGAGTCCTGCAGGCGCGTGATGCGAATTGCGAGGTCAAAACCTTCTTCCACCAGATCTACAAAGCGATCATCGAGCCGCACATCGAGAACAATGTCCGGGTGTGCGAGACAGAAATCAATCAGCGATTGCCCGATAACCGCGTCAGCAAAGGTGCGGGGGGCAGAGAGCTTTATGCGTCCGCGTGCATCGGAGCTGGTTTCGCTGACGGCATCCTGAAGCGCGTCAATCTCGCGAATGATCTCGATGGCGCGGTGATAATAGGTGTGACCGGCTTCGGTGAGCGAAAACTGGCGCGTCGTGCGGTTGAGAAGGCGTGCACCAAGTTCGTCTTCCAGTTCGCGCACATATTTGGAAAGCAGTGCCTTTGAACGTCCAATTTTTCGTGCAGCAGCGGAAAAGCCTTCCGCTTCGACCACGTCGATAAATGCACGCATACGTGTGAGGGTGTCCATGGCTCAGCCTTGTGTCTGAATAAGAATGTGTTTAGCGAGTGTAATCAGCCCGCGATCACTGCCGCGGGGCCCGATGAAAGAAATGCCCATCGGCGCGCCGTGAACCGTGCCGAGTGGCACCGTGATCTGCGGTAAGCCTGAAAGAACGGAGAGGCAGAGCAGGCGCAGCGCCTGTTCGCGATAGGCTTGCAGTGTCTCAAATGGCTCTTTGGCAAAAGGCGCGGCACCTGGTACGGTTGGGAGCGCCAACACCGCATTGTCACCGATGATTGTTTCCAATTCCTGGGTGAAACGCGTGCGGCGGATGCGATGGTGCGCCAGAGCTTCATCGGTGATTTCTGACCCATAAGCAAAACGGTCGGCGACGCCGGGTCCAAGCTGGCGATCGCCTGACGAAATCCATGCGCCATGAGTTGCCCAGGCTTCTGCGCCCTGTATCTGGCGGAAAGTGATATACAGCTCATCTATTGAAAGTGTCGGTTGGCTCGCCGCTTTGAGGCTTGCAAAATGCGGACGCACTTTAGCGAACATAGCTCTGTATGCGTCGGTTTCTGGATGGTCGAGCAGCAGATGCTCCAGCAGCGGCATATAAAGAAGCTGCGAGAATGCAAATGCCTGCTCGTCCTCGCCGAGGAGGACTTTGCCGACGCTTTCATAAAGAGCGATATCGCGTGCAAACCAACCGATCGTATCGAGAGACGGCGCAAGCGGCATGATGCCTTTAAGAGGAATACGGCCATGAGTGGTGCGCAGACCAATAAGACCGCAGAAGCTGGCTGGTGCGCGGATTGAGCCACCCGTATCGGAGCCAAGTGCTATATCTGCCAAGCCACTTGCAACAGCTGCCGCCGAGCCGGACGATGAACCACCTGTAACCCTTTCAGGGGCAGACGGATTGATGGGGTAGGGGTAATGTGAGTTCTGTCCCATCAGTGAAAAAGCCAGCTCGTCGGTCTGGGATTTGCCGATGAAGGCCGCACCTGCTTCAAGCAGTTTTTCAACCGTGGGGGCAGATTTTTCGGCGACAGGTGATTCGGCAAAAATCTGCGGATTTCCGCAGCCTGTTTTCATTCCGGCCACATCATAGATGTCTTTGACCGCAAGAGTTGCACCGTGAAGGGCGCCATGAGCTGCGTGAGCGGGCGCATTTTCGGCTTTTGCAATGATGGCGTTGAAGGAATCGAGGCGGGCCATTGTTCACGACTTGCTGCCGAAATCAGCATTTATGGTTAAAGAAAGGGAAATTAACGCGGTAGATTGTTTCACTAATGTTGAACAATGGCAAGCGCACAGAGCGGCAAGTCAGGGGTAAAAATAATTTTGGCCCAGCCGATATTTGTCATTGAATGGACACATGTTTGCGCTTATATCGCCCTTGCCCAAAGTCGCACGTGCCTGTGGGTGTCCGCCGATCCTCGAATGGTGAGGAATTCGGTACGGTACCTGGACCTAACCGCTCCAGTTGATCTGTAGGCCAACCGCCAGATCAAGGACATCTTGAAGCAACGACGGTGCGGGCCTTTCTGGTGTCTTTCGGCTGTCCAAAAGCCGGAATTACTGAAGAGGCACACCTTCATTGCCAAAAGTGCGGATGCGGTTCTCCAATTCCAATCCAAGGCAGACAAAGCGGAGTAACGCGGGTTTAGCGTTGTTCCACCGCCGCATGAGTTTTCGCGTGACCTCAGCATCTCCAAAGGCTGGCCTCACCGCGGATGCGCTTATGCATACTTTGTCTCTTAGAGAATTTCGTGGCCCATGGTGGGCTCGGTCAGATTCCCTAAGTGTTTTTTCTGCGCAGTCTTTTTCGGGATTGCGCTCTAGATGCGGCAGATCAAGCCGCGCGGGAGAACGACCATGGCAACGCAGCGTATCATTGACTTCCTCAACACCCGCCGTCCCGATGGCCCTTGCCTCGTCGTCGACACCGATGTCGTGCGCGAAAACTATCAGAATTTTGAAAAGGCATTGCCTTATTCGCGCATTTTCTATGCTGTGAAGGCAAATCCTGCCCCTGAAGTGCTGCGTCTTCTTGCATCGCTTGGCTCGTGCTTCGATACGGCATCGGTTGCCGAAATCGAAATGGCATTGGAAGCCGGTGCAACGCCAAACCGCATCTCTTATGGCAACACCATCAAGAAGGAGCGCGATGTTGCGCGCGCTTTCGAGCTGGGCATTCGCCTCTATGCAGTTGATTGCGTTGAAGAAGTCGAAAAGGTTGCTCGTGCTGCTCCAGGTAGCCGCGTGTTCTGCCGCGTTCTGACCGACGGTGAAGGCGCTGAATGGCCGCTGTCGCGCAAGTTCGGTTGCGTGCCTGCCATGGCTATCGACGTGCTGCGTCATGCAAAGTCGCTCGGCCTCGACTCCTATGGTGTGTCGTTCCACGTCGGCTCGCAGCAGACGGACCTCACCGCATGGGATCGCGCTCTTAGCGATGCAGCATCGGTATTCCGCACACTGGCTGACGAAGGTATCGTTCTGCGCATGGTCAACATGGGCGGCGGGTTCCCGACACGTTACCTCAAGGACGTACCGACCGCTCAGGCTTACGGCATGGCGATTTTCGATGCGCTCTCGAAGCATTTCGGCAACCGCATTCCGGAAACCATTATTGAACCGGGTCGCGGCATGGTTGGCAATGCAGGCGTGATCAAGACCGAAGTGGTTCTGGTTTCGCGTAAGTCGGACAACGACAATGTGCGTTGGGTCTATCTCGACATTGGCAAGTTCGGCGGTCTGGCCGAAACCATGGACGAGGCGATCCGCTACCAGATCGTGACTCCACATGATGGTGGCGAAACCGAACCTTGCGTGCTGGCTGGCCCAACCTGCGACAGTGCGGACGTTCTTTATGAAAAGACGCCGTATCCGCTGCCGGTTTCGCTGACCATCGGTGATGAAGTTCTCATCGAAGGCACAGGGGCTTACACCACCACCTATTCGGCGGTGGCATTCAACGGCTTCGAACCGCTCCGATCCTACGTCATCTGATCAATCGGGTTTTCCCGGTCGATCCTCTCAATCTGCCTGGCGCTGCAAAGCGCTGGGCAGGATGTGCGGCTGCCCATGCTTGGGGTGAGATGTCATGAATGCAAATCTGGAAATTCAGGAAAATATCGTAACCGGCCTTTCGCAGCGCCTTCAGACAGCTTTCGCTGTCGTCGGCGAAACTGGCGAGCACGTTGTTGCGCGTGAAGCACTGCTCGACCGCGCAATGGGCGAAGGTCGTCGCAGAAAGTCTTCTGAAAAGCTGCGTCGCGGTCGTCAGCCCGCCGAAGGTCTGGCGTTTGCTGCCACTGGTGCGGGCGGATCGCTCGCGGGCACGGTGCGGCTATGGAATGTCCATGCCGGGCTTGATGGTTTCGGTTTTCCGGTTTCAGCTTTGCTGCTCGGCCCGCTCGCGGTTGATCCGTCGACTGCAGGTTGCGGTATCGGTTCGGCATTGATGCAACACGCGATTGCCGAAGCCAAACGGCTCGGTCACGGTGCTATTCTGCTTGTCGGTGATCCAGAATATTATGAACGCTTCGGCTTTTCAGCGGAAAAGACCGGCGAACTTGCCATGCCCGGGCCGTTCGAAAAGCGTCGCTTTCTGGCAATTGAGTTGAATCCTGGCCATCTCGATGGAGCACAGGGAATTTTGCGCGCCAGCGGCCGCAAACTGCCGCGTGTTGAAACAACTACGCGGCAGACAGCCTGACGCATAGTCGTTAGATTTACTCTAAAGCGTGTCACGCTTAATGGCACCCATAACGCTCGCTCTAGATTCCTTAAATTGCCGCATGTTCGCGAACGCTAAATGAATCCATTTGAGCGGCGACATGCTTTAGGACAAACGCACCAGTCGTCCGAAGTTGCGGACGGCTGTAATAGCAAGGCCTGCCAGAAAACCTGCGATCAGTCCTGCAATCACAATCAGCTTGCGCGATGATCCGGCAGGATCGAGCGGCGGGCGTGCCTCAGAAATTACACGGACATTGGTAGTCGTAATGCCTTGCTGCTCGGTGGTTTCGCGCGAGCGTAGCAGGAACGCTTCATATACGGAGCGCAGCGTTGAAGCTTCGCGGTCCAGTTCCCGCAATTTCACCCGATCATCATTGCTGTTGGCCTGTTGCGACTTGAGTTGTGCGAGGCGTGTGCTGAGATCACGCTCCTGCTGGGCAGAGCGCTGCACTTCAACTTGCAAGGAAGCGCGGATGCGGCGTAGTTCGGCATCGATATCGTTCAGGACAGTCTGCTTTTGTGACTGCAACTGAATGAGTTGCGGGTGGCGTGGCCCAAGTTGAGTGGACGCCCCGTTCGCATTCTGGCTGGCCAGCGCAAATTGTGCACGCAGTGCCGTCAGCGTGTTGGAACGCAAATCTTCCGGTAAGGTACCGGAAATAACGCTGCCGGTTGTCGCATCGTTGAGAACCTGTACACGCGCCTGAAGACGCATGGTTTCAGCGCGCTGATTGGTAAGCTGGTCATTCAGACGAGTGAGATCATTATCACTGATCAACTTGCCATCAACATCGACAAGATCACGCGACGCGCGGAAATCTGCTGTAGCCTGTTCGGCTTTCTCAACGCTTGCACTCATATCGGCGAGGCGTTTCGAAAGTTCTTCTGCATTGCGGCGGGCGGCGTCCGACTGAAGAGAGTCCAGCTCTGTCTGGAACACGGAGCCGACGAGATTGGCAATCTCGGCTGATTTCTCAGGGCTGCGTGTTTTGACCGAAATCGAATAGATGAAGGTCTTGGCGTCGCGCCCGATCGTAAGGCTGTCGTAGAGATTATATAGAACGCGGGTTTCAAGTGCCTGACCCTCGCTCGCGGTATTTGGCTTCATCATGCTTTTAAGCTGCGCGAAAAAGCCAGCAATGCCTGTGGGTACAAAACTGCCGTTGAATTCCGGATCTTTGGTCAGGTCGGCCTGATGAATGACCTTGAGCAAAACACTGCTGGAATCGAGCAATCGCGCCTGACTTTCAGCAATCGCCAGCGATGCATCGGTTGGTAATTGTCCCGGGGTCAGTTCGGTGCCCACGGTCTTGATGCTGCGCGGGTCAACCAGAATATCTGTCGATGCCACATACATTTGTGGAATCGTCATGGCGTAGAGAGCTGCTGCAATGCCGCCGATCAGCGTTGTTGCGATCAGCAATTTGCGCGAACCTTTGACGACTTCAATCGCTATGCGCGGATCAATAAGTGGCTTCCATTCGGTGTTCGACGCTTCGCGCTTAGCGGGCCATGTATCGTCCGTGACAATTGCTTTCGGTTCCGATGTGCTGACTTTGGCCACCTCATCCTTGGACGAATTGGCGCTGTGTTCGCGCTCTGCAATCTTGCGTTCAAGCTCTGCCTTGATCGAAGCCATGCGGCTGCGAAGCTCGGAGACCTCTTCTTCCTTGGCGGCCTTATTTTCCTGCTGCGAGCGGAAAAGTTCTGCGCGTTCCTCAGGGGTGGCAGGTGGGGTCCACGGTGGAGTTATGGGCGGGGTAATAGATTGAGGCTCACGTTTGGACGCGTCAGATTCTTCGCGGCTCGTCTCAGGCGCGTCTGAAAATGCAAGAAGAGGCTTTTCTTCTCTTCCTTTATTGCGCTTGTCGTCACCGCTCATCGTCAAAGATGTCCGTACCCCAGAATAGTCTTCATGCTTCCGACTATAGGTTTTTTATGGAGAACAAATGGTTAAAATGCGTATCGATAATCGCGTTAGTGCTTTTTAATTAAGTCTTTTTCGCTAAGTATCGGTCTACGGTCGACATACACGGCTTAACAAGCAACAGGTAATATAAAGACGAGGCCCTTGGGTGATCGCGAAAGCATTCAAGAAATTATCGGGTAGTCGCGGTGCCGTGGTGCGGGACTATTTCTCGCTCTTCTCTGGTTCTGCCGGAAGACTGGTTGTTTCGCTTCTTTATTTTATCGCGCTTGCGAACACATTGCCGACGGGAGACTTCGGTATTTTTGCCACAGCGTCGGGTACCGGTGTGGTGCTGTCGCGGCTCGTTTCGCTGGGGTTCAGCTCGCCACTTTATCGTATTTCTACCGTGAAACCGCTTTTGCTTGGCACATATACAGCCGGCTATTTGGCGGCGGTTCTTGTCTCCCTACCGCTTTTTGCGATCTGTTCGTGGTTGGTTTACTTCGTCTTCTTCAGCCGCGACATTTCATTTTTGCCGTTTGCCATTGTCGTCATTGCCGAAGCGCTTCTGTGGCGCTCGACGGAGATGATCATCATCGTCAATAATGGGCTGCGGCGGTTCGGTATTTCAGCTTTGCTGGTGATTTTCGGAACCGTAACGCGTGCGGTTGCTGCAGTCTTGTTCATGTTTCTGGCGGCAACGCACGATGTCGCGCATTGGGCATGGTGGTATCTGGCTGCAAATGCCGCAGCACTGATTGTGGCGCTTCGATTCTATCCACGGGTGAAATTGCGCTTTGAGCCGCGCCTTTATGCCCGGCGCATATCTGATTCCATCGCTGTGATGGGCGCTGAACTTCTGTTCTATATTCAGAGCGAGCTCGATAAGCTTTTGGTGCTGAGCATCGGCGGACCAACAACGGCAGGCATCTATGCGATCATCATGCGCCTGGTCGATTTGACTGCACTGCCGATCCGTTCCTTTAATATGATGCTCGTACAGAAGCTTATGCGTACGCCCGATATGCTGGCGTCGCTGCGTATCAGGGCTGGGCTGGAGTTTGCGGTCTTTGCCATATCGGTAGCAGGTTTGGGCGCAATGGTGATCTTCCTGCAATTTTTCCCCAAGGCACTTGGCGCAAGCGTTGCACCAATTGTCGGGCTGTTGCCTTTGGTGTTGCTGGTGCCGGGTTTCCGCAACCTGATCGAGTATCAGACCGAGATTCTCTACGCGCGTGGTCAATCTGGTCTGCGTACATTGAACATGGTGCTGATGACTGCAGCCAAGGCTTTGTTCGTGTGGCTTCTGCTGATTTATTATGGAAACAGCAATGACTGGATTGCCGGCCTCAATTTCGTATTTGCGGGGATTTATATCCTGTCGCTGGTTTTCACCTATACGAGCATCAAGCGGCCCGCGAAGCGGGTCTAAAACCCAGAGCGCCACAATTCGGCGCTCTGGGTTTTGACGATCTCAACCACCTATGATGCGGCGAATATCATTGACCGACAGGCTGAGGAAGGACTGCATGCCGATGGCGACCTGATGCGGTTCCATTTCGGCAATGAAAGTTCTGAATTCTTCTTCCGTTGGCGGTGGTGCAAACCACTGCATGCGGCAGAGATCGTGTGTATCGTGAAAGTGGCCCGCGCCTTCCAGAACATCATCGACATAATGGCCGTAGATGAAACATTCGGAGAAGCGGCGGACGTTGCCGATAGCCGCTACCCAATGCTGGCCCGTATGTTCCTCGATACGCTCACACATGCCGACGACCGAATCTCTGCGCCATGAAACGAGCTGGCCGATATAATCATTCAGTGCGCTTTTGCCATTCGGGACACCAAGAAGCTTTCCTGCATTTTCAGCCCAAACAGGGTGTTCCGGCCATTCGGGATTGGCAAGCGCATTGGGCCGGTAGAACAGGCGCAGTTTGTCACCTTGCCAGAGCGTGCTGCAATCAAATGCGCGCACGAAAGCAGTGTCGGAATCGGTGTAGAGAAGACCGTCTTCTTCCACCTTGCTTGCCAGTGCAATACGGCGCAATTGCTGCACATGCCATCCGCGCAATGGCTTGGTTTTGAACGACAACCAGACGCGACGACGTCCGAGATAGGTCGGATCGGGAAATGCGCGCAGCCATGAGGGCAGCAGATCGCGTTCATCAATCACGATGCGATTGGCGCTTTCTATCTGCCGGAACAGTGCCACATCTTTGCTGTCGACAAGTATGTAATGCTTGGTGAAACCGGTGACATGTTTGTCCATGGTTTCACACAGGAGCTTGCAACGCTCAAAGTCCTGATCCCAGCTTGCGGTAACGATAGCTGTCTTCAAGGTTTACCCCCTGACAGCTTTTCCTTGGCCACACGCCAGAGAAAGACCGGATTGCCGACGAGATAGCGCTTTGCCAGACGGCGCGGTTCTTGCAACAGGCGGTGTACCCACTCCATCTTGAGTGTGCGGACCCAATGTGGTGCGCGTTGTACGCGGCCGGTGTGCAGATCGAACAGAGCACCGACAGCGCTTGCAATCGTGCAATGTTCCGCTTTGATGTATTTATCGATGAACAGTTCCTGCCGCGGGACGCCCATGGCGACGAGCAGAATATCGGGATGATAATCGGCCAGCTGACCGAGAATGCCATCAAGATCGGCTGGTTTGAAATAACCGTCTGAAATAACGCGAAAATCATGTTGCGGTATTTGCTGTTTGAAAAGTTCTGCGGCTTCAGCAGCAACACCCGGACCGCCGCCCAACAGGGCGACCTTCATTGGACGCTTGATGTGCTGCATCAGGCCCGGAATAAAATCTGTGCCGTTGAGATTGGCCGGGAATTTCGCGCCATAGGCTGCTTTGCTGGCAATATCGACGCCAATACCATCAGGCAGAATCAGGAAATCTTTCAGCGCGGCCATATAGGCTGGGTCTTCATGCGCAATATTGGCATTGTTGGCATTGAGCCAGCCCTGCTTCATGAATTCACGGCTCTCGATCCGTTTTTCAAAATAGGCGAACGAACTGTCCCAGTCGAAACAGACAACCTTGATGCCGAGAATATTTCGATATTCGAGTTTTGCGGGTGCACTATTCGTCATGTCAGTTTGCTTTTCCTGTCACGTCCTGAAGTTTCTTTAAGCCTCGGGCGATCGCGCTGTCCATGCCTTTGATTTGTGCCTGTTTGAAGGCTTTGCCATCCAGTTTTTGACGGTCCCCATCGTTTATTGCTTTTAGACGCTGAACAACAGCTGCCGCAAATTCCGCAGGCTTATCAGCAATCGTGCAATTTGCGGGAATATAACGGATTCCACGAACCGAATGTGCAGTCGCGACACTTGGCATGCCAAGTTCAAACGTCTCGATGGATTTGAGCTGAACGCCAGTGCCGGCCCGGCTGATCAGCGGCACAAGCTTTCCACTTTCTACAAACTCGGTTGCATCCGGCACTTTGCCGACGAAATTGACGCCCGGCCATGCTGCAATCAAATCAGCCGGTGTATTACCAGCGATGGCTATTGAAATGTCTTTCGGCAGCAGTGGTTTTACTTCGCGCAGAAACCATTCAAGCCCGATGCGGTTCGGGTGCCATGTCCATGTCCCGATCAGCGCCAGATCGTATTTCGCTGAAGGCGCCTTTGTAGCCGCATTATTCCCCGGCATGACAAGCGGTAGTGTTGCAAACTTATCGTTGTTAAGGCCCAGTGCCGGACCGTCGTCTTCCGCAAATGTGAAAACGAAACTTGCCTGTTTGCACAGTCTGTTTTCCAACTTTTTCAGAATGCGTGCTTCGCGGCCGAACAGGAATTTCTGTACTTTACCTTTGGCGTCTGCGGCATTTTCTTCCGCAGAGCGATATTCGACATTGTGCGCAACGAACAGAGATGGCTTGTTCTTGAAAATTTCTTCAAACGCTCCGGGCAGCGTGACACCGTTGAGAACATAGGCATCAAAGTCGCCAAGTTCGGTGATTGCATTATGCAGCTCGATAGCAGGGATCACGCGCAGTTTTGCTGAGGAAACCGTCAGCCCGGTGAGGAAGGATTTTAGCACCCATCCGATCTTGCGCTTGATGCCTGCACCTTCCGTGCGTACTTCCACTTCGCCAAGGACGATTGTGTCGGCACTTTCAGCAGCTTTATGTCCCGGCCACGTAAAACCCAACACGGTCACATGCGCGCCTGCGCGACGAAGGCCATCAATGACGGCTGCGTTGGCAACTTCATATCCGGTTGAGGCGACGGCATGGGGAACAAGTGACGTCACGAAGACAAGACGAAACGGTTGCAATTCAACTCCTGACGGCTCTTAATGAATGTTTATTGAAGTTAGTGTCTACAGCCATGCGGTGAACTTTTCTTTAAGCGTTTATCAATAGTGGCAAGATAAACATAAAATCATAATTCTCTGAAATAATCGGAAGCTGAGATGCCAGATTTACCGGATCATATTGAAGTAATCGCTAAAACACCTGGTCTCGCCTATGACGAGATCGACATCGTCGTTTCGCTCCCGACATTTATGCGGCCCGAGCATCTGATACGCACGCTCGACACGCTGAATGCGCAGACCACCAAGCGTAAATGGGCTGTCGTTGTGATCGAGAACGAAACCGAAAAGAAGGAAGGCGCAACCGTTGCCGCCCCGCTTTTCGAAGCCGGTAAATATCGGGGTATGCTGATCGGTGAATCCCATCGCGGCAACTGCAACGCCTATAATGCTGGCTGGCTGACCGCGACTAAGTTTTTCCCGAATTTTAAATATGTCATCGTGATCGACGATGACGAACTGGCTGATCCTGACTGGATCGAAAACATGGTTTCGACCGCTGAGCGTTATAACGTTAGCCTGGTTGGCGGTCCGCAGTATCCGATTTTTGAAAAGCCGAATTCGGAACAGTGGGCAAAGCATCCGGTCTTCCTACCGCATTATACCAAGACAGGCCCGGTTCCGATTATCTATTCGTCGGGCAATCTGCTGATTGCGCGCCCTGTGCTTGAAGCGCATGGTTATCCGTTTATGGATCTGAAGTTCAACTTCACCGGCGGCGGCGATTCTGACTTCTTGTCCCGCTCAATCGCTAAGGGCTTCAAAGTTGCCTGGTGTGCGGAAGGTATCGTGCGCGAAACCATTCCGGCACGTCGTCTCGAAAACGACTGGATCAGATCACGCGGCTTGCGCAACGGCGTTCTTTCGACCTTGATTGAACAGCGCAAGCGCAAGGACGAGCCACTCGGTCAGGTGCGCGTGTTCCTCAAGAGCCTCGCGCTTCTGGCTTATTCGCCGATCAAGGCTGTGAGAAGAGGTGTTGCCGCTGGTTTTGCACCTGTTGGTACCTACTTCATCCATATCGGTCTGGGCCGGGTGATGGCGCATTTTGGATATTTGAATGAGCAGTACCGCAACCCGGACAAGAACTAATCCAAGTTCGTCCGATCCGATGCGGGTGACGATGCGCCAGATAGCGCTCGTCACCGCGACGGTTATATTCTGCATTCTGTTGATTTCTTTTCGCCCGTTTTCACCGGCTGTTCCTGCCGATGGTCAGCAGGCGGGTGATGCCGTCAATCAGCTTGGCTTTGGCCTCGTCGGGGCCATAGCATTGGCGTCGCTTGCAATGTTCGCCGAACCTGGCAAGGTTTTGCGGCTTGTCAGCCTTGGTTGGCTGCTGATGTTCGGCCTTTTGTTGGCTTCAGCTTTCGTTAGTCCCGATCCTTCGACCGCCATTCGTGGCATCATGCTGACGCTGATCGGTGTGCTGGCCATTGTCGCTGTCCTTGCCCTGCCGCAAGATGCCGATGGCTATTCGTGGATGTTGCTTGTTGTGGCGTCTATCGTTATTTTTATCTCCTATGCCGGTGTGGTGCTTTTGCCTAATCTTGGCACCCACGGTGTAGATGCTGGCGAGCCGCAGAATTCATTTCTTTGGCGGGGTGTCTTCACCCACAAGAACATTGCCGGGCCTGTCATGGCGATTTTCGCTTTTGCGGGTATTTATCTTTGGCGGCGCGGCTGGCGGTTCAGCGGTGCGCTGATTGCGTTATTTGCATTGTTCTTTGTGGCGCATACAGGTTCGAAAACCACTGCCGCATTGGTTCCATTCGCCATGCTTCTGGTCATCGGTTCCGGCATGTTTGGTATGCGCGGACTGGCACCTCTGATGATCTTTGTCATTCAGGTTGTGTTTGCGCTTTTCACCATTGGCACAGTGCTATTTGAGCCGTTGCATCAGATTGTTTTGCAATTCTCGGTCGATCCGACTTTTACAGGACGCACCTCGATCTGGGCCTTTGCGATTGATGCGTTGCACAACCGTCCATGGATCGGATTTGGTTATGAGAGCTTCTGGGGGGCTGAGCGGGTCAAGGAAGCCGCCAACCCTTATTATCTCGACTGGGATGTGCGCGGCATCGTGCATGGCCATAACGGCTATCTCGATATCACGCTTTCGATGGGTCTTATCGGTCTTATCTGCGCAATAGTCGTGATCATCATCATGCCGCTGGTCAACTATATGCGATGCAGACCAACTCGCGAGAACCTGCTTCTTGCTGATTTCTTCCTGATGTTTGTGTTTTTCGGCACGCTCAATGCGATGCTGGAAAGCTTCTTTTTTCGTCGCATGGATCCAGTGTGGCTCATGCTTATCTTTGCGATCTTTGGTCTGCGCATGACGGCCAAAGTCACCATTCCCAAGCGGGCTATCTAGAGCGTGTCGCGCTTGTTCGTACCCGCTGCGCTGACTCTATCTTCTTGTTTTCACGCATGTCGTTGTCGGAAAACCGGTTTCCACTTTTCCGCGACATGCTTTAGCCGGAGTTACCATGAATATCGCTATCATTGGCACGGGCTTTGTCGCCGATTACTACATGACCACGCTGCGCAATTATCCGCAACTCAAGCTGCTCGGTGCCTTCGATCGATCGCCGGAACGGATCAAGGTGTTTGCCGCACATTATAATGTGCGTGCTTATGAGAGCTTTGAGGCCGTGCTGGCTGATAAAGACGTGCAGATTGTCTTGAACCTCACCACACCGGAAAGCCATTTTGCCATTTCGCGCGCAGCGCTTGAGGCTGGCAAGCATGTCTATTCCGAGAAGCCTTTGGCAATGGATTTCAACGATGCCAAAGCGCTGGTCGATTTTGCTGCCGCCAATGGTCTGACGCTTGCTGCGGCACCCGCCAATGGCCTCAGTGACGCGCAGAAACTTGTTTCAAGTTCGATGAGCGAGATTGGCACGCCGCGTCTGGTTTATGCTGAAATGGAAGACGGTCCGGTGTTTCGCGATAAATGGGCGACATGGCGCTCACAATCGGGCGCGCCATGGCCGGGTCTGCATGAGTTTGAGATTGGCTGCACGCTGGAACATGCGGGCTATGCGCTCTCATGGCTCGTGTCGCTTTTCGGCCCAGTTGAAAGCGTGACTGCTTTCTCTTCGGTCACCTTCCAGAATAAGGGGCCGGGCACCGAACATCTGCGCATGGCACCGGATTTTTCCGTGGGGTGCCTGCGCTTTAAATCTGGCCTCGTTGCGCGTCTGACTTCGGGCCTCGCAATGCCAAAAGATCGCAGCCTGACGATTGTGGCCGATAAAGGCTCGATTACGGTCGATGATCTCTGGGATAACCGTTCTGCGGTTCGGCTTGAATCGACGACCAGAAAACGTTCCATTCTGTCGCGGGTGTTTGGACGTCTTGAAGCCAAACTTGGTAAGACACTCGCATGGAAACCGGCAGTTGGCAGCAAGCTTACCTATCCAAAAGGCGATACGGTGAGCCTGCCGTCATTCCCATCGCAAATTGATTTCATGCGTGGTGTTGCCGATCAGGCGCGCGCCATCGAAACCGGTAAGACGGCCTTTTTCTCAGGCGCTGTGGCATTGCACATTACCGAAGTGGCTCTTGCACTTAACAATGCTGGCGAGAATGCAGCGCCTCATAAGGTGCAGAGCAGCTTCTAATCGGGTTTCTTTGCAAGCACAGTGCTGACGATGTTTGCGACGGCAGCACTGTGTTCAAGCGGCATGATTGGACTGGAAATCTCGCCACGTGATACGGCATCGCGCACGGCTTGCGCCTGAAACTGAAGCCCGTTGCCTGCAAAGCTGTGATGCTCGACCGTTCTTCCCGGCAGTGGCAAGCGATTGAGAACCTTGCCGATTAATCCGCCTGGACCTTTGGGGCCGATGGCAGAGCTCATTGCTTTTGCAGAAAAGATTGTGAGGCGCTGTGCTTTGAGGAACGGTGCGTGCAGCAGAATTGCTCCCCCTGTGCCCTCAATCAGCATCTGGTTTTTACCGTTATGGTCAAAACCGCATGAAAGATGCGCTTTGGCGCTTGCATATGTCAGTTCGATTTCCGTACGCATATCGACGCCACTCTTGGCACGTGTCCAGCGTCCGCTGACTGCATTGGGCAAGCCCAAGAAGCTCAGCGTGAGCGAAACCGGATAAACGCCAAGATCGAATGCGGCACCGCCGCCTAATGCCGGATTGAAAAAGCGGCTTTCCGGGTTCTCCTCGTGGAAATAGGAAAGATCGGCTTCAATACGCTTTACTGTTCCAATTCTTCCGGCCTTGATGTGCTCGCGCGCGGCATGAACTGCCGGGAGAAAGCGGCTCCACATAGCTTCCATGGCAAACACATTATGCGCTTGGCTTGCGGTTGCGATCTGGTTTGCACCATCAGCATCAAGCGTCAGCGGCTTTTCAGTCAGGCAGGCTTTGCCAGCGGCGATTGCCTGTAATGTCTGCGGGACATGCACGGCATTGGGCGTGGCAATGTAAACGGCATCGATATCAGCACTATTTAGAAATGCTGATGGATCGTCAAACGCCTTGTCTGCATCGACGCGGTCCTTAAAGCTTTCAGCACTATCGAGTGAGCGAGAGCAAATGGCGGTCACGCGCATATCTTGGCTTGCCTGAATATCTGCTGCAAAGGCGTTGGCAATCGTGCCCGTTCCCCAAATGCCCCAGCGAAAATTTTTGCCGTCGCGTTGCGTGTTCGTCATGGTTTTACCGCCAACCCCTTCGCGATACCCTTGTCATTTGTCTGTTGTATATCGCATGATATGCGGGATTACGACCGGCTTTGCCTGCCGTTTCCCTCTTCATGTGATCAAGGTAAAAATATGAGTGGAATTGTTGTAGCCGTTGCACGTGACGCCGAGCATCGTTTCTCGAAACAGCTGGTTTCTGAGATCAGCATCATTGCAGGCCAGGGCGTTGAAGGCGACGCGCATAAAGGTGTGACGGTCAAGCATCGTTCGCGCGTGAAGGCTGATCCGACTCAGCCAAACCTGCGTCAGGTTCATCTTATTCCAGCAGAACTCTTCGATGAGCTGACTGCGAAAGGGTTCGACATTGCGCCAGCGCAACTGGGTGAAAACATCACCACGCGCGGGATCGATCTGCTCGCACTTCCAAAGTCGGCGCTTCTCAAAATCGGCAGTGATGTAGTTCTCGAAATCACGGGCCTGCGCAATCCATGTTCACAGATTGAAAACTTCGAAAAAGGCCTTCTCGGCGCTGTTCTCGATAAAACCGACGACGGCGAACTGGTGCGTAAAGCGGGTATCATGTCGATCGTTATTGCGGGTGGCAATGTGCAGGCTGGTGACAATATCGAGGTCGAGCTGCCGCCCCTGCCGCATGAGAAACTGGAGCGCGTCTGAGCATTTAAATCGGTTAGTTTTTTAGAAAAAGGCCTATCAAATTTGCGTCATATGCCCTAGATCATCCAACAATAGGATACAGACTGGCTTTGCTGGCGCTACATAGTGCGACAGCGACAGCTACGACAGTCCAGTCTGTCGGCTCTCTAATTCTGTATGACAAGCCAGTTGGCTGTGTTTCAAAAGGGCAAAAAATGGAAAAAGCAGATATCGGAATGGTCGGTCTCGGCGTCATGGGTTCGAACCTTGCGCTGAACATCGCCGAGAAGGGCTACACGGTAGCCGTCTATGACCGCGACGAGCCCGTCCTGAAAGCATTCATCGAAAAAGCTGGCGCGTTGCGTGACAAGATCATTCCTTGCGCCACCTTTGAAGAGCTGGCTGACAATATCCGCAAGCCACGTCCAATCATCTTCCTCATCAAGGCAGGCGCACCAGTTGATGCCGAAACCACCCGCCTCAAGGCTTATCTTGAGAAAGGTGACATCATGATCGATGCTGGCAACTCTGACTATCGCGACACGGTTCGTCGTTTGAAGGCGCTGGGTCCAAACGATCCGACCTTCGTCGGCATGGGTGTATCGGGCGGTGCGGAAGGTGCACGTCATGGGCCTTCGATGATGGTTGGCGGTACAGAGGAAGCCTATGAGCGCATCGCGCCAATCCTCCTGGCTGCGGCTGCAAAATATAAGGGCGAGCCTTGCTGCGCACTGGTTGGCCCGGATGGCGCAGGCCATTTTGTGAAAACCATTCACAACGGTATCGAGTATGCCGACATGCAGATGATTGCCGAAATTTACGGCATTCTGCGTGATGGCCTTGGCCTTTCGGCTCCGGCAATCGGTGATGTGTTCGAGAAGTGGAATGCGGGCCCGCTCAATTCCTACCTCATTGAAATCACTGCAAAAGTCCTGAAGGCTACCGATCCTGAAACCGGCAAGGCGATGGTCGATGTGATCCTCGATGAAGCTGGACAGAAGGGTACGGGTCGTTGGTCGGCTATCGAAGCGCAGATGCTCGGTGTTCCGGCAACTGGTATCGAAGCCGCAGTTGACGCGCGCTCTTTGTCGTCGCTCAAGACCGAGCGTCAGGCTGCTGAAAAGGTTTACAATCCGGCTTCGCGCGCGCTCGATATTGCCGATCAGGCACAGTTCCTTGCCGATCTTGAACAGGGTCTTCTGGCTGGCAAAATTGCAGCCTATGCTCAGGGCTTTGCCGTCATGTCGGCAGCGTCGAAAGAATATGGCTGGAACATTCCGCTCGCAACGACAGCACGTATCTGGCGCGAAGGCTGCATCATTCGTTCGCTGTTCCTTGACGACATTGCACAGGCCTTTGAAGGTCAGGAAATCGAAAACCTGTTGCTGGTTCCTGCTTTCGTTGAACGTATGGGCAAGGCGTCAAAGGGGCTTCGCAAGATCGTGGCGCAGGCAGCTCTTGCCGGTCTACCTCTTCCTGCGCTTGGTTCGGCATTGAGTTATTTCGACAGCTTCACGCAGTCGCGGGGCACTGCAAATGTTATTCAGGGTCAGCGCGATTTCTTCGGTTCGCACGGCTTCAAACGCATCGATAAGGAAGGTGACTTCCACGGACCTTGGGGTGATTAAGCGCTGAAAAGCTTTGGCTCTGATTGATGGAAAATCACATCAGCGCCATTATTTTGACACGCCATGAACACGAGTTTCATAAAAAAGCCGCCCGGTTGGGCGGCTTTTTTGTTACTTTTTATCGACTAATCAGCCAGAACGAGCAGATCGTGTGATGCAAAATGCACCGTCACTTTGTCGCCGCGCTGCGGCGGTGGCTGTGTCGGATCGTTGAACGTGTCAAATGACAGCTGGTTCTTGCCAAGTGCTACGCGCGTACGAATAACCGAGCCAAGGAAATGCACATCTTCGATGGTTGCATCGAGCGACGTATCGTGGCTCTTGCGTGCTTCGAGGCTGACAGCTTCCGGGCGCAGAGCCAGCGTGATCTGCTTGCCCTTAGCATGATGACCGAGTTCGTCGTTAACTTTGATTGTGCGACCATCAAGATCGATGCTGTTTTGTCCCGGTTCGTTGACGGATGCTTCGAGCATGTTGAGTGTGCCGACGAAGGACGCAACAAAGCGCGAGGCAGGACGGTTATAGATATCAAACGGAGTGCCGATCTGATCCGCCCGACCTTCATGCATGACGACAATGCGGTCGGAGATCGACAGTGCTTCTTCCTGATCATGTGTCACGAAGACAGTCGTGATGCCCAGCTTCTGCTGGATCGCACGGATTTCCTGACGCAGTGAAATACGGATTTTCGCGTCGAGCGCTGAAAGCGGCTCATCAAGCAGAAGCACTTGCGGCTTGGTTGCGAGCGCACGCGCCAGTGCCACACGCTGCTGCTGACCACCAGACATCTGATAGGGATAGCGGTCCGCAAGATGCTCAAGCCGGATGAGGCTCAGCATTTCCTGAACTGTGGCATCGATTTCAGCTTTTGACTTGCCAGAAACACGAAGACCGAAGGCGACGTTCTGTGCAACAGTCATATTCGGGAAGAGCGCATAGGCCTGAAAAACCATGCCGATATTGCGCTGATTGGGCTTGAGGTCGACAACATCCTTGCCGTCGATTTCAATCGCACCGCTATCCGTTGTTTCAAAGCCTGCGATCATACGCAGAACGGTTGTCTTGCCACAGCCCGAAGGCCCGAGAAAGGAAACGAATTCACCTTTTTCGACGGCAAGATTGAAATCGTGGACGACGGTATTGGCGCCGAAGCTCTTTTTCAGGTGCTTGAGATTAAGAAAAGCCATGAATGTTACCCGGCGGTTGTCTTGAATTTGTTGAGGCGAGATACGAGCTGCAGCATGATGATGCTGACCCACGTAATGCCAAACGAAATGATCGCCAGCGCGGACGGCTCATAAGCGCGATTGGCGCCCACAAGCTGCAGATACGGGCCGAAAGCTGGACGATTGAGTAGCGATGCAAGCGTGAATTCGCCAATGACAATGGCAAAGGTAATGAACGCACCGCTCATAACACCCGACATCACATTCGGGAAAATCACCTTGAACATGATCCGCCCCCAGCCAGCGCCAAGGCTCTGTGCTGCTTCGGTGAGTGTGCGGACATCAATCGTGCGCATGGCAGTATCAACAGCGCGATACATGTAAGGCAGCGACAAGGTCATATAGCCGAACATAAGCAACAGATCAGTTGCACGCGTCGACGAGGTGAACGGCAACCATGACGATGAATTATAGATGCGCAAGTAACCGAACACGATGACGATGGCCGGAATGACAAGCGGCATCAAGGTGATGAACTCAATCACTGGCCGTAAGTGCGGCAGACGCAAACGCACCCAATAGGCTGTCGGTACCACCAGCAGCACACCGAATATGATCGTCAGAACGCCGAGCAGAATCGAATAACCAAAGGTTGCCTGGAAATTCGGATCGCTGAAAACAACCCGATAGGCATCAAATGAATACTCGCCGCGACGCATGCGCAGAGAAAACTCGAAGGTGCCAATCAGTGGGACCAGGAAGTAGATCGCGCCGATAAGGAAAGCGATCCATGCACCGATCTTCTGAGCGTTGAATGCCTTTTTCATCGCTGCCACCTTTCGGCGCGCATACGCAGCCAGATGTAAAGGAGGTTGGAAAGCCCGGTTATAACGATCATGCCGAGCGCCAGCGCGTACCCAAGGTTCTGGTTATGCAGAACGTCGCCTCGGATCTGCGCATAGAGCAGGATCGGCACGATGTTGAGCGAAGAACCGGTCAGTGCATAGGCGGTCGCAATCGCACCGAAGGCATTGGCGAACAAAAGCAAGGTTGTGCCGAGAAGGCTCGGCCAGAGGATCGGGAATGCAACCATGCGCCAATATTGTAGATTGGTGGCACCCAGGATCGAAGATGCCTCGCGCCATTCCTTTTTAAGACCGTCGAGTGCTGGTGTCAGAATCAGCACCATCAACGGGATCTGGAAGAACAGATAGGTGATTGTCAGGCCGAAGAAGCTTAGGAGATTAAAGCCTGTCGAATAAAGATTGAAGCCGAACCATTCGCGCAGCAGGATAGTCACAAAGCCGGTGCGTCCGAGCGTGGCCAGAAAGGCAAAGGCCAGCGGAACGCCAGCGAAATTGGATGCAACGCCTGAGAAGGTCAGTACGGTCGGACGTAGCCAGCGCGGCAGATTGCCCAGCACTACGGCCCAAGCCAGAAAGAAGCCAATCAGCGCACCGCCAAGGGCGGAGGCGAGGCTTACTTTGATCGAAATCCAATAGGCACTCATAATCTGAGGCTGGAAAAGATCACGGACATTCTGCAGCGTGAAATTGCCATTTGGGTCCTGAAAGGCGCCGATGATCAGATACACCGTCGGCCATAACAGGAAGAGAATGGCAAACAGAAAGAAAGGCGCGACGCCAATCCACGATAGTGGCAATTGACGCTTACGCACCCCGCTGATTGGTGCGGTTGTTTCGGCTGATGAACTCATGCGTTCTTTCTTTAGAGCATAATCCCGAAAGCATATAGGTTTTCGGATGTGACTACGCGTGAAATTAAAAGACGAAGTATCTCTGTCGGCTAAGATTCTATCAGAGCACCGCGAACCCTAACGGGCATACGAAGGTTGCTCTAACAGCTTAAATTCGCTGCATAATGCCTGACTGTTCAGGAAATACTGCGACGACCATTTCTGGTCGTCGCAGGCATAAACAGGGCGAGATGAAATCGCTTACTGAACGTTGGCGCCGACGACGCTATCCCAGTTCTTGGTGATTTCTTCCTGAGCGGCTTCAATCTGTTCCAAGGTTGGGAAGATAGCCTTTTCATAGGAATCTGCCGGTGGCAGCTTGTCGAGCAGATCCTGTGGGATCTTGCCAGCCTTAGCCATCGCGTTGAAGCGGATCGGATGGCAGTAGCCCTTCAGATAGCCGAGCTGGCCTTCATCCGAATAGATGTGCTCCATCCAGAGCTTTGCAGCGTTTGGATGCGGTGCGTATGCGCTGATCGCCTGAACGTAAACGCCGGCAATGACGCCGCTCTTCGGAATCACGGTTTCGATTTCCGGGTTGCCCTTGAGCGTATCGCGGTCTGCGAGAGCGTTATAATCCCAACGGATAACGATTGGGGTCGAGCCCTGTGCGAGCGAAGCAGCCTTGCCGATAACAGGAACGAAGTTACCGTTGGCATTGAGTTCCTTGTAGAATTCAAGGCCCTTCTTGCCAGCTTCTACACCTGGCTCCGCGCCGCGTGCGATACCTGCAGCGTGAACGCCGAGAATGGCCTGCGCGGAAACGCGTGGATCACCGGCGAGTGCAACCGAATTGGCATAATCGCTCTTGAGCAGATCTTCCCAATCCTGTGGGACGTCCTTGACGATGTCCTTGTTCACTTCGAAAGCGAGAACGCCGTAATAATCGCCATACCAGTAGCCTTCAGCATCCTTGGCGCTATCTGGAATTTCGTCCCAGGTTGCAACCTTGTATGGCTGGATCAGGCCGTCTTTCTTGGCGGTGGTGCCGAAGGCAAAGCCGACGTCGATCACGTCAGGAGCCTGTGGGCCCTTATTGTCCTTGTTGGCCTTGATGGCTTCGATTTCGTCGCCCGAACCCGCATCTGGATTCAGTTCGTTGACCTTGAGGCCATACTTGTCTTTGAAGCTCTTGATGATTTCGCCATAACCGCACCAATCATGCGGAAGAGCGATGGTGGTCAGTTCGCCTTCGGCCTTCGCCGCAGCGATCAGTTCGGCCGATGGTTCAGCAGCTGCAATAGAAACCCCGCCAACGGCGATTGCTGTCGATAGCGACAGCAGGCGCGCAGTAAATGCAAGCATTGTTTGACTCCCCTGTTAAAGTCGGGCGAACGCTCCCGGTCGATTCCAGTGTTCGCGCACTCCCGATAGCCGTCCTAGATGACGGTTGGATGACAGTTTGCTTATTGTCACAAATTGTCAACGACAGAAAGTGAAACACGTTTTCAGGGACTTAGCAATTGATCCATAAGGGTTAACTGCATTTTTATGACAATAAATATGACAAAGGTTTCGTCACTGTCACAATTTAAAAAAACGCTTTTCCCAAAACGACAGGAGTTTGCCTGCGCGCGGCAAAGTGCAAGCAGGAGCAATTTAAACGAAAATTTATGAAATACTGACGAAGCAGATTCAGTTTCGTTTGAAACCGAACCTTGTTGCTTGCTGGCTCTATTCTAGTGCCCGCCGCCACCGCCTCCGGCTGCTTGTTTTGGTTTGCGCAACAGCACGGCACAGACTGCGAGTGTACAGAACATCATCGTCAGGATGAAGAACACATCGATGAACGACATCAATGTCGATTGTTGGCGCACCATGCCTGACATTTTGGCAATGGCAACAGTTGCGCCATCCATCCCAGCCGCATTGTACTTGGCAGTCAGGTTGGCGAGCATCTGTTCGGCTTCGGCATTGCCCCAGCGAACATGTTCGGCCAGCCGTTCATAATGCATATCGTTGCGGCGCATCAGGATCGTGTTGATGACAGCCAGACCGACAGCGCCGCCGAGATTTCGCGTGAGATTGAACAGGCCGGAGGCATTCTTCATGAGAGGAGGGGGCAACGTGCCAAGCGCAAGGTTGTTGATAGGGACCATGCAAAGCATGAGCGAACAGCCACGCAAAATCTGTGGGATGAGCAGCTCGTAGAAGTCCCAGTCCGCTGTAAGCCCGGTGACCATCCACGTCCCAGCCGCAAAGCCAAGGAAGCCGATCATCATCATCAAGCGCGGGTCCATGCGCGTGGACAGGAAACCGGCAAGGGGGGCCGTGAAGAACATGGCAAGGCCGCTGACGAACAACGCTTCACCGATCATCAGGGCGTCGTAGCCACGTATTTGACTGAGATAGAGCGGATAAAGATAAGTAAGGCCATAGAGGCCGACACCCATTACGAATGAGAACAGCGAGCCAAAGGCAAAGTTGACGTTTTTAAAGGCTCTTAAATCTACAATGGGTTCTTCGGCTGTGAAGGCTCTGAAGAAGAAGAGAATACCGCCTACAACCATTACGCCGCTCAGAATGAAAATCGCTTCATCCTGCAGCCAGTCATTGCGAGGGCCTTCTTCCAGAACATATTCCATTGAGCCGAGGAACGCTGCCATACCTGCGAGGCCCCACCAGTCGAATTTGCTCAGGAGTGAGCTGTCGCCTTCGTCGAAATCGATGAGGTTCCATGCAGCGATTGTTACCAGAATGCCCGGGCCGACATTGACCAGAAACAGCCAGTGCCAGGAAAAAGCGTGGCTGAGATAACCGCCGATGGTCGGTCCGATTGTTGGCGCAAGTGTTGCGACAAGGCCAATCATCGGCGAAACGATGGAGCGTTTGGAGGGCGGGAAGATCGTGAAGGCGGCTGCAAACACGCTTGGGATCATACCGCCGCCGATGAAGCCCTGAATGGCGCGATAGACGATCATCTGATCAATATTGGTCGCGGTCGCGCAGAGCATGGAGGCAAGCGTAAAACCAGCAGCGGATACCGTGAACAGAACGCGGGTTGAGACAAGGCGTCCGAGGAAGCCTGACAGCGGGATCATGATGACTTCCGCAATCAGATAGGATGTCTGAACCCAGGAGATTTCGTCGGAGCTGGCGCTGAGGCCTGCCTGAATTTCAGACAGCGATGCGGACACAATCTGAATATCCAGAATGGCCATGAACATGCCGAACACCATCGCAAGAAAGGCAATCGCCTTCTTGGGGTCGATGCGATCATCTGCAGGAGCCATGGGCCCCATTGTGGTGTTTGCAGCCATGACGGCGCACTCCGAAAGGGAAGAGGAAGGCGGCGCGAAAGCTGTCAGTCGCGCCGCCGCATGTTCTAATGATCAGTGTTCACGCTTTTCGGAATGCGCTCCCAAAAGCTTTGTCACGCGTGTCAGTTGGCCTTGTCTTCAGGTGCGGTGCGTGTGTCCACGTCAACCGTTACGCTGAGACCGGCGCGGATCTTGCCAGAATCGAGGGCGTCCTGAGGGATCGTGATACGAACCGGAACACGCTGAACGATCTTCGTGAAGTTGCCGGTGGCATTTTCAGGCGGCAACAGCGAGAACACGGCACCCGATGCAGGGGCTACGGATGCGACCTTGCCTTCAAAGTAAGGGCCGTCGATGGCATCAACATAGATACGCGCTGTTTCGCCAGTTTTGATGTGGCCGAGCTGCGTTTCCTTGAAGTTGGCATCGATATAGAGTGCATTCACAGGAACGAGCGCTGCAATCTTCTGTCCGGGCGAAACGAGATCACCCTTCTTGCCGGAAAGATTACCAACAACACCATCGAAAGGTGCGCGCAGTGTCGTAAAGCTGAGATCGCGGGCAGCCTTGTCGCGGGCGAGCTCCAGCGAACGAATGGTGCTTTCCTGCTCTTTATACTGTGCGTTCAGCACTTCGATATTGGCATTGGCCGAAGCGATCTGCGCATTCGAACCAGCAAGCTTTGCCTTCGCCTGATCGAGCGACGACTGCGCGTTGTCGAGTTCGGACTGCGCGGAGAAGCGCGTATCATGCAGCTTCTGAATTCGGACCATGGTGCTTTCGGCATTCTTCAGAACGGCCTGCGAGGCCTGTTCGTCTGCTTGCGCCTGCTGCAACGTCGCCTTTGAGGCATCGATCTGCGCGTTGATACGTGCAAGGGTCTGCTTCTGGGTGTCGAGCTTGGCTTCCGCATCGTCGAGCGCAATCTGGTAATCTCCGGCATCAAGCTGGAAGATCACATCACCAGCTTTGATATGCTGGTTGGCAACGACTGGGATGCTTTCAATATAGCCGGTGACTTTTGGTGCGATAGACGCAATGTCACCCTGCACGTAAGCGTCGTCCGTTGAAACCATGAAGCGGCCAACAGTCCACCAGTTGTAACCGTACCAAAGTCCACCAGCGACGGCAGCAATGAGAACGACCGGCAGCACAACGCGCTTACCAATGCCCTTTTTCTTGCCGCCTTTTGCGGTATCAGGTGTTGCGCCAGGAGCAGCAGTATCCGGGGCTGTTTGCGGTGCTGGCCGTTCGCCCATGGGTTCTGCATTCACTCTGGACTGTTCTCCCTGAGCCGTAGGGGTCGGGAATGGACGGATATCAGCCGTATCAACAGACTTATGGGCGGACATTTGGAAACTTTCTGTATAACCGCTTCAACGAACCGCTTGGTTCGATGTTGACTTAGAGCAATAAGTTGACCATATCAAGTGACATCGAACCGTTTGGTTCGAGAAAATTATGAGTTTTGTACAATGAATCGTGAACACCACATAGAACAGAGCGCTGCAGCTGCCTTGGATAGCGATGAGGTCGGCGCCTTTGCGGTCGAACCCGATGTGGAAGGCGGACGTACGCGTCTCGCTGCAGGTCAAGATCCAATAAAGCGCCAGCAGATTCTTGAGGGTGCGCAAAATGTATTTCTGCGGATGGGATTTGACGCTGCGAGCATGAACGACATCACGCGGGAAGCGGGTGTCTCCAAGGGAACGATTTACGTTTACTTCAATAGCAAAGAAGATCTGTTCGTCGCCTTGTGCGAACATTATCGAATGACGACTTTCAGCAAGATGGTCGCTAAAATCGACAAAGGCTTCTCGACCCGCGAAGAGCTTGCTGACTTTGGTGTTACTCTGGTTACGCTTATCACTTCGACGACCGCAATTCGTGCGCAGCGCATCATTCTGGGTGTCAGTGAACGCAAGCCTGAATTGTCGGCGCGCTTCTATGAACGTGGTCCTAAACGCAGCCACTTAATCATGGCAGATTATCTTTCCAAAATGATCCAGTCAGGCGAACTGGAACCGTTTGATCCGCTGGAAAAAGCTTATCAGCTTTCGGATCTTTTTCTTTCCGGCCTCTATCGACCCCGCCTTTTTGGCGTATTGAGTGAACCTCCTTCGAGGCAGACAATTGTTAAAAATGTCGAGTCTGCTCTCGAATTTTTCTTCAGGGCTTATGGCAAACGAAGCCCGGATGTTTCAAAATAGTACATCCGCCCTTTGAGTGAAGGATTAAACACACATTATCCTGTCGGTAACGTAGTTTTCATTTGCGAGAGCCATAATTAGGCACCGTTCTTGTGTGTAATACATAGCAATCAATTTATTGCGGGTTGCAACACGACCCATTTTTTATGTGACTTATAAGTGATTGAAGGCCCGAAGGAGTCGATTCGCCACTGGTATTTTGGTGGCACCAGATGAAGCCCTTTTTTCCTTTATTACCAAGGATATTATGCAATGACTCTCGACTTGATTCATTTTCCGAATTTTAAGAAGACCTTCTTTGGCACCTCGTTCCAGGGCGACACACTTGCGCTTCTAACGCGTATCCGTGACGAGATTGGGTGCAAGTATATTATGCACACATATCGCGGGCGCATGGGAGATTGTACAAAGGCAAATTCTTCCGATCTTACTGTGGTGATGACTTTTCCTTCGAGCTGGGCGACCCGATATTCAGCGAAGAATTACTTCATAATTGATCCTGTCTTTCAGGATGACGCTCCCTATTATCGAAATGATTCCAGCGGGATCGTGCGCGATCTCAAGGAAGATGCTGCAGCATGCCCCGATATCGCCGACATGCTGCAGGATGCTGAGAAACATGGGCTGGGAAATACATTTATAGCGGTCTCGGCACGCAATCCGAAGGGGGCTGTTGGCTGCACATTTTTCTGCTTTGAGCTTGGCGACCAAGCTACGCAGGAAGAATTTCTTCTTAAGATGCGCCCGCGTCTGTTGAGCGTTTCTGGTATTATTCATAACACGCTGTGCGGTTGTGATAATACGAAATCGGCAGCATCTCTTCTGACACCACGTGAAGTTGATTGCTTGCGCTGGGCGGCCAATGGCAAGACGGACGGGGAAATCGCTGAAATTCTCAGCATCGCTCGCTGGACGGTCGTAACCTATCTTCAGAACGCGAAGATCAAGCTCAATTGTTCCAATCGTACTTCCGCAGTGGCGACTGCGCTCTCTCTGGGCATCATTGAAATGCCGGAAGTTCAGCATTTAATGTGATGCGACGCTTACATGAAAAACTACCATTACACCGGATGCGTGAAGCTTCCGGTGTAACTTTTCAGGACCAACGGCGTTATTCTGGATTACAGCGGTTCGAGTTAATATTGAATCGTTGGAACCGCTGTAACTATTTGTTTTTACGCATTTCCCAACGCAAAACCGGTTCCCACTTTTGCTGGAAATGCTTTAAGCAGTCTTCCGCATAGGTAGGCGTGCATTGTCGATCGCATCGATCAGGCGGGTCGTATTCTGTGCCGGATCGTCGTCCGGGTTCTCAAATACAATGTGGCTCAGTTCAACGCTTGCCGTTTTCCCCGACAGCGTCAGGCGGAAATAAGCGTAGACGCCCTTATTGCGAAACTCCATGTCGAGAACGATGGACGGATTTGTGAACCAGTCACAATGAAACTCACCGCCATGCCCAAGTTCGAGCGTGCCGGGGAAAAAGTGCAGCTCAGTTGCCGAGTGGACGATATCTGCAATGTTGGCGAACAATTCGCAGCGGATGAAAGCAATATAGTCGGCTGGATCAACCAGCCGAAGTTCAGCGACGACTTCGCGAATGTTTTCGGCAATGATTGCCTCGCGTTCGTTAGAGAATTGCAGGCTCTTCATCTTGCCACCGCCGATCCGGAAGAACAGGGATATAATATATTAGAATATCCTAAAGTCATCTCAAAACCTATCAATGTAATGCATGTCGAGCATTGATGACACGGACGAGTTCAGCGACAGCCTTATAGAATTCAGGCGCGATCATCTGGTCGACATTCACCTGTTTATAGAGCGCGCGTGCCAATTGTACATCCTCGAAAACCGGGATCGAATTTGCGGCAGCGACTTCTCTTATTTTCAGAGCGATCAGATCTTGTCCCTTCGCAACAACAATTGGAGCTGCATCCTCATTGGGCCGATAGCGTAGTGCTACAGAGAAATGGGTCGGATTTGCGACAATAAGCGTTGCCGTTGGTACGGCGTTGATCATGCGGCGGCGCGCGCGATCACGTCCAAGAGAGCGCTGACGCGCTTTTACAAGCGGATCGCCTTCTGATTGCTTGTGTTCATCTTTTACTTCCTGCTTGGTCATGCGCAATTCCTGCTTCCAGTGAATGCGCGACCAAGCGAGATCGAAAGCAGCAATAGCTGCAATTGCCAGCACATTGGCAACTAGAAGCTTGACCAGATTTTCACGCAGGAATTCTGGCAACGCGCTCGGATCGGTCGCAAGGGCATCGGTGAAAAGATTGTTGCTCTTGAAGAAGACGAAAAAAACAATAATGCTGGCGGCGAGAAACTTCGCAAGAGATTTCAGGAATTCCACCTGACCGGAACGCCCGAAAATACGCTGCCAGCCTTTGATCAGCGATATCCGGGACGCCTGTGGACGGATGCGCTCACCGACCATGCGCGGAGCGTTCTGAAAGGCGGAAGCGGCAATGCCTGCCAGCGGAATAATGATGAATATCGGAACAAGCGCCATGCCGACTGACAGTCCAAGAATGCCAAACAGATGGCTTGCATCCTCTGCGCTGTTGAGAGTCCAATCCTCTGGACGATCCATCAACTCACGCAAAAATACGGTGAGTTTTGTCGTCGCCGGAGCTGCAACAAAGACAGCGATGACGAGAAAGGACGCGATACCTGCAAGAATGGGCGTTTCGCGGGAAAAGGGCATATTGCCCTTATCGAGAGCGTCGCGGATTTTCTTCTCGCTGGCGTCCTCTGTTTTACTCTCTTTGTCGGTATCATCGGACATGTGTCACACGCGTTCTTAGTGCATGTCTCCCAAAAGCGGAAAGCAGTTTTGGAAGACATGCGTGAAAACAAAGAGTTAGAGAATCTTCAGGAAAAGAGGGCGCGGCTTATTCCGTGTCTTCGCCTGAATCGAGCGTGATGATTCCGCGCTCCGACAGATCAATCGCAATACGAGCGACAGCTCGCCGTGCGTCTGCGATGTTCTGGCTGGTGATATTGCCCTGTTCGGCGGCCAGTTCGCTCTCGACCATGCGGCGTCCGCGCGTGGAAAGCGACGAAAGCACTGTTTCCTGGAGGGCTGCATCGGCGCCACGCAAAGCCGTTGCGATCTGCTCGGTCTGTACTTCATCGAAGAGCAGAAGACGGGCACGCTGCGACAGACGTTCGATATCCTCAAAGTTGAAGAGCTTGGCCTTGATGCGGGAAATGTCGTCCTGGCTGAGATCTTTGAGGCTCGCCATAAGCTCTTCCATTTCCTGCCGGTCGAGCTGGTTGAAGATGTTGGCGATCTGGCCGTGATGGGCTTTGACCGGACCAGAGTCACTGCGTCCCAGAAGGTCACGACGAAGCACATCTTCAAGAAGATCAGCGGCAGCAGGGGCGACATTGCCGATGTGCAAGGAACGCTGCACCACGGCACTGCGTAGCTGTGGAGGCAACCCTACAAAAATGCGTGCTGCGAGGTCCGACGGAAGCTTGGAAACGATATAGGCAATGATCTGCGGGTGCTGATCAGCGAGATAGGCTTGCAGCCCTTCTATCGGCAATCTTGCAAGCCCTGCCCAGACGGGTTCCTGAACAAGCTGCGGTTGAACGCGCTCTTCAAACACGGCATCAGCTTCGTCCTGCGGCAGTGCTTCGCGCAGCAGACCTTCGAAGCGCTGGGCTGCTTCCGACACAGGCGCACCTTCTGCAAAGGAGTCTTCGAACTGCTTTACAAGATGCTCGAAATCAAGCGGCGAAATTGGCTCGAGCGTTCGGGCATGACCGGCGAGCTTGCGCAAATCGTCCGCATTGAAATGCTTGAGGAGACGTGATGCGGATGGACGGCCAATGGCGACAAGGATAGCAGCCGCTTTTTGCGGACCGGAGAGTGTATCGATCAATCCGCTTACGCTGTCGTCGGAAGGCTTTTGCGTTTCATTGTCGGCCATGGTCGATCCGTTACTTACCGATGATTTCGGTCAGGCTGACGCCGAACCGCGAGGAATCGTCTTCGAGCACGATGACTTCACCGCGTGCAATCACACGTCCATTGACGACGATATCGACCGGATCACCGATTTGCTTGTCGAGCGTGATGACAGCACCACGACCGAGCTTCATGAGGTTTGCGACTGGCATGGTCGTGCCGCCGAGAACCACCTGAACATCGACCGGGATACCCATGATAAGCTCGAGATTGGGCTTTGAGGCACCAGCTTTGGCGCTGCGCGGCTTTTCTTCGCGCAATTCTTCAATCGCCTCTTCCAGCTCATGCTGCATGTTTTCGTCCTTGTTCTCGGTGCTCATGCCTGCCCCGCAATTTCAACGGTTGCCTTCTTGACCGCACGGCGCACGAAGACCGGCAAGGCGCTTTTTTCTTTTGGTGCAGGTTCGCTTGCGGGCGAAAACACCTTCTCATCGATACGTGCTGCAGTTTCCGTGACGGTTCGTGCCTGACGCATATCGCGCGTGAGTGCTTTACGCAGCCGGTTCAGCTCTTCGATTGCTTCGTCCATCTCGCGGCGCACACGGCTTGTCTCGGCTAGACGGGCTTCGAGCTTTAGTGTTTCGTCTGACAAGTCGGTGCGCTGGTTCTGCAACGACTTGGCAACGCGCTCCAAACCATTGGAGGCAGCAGCCACGCGCAGCGTCAGCAGTTTACCAAGCTTAATGGTTTCGTTGGTTTTGCGACCCACAATGATGAGCGCACCAAGCGAGCCGAGCGCCAGAAGCGTCGATAGAAGATTAGCCAGCAACAAGCTCATCGATGAGATCCTCTTCCTGATTGACCGGATCGCCAACCTTGACTGTAAAGTGAATGCCGGACTTGCCGAGCGTGCATTTGAAAAGCTGCTGATCACCAGCGCGGAGCCGCACCTGCTCCATCGCATCGACAGGGAGTTTCAGCACCTGTCCGATTTCAAGCTTTGAGAGGGCATCCAGCGTCATGCTGCCCTGTTGAATGAATGCCTCAAGCTCAATGCGGGCACGGCTGACTTCATTGCGCATCTTCTTGGACCAGGCAGGGTCTGCCTGGTTCATGGGACGGCGCAGGAAAGCAGCAACGGCATCCTGCATTGGCTTATGTGTGGCTCTGGGAAGAAGAAGATGCAGCGTGCCGGTCTTGCCCGCAGCAACAACATCGATACGGCAGATAAAGAGGCGTGAGCGCTCAAGGTCGTCACTATTAAATTCGGCTGTGTCCATGCATTCGCCGGGCGCAAAAAGCGATTGTCCGCCGCCCATAAACACCTGATCCAGTGCCGCCGACATATGCGATGTCAGCTGGTTGGATACCTTGCGTTCGAGCATACCAAAGGGGCGTTCAAGGTCAAAACTACCGAGGTTGCCCTGCGCACCGAACATGGTTTCGATGACTGAAAACACCAGGGTTGCGTCGGCAGTCAGATAAAGCTTGCAGCCCCAGCGATCGGCTTTGAGTGGCGCGATGATTGCAGCCTGATCGAGAATGGCATTGATCGCGGCGTCATCAGCCGTTTCTACCTGACCAGCTTCGGCGTCAAACGCAGCAGCGCTTCCCTGCTTGAGACGGCCACAAAAATGAGACGATGCATCCTTGAAGACATGCGCAAGCGATTTGAGATCGTCACCGGAAAGTCCGGCCGCACGTAAAAGGTTTTCAGCGAGCACGTCGTTTTTGCGGTTTTGGTCCGGAGAAGTCATATCAGGCCGCCTGCTGGATCGGCGTGGTCGCCATGGTTTCCTGCTCAACCACGTCGATGCTTGGACGCTCATAGGCCGAAATGGTCTTGCGGCCATATTCAAGCGCGATCTGCGGCAGCGAACCATTCATGTAGGCAAGCAGCGTCTGTTTCACGACTGTATAGAGACGGTTTTGCTTGTCTCGGGTTGACTTGATCTTGGTGGCGATCGGACCCACGACACCGTAAGAGAAGAAGATACCGGCAAATGTTCCGACAAGTGCTGCACCGATCAGGTGACCAAGCACTTCCGGCGACTGATTGAGCGCGCCCATGGCCTTGATAACACCCAGAACTGCGGCAACGATGCCCAGCGCGGGCAACGCTTCCGAAATCGAAACCATCGCCTGATACGGTTTGAGCTTGTCACGCGAGAGCGTGTGGATTTCTTCATCCATAAGCGCTTCAATTTCATGGGGACGTACATTTCCGACAATGATAAGGCGGCAATAGTCACAGATGAAATGCACGAGGTCGTCGTTTTTCAGAACGCTCGGATAGGCCTGGAAGATCGCGGACTCTTTTGGGTTGTCGATATGGACTTCCACTTCATTGCGCGACTTTGCGCGCAATTCCCGCATCAGGCTGTAAAGCAGGCCCAGAACGTCGAGATAATCACGTTGCTTTGGTACAGCATTTGCGAAGGCTTCCATGCAGGCCTTGCCCGTATCCTTCACAAGCGAGAGGGGGTTGGCGACAAAGAATGTACCGAGTGCTGCGCCCAGAATAATGACGAATTCCCACGGCTGGATGAGCACGCTGACGTGCCCGCCCATGGCGATGAAACCGCCGAGCATGCAGCCCAGTGTGATGGCGAGGCCGATGAGAATACCCAAAGCGCATGACTCCCGTTGGTTCGAAGTTACAGCGGCTCCAGTTAAGACCGAATCGTTGAAGCCGCTGTAACCATTTGTTTTTACGCATTATCCTACGCAAAACCGCTTCGCACTTTTTGCTGGAAATGCTATATTTTTGCACCTTAAGGATTGCGCCTTGTGCGAAGCTTGCCATTTGAGACCGAGCAATTGACGCGGAAATGCATCAGCTTCGGACAAGCTTGATCGAGCATAACGGTCATGAAAAATTGCAGGGGGTTCTCGCATGGTCAACACGATGATGAGTTATCGGCTGATTGCGTCCGATATGACGCGGTCGTTGCAGCGCGTCTCGAAGGAGCCTGTGGTTGAGCGGGAAACCGCTTACTACAAAGAGAATATCGGCAAGGTTAAATCCATTGACGATTTCATGTCCGACACCCGGCTTTTCAATTACGCGATGAAGGCATTTGGCCTTGAAGACATGGCCTATGCGAAAGCTTTCGTGCGCAAGATCCTCACCGAAGGTGTCAAAAGCGATGACGCCATGGCGAACAAGCTGACTGACAAGCGCTACAAAGAATTCGCAACAACCTTTGATTTTCAAGGCAAGGGCGACAAGGCGACAGAAGGCACTGCTGCACAGCAAGGGGTGATGGACAAGTATGTCCGTCAGACGCTTGAAACGGAAGCAGGCAGTCAGAATGAAGGCGTCCGTCTGGCGCTCTATTTTGAGCGCAAGGCATCTACCATCACCAATGCGTATGAAATCCTCGGCGACAAAGCGTTGCTTACGATGATGCAGACGACTTTCGGCTGGCCGTCAGCCATGTCGAACGCCGACATCGACAAGCAGGCCAAGATGATCGAGGCGAAAGTCGATTTCTCGAAAATGTCCGATCCCGACTATGTGTCGAAGCTGATTTCGCGCTTCACGGCCATGCATGAAATGAACAATCCAACGGCGAGCAGCCCAGCTTCCATTGCGTCACTGTTGCTGGGCGGAACATCGTCAGTTGGCATATCGGCCAACATCCTGACCACATTGCAAAATTTTAAGCCGGGCGGACGCTGATCGATGCAGAATAATTCCATCTATGTCGGGCTTTCTTCGCTCGTAACGCTTGAGCGGCGGATGAACGCCATCGCTCATAATGTGGCGAATATCTCAACACCGGGGTTCCGTGGTGAAGGCACCAAGTTCGACACCATCGTTTCGAACAAGGCCAGCGAAGACATAAATTTTGCGACTGCTGGCAAAAGCTTCATCCGAACTGAAGCAGGCTCGATGCTAGAAACCGGCAATCCATTTGATGTCGCCGTCAAAGGCAACGTCTGGATGTCGGTGAACACGCCGCAAGGTCTGGTTTACACACGCGACGGGCGCATGAAAATGATGCCGACAGGCGAGCTGGTGTCTGTAACCGGAAACTCCGTTCTGGATGTGGGTGGCGCGCCGATTGTGCTCAATCCCGATGGCGGTGCGCCTAAAATATCAAGCGACGGCGCAGTCTACCAGAATGGTGCACAGATTGGTGCCATCGGTCTGTTCTCAATTCCTGCTGATGCTGATCTCAGCTATGCTGGCAATTCTGGCGTCGTACCGAACAAGCCGGCACAGCCTGTCGTTGACGATATGAGCGCAGGCGTTGTGCAGGGCATGATTGAAGGCTCCAATGTTGATGGTATGACGGAAATGACACGTCTGATCAGCGTTAGCCGTGCTTTCGAGCAGGTCAACAATCTGCTTGGCCAGCAGGAAAATACAGTCGCTGAAGCCATCAGGACGCTAGGCTCCAAAAACGGATGATCTCTGACCTCCCGCTCGCGCGGCTTGCCGCCTTTGCAAGTCAGCAATCGATAGCGCCAAAGCCACTAACCGGCATTGGTGGCACGGTGAGTGATGTGTCGCGTTCGGCAATTGCTGTGCGCGGGTTGTCGCGTAATGCGCGTTTGGGGGATGCAGTGGCCATTCGTGCTGATGGTGGGCAAAGTCTGGCGGAAATCATCCGCGTGGCAGACCGTCAGGTGCTGGTGAAGCCTTTCGACGACCGCATTATTCCGTCTCTTGGCGCGGCTGTTTTCGAGGAAGGTCCGCTGCGCATTCGCCCGGCGCCGGAATGGCGTGGCCGGGTTATCAATGCGCTTGGCGAAGCAGTTGACGGAAAAGGCGCTCTTCAGCCCGGCACACGGCCGATGGCTTCCGAGAACCTGGCTCCAGCTGCATTGCGCCGCGCCCGCGTTGATCGGGGGCTTCGCACCGGCGTCAATGTGATTGATATTTTCACGCCGCTTTGTTTTGGACAACGTATCGGTATTTTTGCGGGCTCTGGTGTGGGTAAATCCACATTGCTGGCCATGATGACCCGTGCGGGCGATTTTGACACTGTGGTTCTGGCCCTGACCGGCGAGCGTGGTCGTGAAGTGCGCGAGATGCTTGAAGAGACCATGGCCGGGCATCTCAACAAGACTGTGACGGTGGTCGCCACTGGCGATGAAAGCCCGATGATGCGCCGCCTCGCACCCAATACGGCGACAGCGATAGCCGAATATTTTCGCGATCTTGGCCAGAACGTGCTGTTGATTGTGGATTCCGTTACCCGATTTGCACATGCGGCGCGCGAAGTGGCGATTGCCGCAGAAGAACCGCCTGTTTCGCGCGGTTATCCGCCAAGTGTTTTCAGCCAGCTTCCTCGCCTTCTTGAACGCGCCGGACCGGGCATCACCGAGGCAGGTGGAAGCATCACCGGCATCTATTCGGTGCTGGTCGATGGTGACGACCACAATGATCCGGTTTCGGATACCATTCGCGGCACATTGGATGGTCATATTGTTCTCGACCGTGCCACTGCTGCTCAGGGGCGTTTTCCAGCAGTGGATATTCCTGCGTCAGTATCGCGTCTGGCCAAGCACAACTGGACGCCGGAACAGCGCAAACTTGCAGGTCAATTGCGCAGCATGGTTGCACGTTTTGAAGAAACGCGCGATCTGCGCGCGATTGGTGCTTATCAAAAGGGCAATGACGGCCTGTTGGATCAGGCGGTCGATCTTGTTCCGCGTATTTATGATGCGCTGCAACAATCGCCCGAAACAGGTCTGTCGGAAGACCCTTATCACGACCTTGCCGCAGCGTTACGCGGAGAAAAACAGACATGAAGAACATGATGAAGGGTTCTCGCAACAGACGGGAAGAGGACATTCTCGCCGATCTCGCGGCGGAGGTCGAAGCCGCTACTGCAAGCGAAACCAAAAAGCCGCAAAGTCAGGTTGACCGCTATCTCAAGATTGCGGCGATCACGCTGGCTGTTGGCTGTGCGATGCTTCCTTTCATCACCTATCTGCAACGTGTTGATCTCAGCCCTGACAAGAAGGCTGATAGCAAGATTGTCGACCCGCTCGACCGTTCGGAACAAAAGACGGTGAGGAGCTTTCCTTCGTTCCGTCCCAACGATCAGGTCGCGCCGAATGAGAACATTGATACCACCACAACCGGTTCGGTTATGTCCAATGGCAAGGGGTTGCCCGGAACAGGAGCTGGCAACGGTGGTGATGGGAATGGCGAAGGTCAATCGCTTCCAAAGCCGGTATTCGCTCTGCGCGAAGTGGTTGGCGGTATGGCGATGATCGAAGACACGTCAGGCTATTGGTTCGTCGAGAAGGGCTCGCTTCTGCCTGATGGCAGTCACCTCGTTTCAATCGGACGCGGTAATCAGGCTGGCACCTGGAAACTGACGACGTCGGCGGGCGATGTGATTGAGTTGCGTAAGTAATACCAAAGTTCATTGAGCAAGACTCATCGGACTTTGGTTGAGCCCGTCTAGCGATTGAACCTTTTCAAGGCGTGATGCGTCAACATCTTGAGCCGCCTTGGTATAAAGCGCAGGATAGGGCGTTTGCCGCGCGCGCTCCATCAAAAGCGGAAGTTTCTCTTTTCAGCTACGTCTTATGGTGTAAGCCACGCAAGCTTGACGCAAGTTCCGACCTTTAAGTTAACAAACTATAAAGGCGGGAAACTCCATGAGCTCCATTCATCTTTTCGATCTGGCTTCAAGGCAGGCGCAGTGGTTGTCGGTACGACAGGCCACCGTTGCAGGCAATGTTGCCAATGCGAATACGCCGGATTTCCGGGCGCGAGACGTTCAGCCTTTCGCTGATGTGCTGGACAAAACCCAGCTCACCATGGCTGCAACCAGTCCGCAGCATCTGGAAGTAGAGGCGAATGGCATTGCAGGCGCGCGGCTGCGTCCTGAAGACATCACTGAGCAAACCCATTCGGGCAATACGGTCGATGTTGAACGCGAAATGATGAAGGCTGGCGAGGTTGCCCGCGAATATTCGCTCAACACGAGCATCGTCAAAGCGTTTCACCGCATGATGCTGTCTGTGGCGAAGGGGTAAGCTATGTCAGACGCATTGCAGAACAGCTTGAAGATTGCAGCATCGGGCTTGTCGGCACAGTCGACCCGTTTGCGCGTCGTTTCGGAAAATCTTGCCAATGCACAGGCGACAGCGAAGACGGCAGATGCCGATCCTTATCGTCGCAAGACTGTCTCCTTCCGTACGGAAGTCGAGCAGAGCACAGGCGCTGCCGAGGTTCGGGTTGCAGAAGTCGGCAAGGATACCTCTGCCTTTATCGAAGAATATGATCCAAGCCATCCCGCAGCGGATGCGCGTGGATATGTGAAATATCCCAACGTCAACATGGTCGTCGAAATGGCGGACATGCGTGAAGCCAACCGTTCTTATGAAGCCAATTTGCAGGTCGTCAAACAAGCGCGTGAGCTGATCTCGATGACCATCGACCTCCTGAGGAGCACTTAATGTACGACTCAATTATGAGTGTTTCGGCGCGCAATGCCCTATCGCGCCTTTCTGAAACAGTCGCCGAAAAGAGCGTTGGCTCCACTTCGGCGCCCCAGGCCATCCCGACCACTCCGGGTGCGTCCTTTGGTGAAGTCCTGTCGCAAATGACGGATTCGGTTGGTCAGAAGCTGCAGGCTGCTGAAGCCAATTCCATTCAGGGCATCAAGGGTGATGCTCCGCTGCGCGACGTGGTCAGCTCTGTCATGGAAGCCGAGCAGTCACTTCAGACGGCAATCGCGATCCGCGACAAGATCGTGCAGGCCTATCTCGAAATCAGCCGTATGCCGGTCTGAGTGCTCTCACTGAATAAGGACCTGCCATGAAAGCCCTGACGATAGCCGCCACCGGCATGAACGCCCAGCAGCTCAATCTGGAAGTGATTGCGAACAATATCGCGAACATCAATACAACGGGCTTTAAGCGCGCACGCGCTGAATTTTCTGATCTTCTGTATCAATCGGAACGCACCGCTGGCGTGCCCAATCAGGCCAATCAGGCAATCGTGCCCGAAGGCGCTTTGGTTGGGCTAGGTGTGCAGACTGCGGCTGTGCGCAATCTTCATATGCAGGGAAGTTTTAACCAGACTGGCAATCCATATGACGTGGCATTGACCGGACGCGGCTGGTTCCAGATTCAGAGCCCGACGGGTGAAACGCTTTACACACGTGCTGGCGCATTCAACAAGAATGCTGACGGCCAGCTGGTAACGCTTGATGGTAATGCTGTAGAGCCAGCCATCACTATTCCGCCTGACGCTATTGAGGTGACGGTGACGGAAACCGGGCAGGTCTTTGCCAAGTTGCAGGATCAGGTCAATCAGGTCGATCTTGGCCAGTTGACGCTTGCAAACTTCACCAATGAAGCTGGCCTGGAGCCATTGGGTGGCAATCTTTACCGCGAAACAGAAGCGTCTGGCGGACCACTTGTCGGTGTTCCCGGTGATCCCGGTTATGGCGCGATCAAGCAGGGTTATCTCGAAGCATCCAATGTCGATCCGGTGAAAGAAATCACCGATCTGATCACGGCGCAGCGTGCTTATGAGATGAACTCCAAGGTCATTCAGGCTGCCGATGAAATGGCTGCGACCGTATCGAAAAACCTGCGCTAAAGCATTAGAAATGCTATCTTTTTTTGTTTTTACGCACATGCCGGTCCGAAAACTGGTTCCCACTTTTCGGGATGTGCTCCAACGGTGATGACGATGAGTTATACGAAGGCAATTTCCCGGAAAACAAGGCTGGCAATCACTGCCGGCCTTCTGCTGTTCGCAGTAACGGGCGCAACTGCTGCCGACCGCATCGCCTTTGTCGTGCCTTCGGCAACCGTCTATCCTGGTCAGGTCGTGAGCGAAACCGCGCTTCTTGAAAAGCAGTTTTTCATCAGTGCACCGGCTGCGAGCCAATATGTCCTTTCACAAGACCAGGCTACGGGCAAAGTCGCACGTAAGACGCTGCTTCCGGGCAAGCCGATCCTCGTTTCTGCACTTGGCGAACCATCGCTGGTGAAGCGTGGCGTTCCTGCGCCGCTGGTGTTCACTTCAGGCACTTTGGTGATAACCGCAATGGGCACGCCACTTGAATCGGGTGCAGCAGGCGACTTCATTAAAATTCGCAATATAGACAGCGGCATCATCGTGTCTGGCACAGTGCTTGCCGATGGTCGCATTCAGGTGGGGATGCAGTGAGAAGAACGCGCGCAGCCCTCATCGCCCTTTTGGCCTTAGCACTCCAGCCCATCGCCGGGTTTGCTGACGAGTCTTCGAAAAACGCGCGTGAGTTTGGCAACGCCGTGGAAGCGGATGCAGACTGGCTCGGCTCTGGCGGTGATCCGTCGAAAATGGCATATGCCGAACTTGGCAGGGGCAGTGCGGTTGCACGTCTCAAAGACATTGCGACCATTCAGGGCGTGCGTGAAAACCAGCTCGTCGGATATGGTCTTGTGATTGGTTTGAAAGGCAGCGGCGATAGTCTGCGCAATTCGCCTTTTACCGAGCAGTCCATGCGTGCCATGCTTGATAATCTTGGCATCAGCGCACCGCGCAATTCGACCCGCTCCAAAAACACCGCAGCCGTTATCGTGACTGCCAATCTGCCCGCATTTTCGGGCACTGGTTCGCGTATCGACGTGACTGTCTCCTCGCTTGGCGATGCGACTTCGCTACAGGGCGGTACTCTGGTCATGACGCCCCTGATGGGCGCGGACAATCAGATCTATGCGGTCGCACAGGGCAACATGATCGTTTCAGGCTTTTCGGCCGAGGGCGACGCAGCAAGCATAACCCAAGGCGTTCCGACATCTGGCCGTATCCCGAATGGCGCGCTGGTCGAGCGTGAGGTTGCAGGCAATTTCGGTAAAGACAGCGAAATGGTTGTCGAACTGCGCGATCCTGATTTCACGACGGCTGTGCGCGCTGCCGATACGATCAATGTGTTCGCCAAGCGCCGCTATGGGCGTGGCGTAGCGATTGCCCGCGATGCCAAGACCATTCGGCTTCAGCGTCCGAAGAACGTGCCTGCCGCTCGCTTTCTGGCTGAGCTGGAAGGTCTGCCAATCACCACGGATGAAGTTGCGCGCGTCGTCGTGGACGAACGCACCGGCACAGTCGTTATCGGTGAGAAGGTGCGTATTTCCAAAGTGGCGATCAGCCATGGTAGCCTGACCGTAAGAGTGACCGAAACGCCGATGGTCGTTCAGCCTGAACCTTTCAGTTATGGCGAGACGGAAGTCGAACCGAATACCGATATCGCCGTTAATCAGGCCGATTCCAAGATTGGTATTCTGACGGGGGCTAATCTCGAAAACCTCGTGAAAGGCTTGAACCAGATTGGCGTGAAACCAAACGGCATCATCGCAATCTTGCAGGCGATCAAGACATCGGGTGCACTTCATGCAGAGCTGGTGGTGCAATGATCATGGCTAGCAACATCATACGTTACGGTTCGGCTTTAGCGTTGCTGATTGGTGCAAGCTTCCCGGCTTTTGCACAACAGCCCCTTCCGCCCGTTCCGGCACCGCAACAAGCCGCGACACCAGCGCCAACAACTGCCGCGCAGCAGCTTGCGGCTTCTGCGCCGATTGGCAATCTCGACGAAATCCGCAAGTTTTGCGGCAATATTGATGATCAGGCGGCAGATGCGCGCTTTGCTTTGCAGACCAAGCAGCTCAACGATCTCAAGGCCGATGTGGAAGCGCGTATGCGTGCGCTGGAAGACAAGCGCAAAGAATATGAGATGTGGTTGAAGCGTCGCGACGAGTTTGTCAGCAAGGCACAGGATTCACTTGTCGACATCATATCCAAGATGAAACCAGATGCTGCAGCGGCTCAAATGTCGCTTATCGGTGACGAAGCGGCTGCAGCTTTGATCCTCAAGCTCAATCCACGGGTGTCGAGTATCATTCTCAATGAAATGCCGCCTGAAAAGGCGGCCAAGCTTGCACGGGTCATTGTTGGTTCGCAGCGCACGGCTGCAACACCCCAAACCAACAGGGCTCAGAGCGCTCAGGCTGAAACCGGGAATACGGTGCAATGACGAGAAGCATGAACAAAGCGATCCTTGCAACAGCGATGCTGGCTCTGCTGGCAGGTTGTGCCACGAAACCCGAAGAAATCGGCCGTGCGCCAGACTTGTCGCCAGTGGCTGCAAATCTCGGCATGAACAACAATCCGCAATATAGCGGTTATCCGATCCGTCCGAGCAAGGCGTCATATTCGCTGTGGGATCAGCGCTCGACCAACTTCTTCAAGGACCCGCGTGCGGCTGAACCTGGTGATGTGCTGACTGTTATCATCTCGATCAATGATCGGGCAAATATGGATAACAAGACCGACCGTGAGCGTGTATCCAAAGGCCTTTACGGTGGCGGCGCGTCGTTCGATACCAGCAGTCTTTCTGGCGCAGCTGGCGGGGGTGATATCGATGCATCGGTCAATACCCGCTCTAACAGTACATCCAAAGGCAAGGGCAAAATCGAACGCAGCGAAGACATTCGTTTGCAAGTCGCTGCCATCGTCACGGACACATTGCCCAACGGCAATATGATCATTCGAGGCTCACAGGAAGTCCGCGTAAACTATGAGTTGCGCGTATTGAATGTCGTGGGTGTTGTGCGTCCGCGCGACATTTCCGGAAACAATACAATTTCCTATGACAAAATCGCCGAAGCGCGCATTTCATACGGCGGGCGCGGGCGCCTGAGCGAGGTTCAGCAGCCGCCATATGGCCAGCAGATTCTCGATCAAATTTCTCCGTTCTAAAGTTGAGCAGGCATGAGCGATACAGCAATCGATAAAGACGGCAAAGCAAAGACCTCCATAGTGGGGCTGCTGGCTGCCGTCGCTGTGTTGACTGCAATTGCTGGCGGTGGCGGCTGGTATCTTGGCGGGGTAATTTCCGCCGAGCAGCAAGTCGCGGCCAAACCGACCACGAAAGATGACAAGCCGAAGCAGGGCCACTTTGAATCCCGCTCTATCGGTACAATTGTTCCGTTGCAGCCAATTGTCACCAATCTCGGCATCCCACAGACCACATGGGTCCGGCTTGAAGCTTCGCTTGTTGCGAAGCCGGGCCGCGAGATTCCAGCAGATATGGCCGCAAGTGTGGGGGATGATTTCATGAGCTTCCTGCGAAGCGTCAATCTCATGCAATTGCAGGGCGCGGCAGGGCTGGCTTATTTGCGTGCCGATCTTGAAGAGAGGGCGCGGATGCGTTCGGAAGGCGCGGTGGACCGCGTTTTCATTTCGACGCTGGTAGTAGAATGAAAAAGATTTTTGCGCTTACTGGCCTGCTGACGCTGGCATTTATTTCTGCCGCTCATTCACAGGCGTTGTCGCTGGATAATCTTCTGCCTGCCGGTAGTGGGGCTGCCAGCGGACAGATCGTTCAGCTGTTTGGTCTTTTGACTGTACTGTCGGTAGCGCCGGGCTTGTTGATCATGGTCACAAGCTTCACGCGCTTTGCAATCGCGTTCTCGCTTTTACGTTCGGGATTGGGTTTGCAGACTGCGCCTGCCAGTATGGTCATGATTTCGCTGGCACTATTCATGACGTTCTACGTCATGGCGCCGGTGTTTGATCGTGCGTGGAACAACGGCGTGCAGCCACTGATGCGCAACGAGATTACGCAAGAGGTGGCTTTCCGAGAAATCTCCACGCCTTTCCGCGAATTTATGATGCGCGAAGTGCGCGACAAGGATTTGCGCCTGTTTGAAGACCTTGCCGATCCGGCATTCCGTACGGGAGAAGATGGCATTGTCGATTTCCGCGTGCTGGTGCCCGCCTTCATGATCTCGGAATTGCGTCGCGGTTTTGAAATTGGCTTTCTGATCGTCCTGCCATTTCTGGTGATCGATCTTGTGGTTGCCACACTCACCATGTCGATGGGCATGATGATGTTGCCGCCGACGGTGATATCCCTGCCGTTCAAGATATTGTTCTTCGTGCTGATCGATGGCTGGAATATTCTGGTCGGAAGCCTGATACGATCATTCTCGTGAATGCTGCCCCGAGGCAAAGGATGTTTCACGGCTCTAAATCAAGGGCTTGTTAAGCATCCTGACGAGGTGTCACTCCCGAAAATGGTGGTTCGTTAAAAACGATCGCATTATATTAATATATTCTTAACAATTGGGTTATAGTGCTAGCATCCATAGTAGGTCCCACGCGTTATGTGGTGACAGGCATGATGCCGCTCTCCTATGCCGGTAATTTTCAATCCGGCCTGTCCCTCAGTTTGTTTTCCCAAGGGGCAATACAATGGCTAGCATTCTTACCAACTCTTCAGCTCTCACCGCTCTTCAGACCCTTTCCTCGACCAACAAGTCGCTGGAAACCACGCAGAACCGTATTTCGACCGGCCTGCGCATCGGTGAAGCTTCAGACAATGCATCGTATTGGTCGATTGCGACCTCGATGAAGTCCGACAACAAGGCCAATTCGGCTGTTCAGGACGCTCTCGGCCTCGGCGCCGGCAAGGTTGACACTGCATACACTGCAATCAACGACATCAAAGACCAGGTTGACAAGATGAAGTCGCTTCTGGTTAGCGCTCAGGGCGCCAGCCAGGAAGACCAGAAGAAGGTCGCAACTGAAATCAAGGCAATCCAGTCGCAGATCAAGTCGTCGGCAAGCAATGCGAACTACGCTGGTTCGAACCTGCTCGTAAACGATGCTGCTGCAACTTCGGATCTTAAGGTTGTTGCATCTTACAACCGTACCGGCACCACTGTAACGATCGACACTGTTGACGTTGCTGCTGCTGACGTACAGGTTTTCGCTGACGCTGCAGGCACCGGTGGTATCGCTGGCGATCTCGTTGCCGATGCATTCTTCGATCCAGCGACTGCAAAGCTTGACGACGCTGCAATCAAGACGGCTCTGGAAAAGGTTGAAACTGCTCTGGACAAGCTCACCACTGGTGCAGCTTCGCTCGGTGCTGCAAAGGCACGTATCGACACCCAGAAGAGCTTCATCTCCAAGCTCAGCGACTCGGTTGAAAAGGGCGTTGGTACGCTCGTTGACGCCGACATGAACAAGGAATCGGCTCGTCTGTCGGCTCTGCAGGTTCAGCAGCAGCTTGGCGTTCAGGCTCTCTCGATCGCTAACTCGTCGAGCCAGTCGATCCTGTCGCTATTCCGCGGCTAATAACTTAGCTGATACGGCTTATATTTGGAGGGCGCGGGATTCATTCCGCGCCCTTCTTCTTTCTTAAAATGTCCCCGTCTTCCAAGCCGACACTTTCGCGCAAGCTTCGCGATCTATTTTGCTCGCATCAGGATGGCGGTGATATTGATGCAGCAGAATTTCCAGCAATTACTCGAACAGCTTAAGGCAACGCTCGGCAAGCTTGGCGCGCGAAAACTTATAGCGCTCGGACTTGTCGGAGCCGCATTGATGGGCGCAATCCTCTACACCAGCGTTTATCTGAGCCGCCCCTCCTATGAAACGCTCTATGTCGGTCTTTCACGCGATGACGTAAATCGCATGGGTCTGGCGCTTGGCGAAGCTGGTATTGCTTTCGACGTTAAATCCGATGGTTCGTCGATCCTTGTCCCTGTCGGCAAGGCCGAGCAAGCACGCATGTACTTGGCTGAAAAAGGTTTGCCGACCTCAAACAATGCCGGTTACGAGCTGTTCGACAATATGGGTTCGCTTGGCCTGACGTCATTCATGCAGGAAATCACCCATGTTCGCGCGCTTGAAGGCGAAATTGCCCGTACCATTCAGGCAATTCGCGGCGTGAAGGCAGCGCGCGTTCATATTGTTCTGGCAGAAAAAGGCTCTTTTCGTCGTGGCGATCAGAAGCCTTCGGCTTCTGTTGTCATTCGTGCGGAAGGTGGCTTTGCAGCTGAATCTGCGCAATCGATCCGCCAGTTGGTTGCAGCCGCTGTTCCTTCGCTTGATGCGTCTTCTGTGACCGTTCTCGATACCAATGGTCGCCTGTTGGCATCCGCTGGTGAAGCCGCCAATGGCGCTGCACTTATGACCGCGTCGCTTGAGCAGCAGGTAGCTGCGAATGTGGATGAAAGCATCCGTAAGGCGCTTGCGCCCTATCTTGGTATCGGTCATTTCCAGAGCAGCGTTCAGGCATCACTCGATACAGACCGCCGCCAGACCCACGAGACAAGCTTTGATCCTGAATCGCGCGTCGAGCGTTCCGTGCGCGTGGTTCGGGAAAGCGGCGATTCCCGCAATTCCCGCAATGACAACGCAACGGGTGTTGAGCAGAATATTCCGCAGGAAGAAATTCAGAGCCGTAATGGCGATAGCTCCACGGAAAAGACCGACCGTCGCGAAGAGCTGACCAATTACGAAATGAATACCAAGACGGTGTCGACGGTCAGCGATGGCTATGCCGTCAAGCGCTTGTCGATTGCTGTGGTCATTGATCAGGCACGTTTGCTTGAAACCGCCGGTACGACCCCGCCACCTGCCGATTTTGTTGACCAGCAGATTCTCAAGATTCGTGATCTCGTTGCCACCGCCGCCGGTCTGAACGCGGACCGTGGCGATGTTATCAATGTGACTGCTGTCAATTTCCTCAATCCGGCAGGCGCAGATATGGACCCGGTTTCGACACCTTGGTCTGAACAGCTGATGCGACAGAGCGGTTCCTATGTGAATGCACTGGCAATTCTTGCCGCTGTTGCACTTCTGATCTGGTTCGGCGTGCGTCCGCTGCTGCGCGACCAGAATGCAAAATCGGCAGGAACCGAAGTCGCACTGCGTGAGGCTGGTGAAGCTGGCGTGCCAAAGTTTGTTGGCGATACGCAACAGGCAATCGCAGGTGAGGGTGCTAAGGCCGTAATTGGTGGGCCGGAAGCCTATGCCGACCAGATGAAGACCAGTCTTAGCGATCTGCGCCAGCGGATGCGCATGCCAGCCAAGCTGCGTCTCGAACAGATGATCGAGATGGATGAGGAGCGTGTAGCCGCCGTTCTCAAACAATGGATCCATGAAATTGCCGTCAAGCAGGAGGCCGCATCGACGCAGCGGTCCGTCATGCCGGAGCTTGAGGCAGCCTGATTATGAGCACGCTCGCCCTCAGCCGTTATCTTCCCGATTTTTCAACGCATCCAATTCCTGATGATGCAGTTGAGATCATTGCGGCACCCGCACATCCCCTGCCGCTCGCTGAACATCCTAAACGGGCGGATGCGCAAGACGCGTCAGCGGAAGAAAAGGCGGCATTTGCCGAGCAGGCAGAAGTTGCTCGCATTATCGCCGTTGAGGAAGAGAAGCGGATAGCATTCGAGGCCGGTCGCGAAGATGGCCACAAGGAAGCCGAGGCTTTATATGAGGCCGAGAAAGCAAGGCTTTTGCGTGAGCACGAAGCCGAGATTGAAGCGTTGCGCGCCAGTTTCTCCCGCGAGCAGGCAATTTTGCTGGCGGGCGCATTGACCGAGGCCTTGGGCGGGTTGGAACAGAACCTTTCCGCGCAGATTGCTGATGTTCTCGCGCCACTTCTTGCCGCCAAGCTGGAACGGGACGCCGTTTCCGGTTTCGCGCAGCGTATCAGCACACTTGCTCTTGAAGGGGAAGCGCCGGAAATCGCTGGGCCGCTGCATCTTCTTGAGCCATTACGGGAGCATGCCGATCTCCTGCCAGCTGGATGCCGGTTTACTGAAACTGTATCCGGCGAACTTTCATTTTCCTTTGGTGAACGCGTGCTTGAAACGCGCGTTTCGCCGGTTCTGGAAGAATTAAGGGCTGCTGCCAGATGAGTATTAATCCAGAAACCAAGCGTGAAATCATTATTGTTCGTCGGGGCAGGCGCGATGAAGACGACGGTCATCATGGTGGTGTCTGGAAGATCGCTTATGCTGACTTCATGACCGCTATGATGGCGTTTTTTCTCGTCATGTGGCTCATCAATGCCGCAAATGAGGAAAGCAAGGCTGCTGTTGTCAGTTACTTCAATCCTGTCAAGCTGATGGACCGGCATTCGAGCCCAAAGGGCGTACAGGATATTGACGAGAAAAATGGCAAGGTTCGCTTCGAGAGCGACCAGCAGATAGAGAATAGCACCAAGGTCATCAATGACAACGCGGCCTCTCCGCCTATTGAGCAGGAAGAAAGCCGCATGTTCCGTGAGCCTTATGCGGTTCTGTCAGAACTCGCGCATGAGACAGGCGTCTTGCAAAATCAGTCCACGAAAGGCGATGGCGGCAGTTCTCAGGCTGGCACGCAGACCGGGGCTGATGGCGGTGACGCTTATCGCGATCCTTTCAGCCCGGACTACTGGTCGAGCAAGGCTGCAGAAGAGCTGACGCAACCGGAAGCAGTACCTGCCACACCGCCACAGCAGACAGCAGACGCGAAGACCGAGGCAAAGCCAGAAGCGGCTGAAAAGCCTGCTGAAAGTCAGGAGCAGCTTATTTCGGATCTGAAGAAAGCTGCAGACGGTGGCACTGCGACCGATGGCGGAAGGCCTGCGAAAGCGGAACCGATGCCAGATGTGACGGTTGTCCCTGTTGATGGCGGCGTGATGATCCAGCTGACCGACAAAGTCGATTTCGGCATGTTCACAATCGGTTCTGCCAAGCCCGACGCACGTGTTGTGCAGATGCTCGAGCGCATCGCGCAGGTTATCTCGCGCCAGTCGGGTGAAGTCATCATCAGCGGTCATACCGACGCGCGTCCATTCAAGAGCGCAACCTATGACAACTGGCGTCTGTCTTCGGCGCGCGCGCAAATGGCCTATTACATGCTGGTCCGTGGTGGGCTGGATGAGAAGCGCGTGTTGCGCGTTGAAGGCTATGCTGAGCGTCAGCCGAAGAACGCCGCCGATCCGAACGCCGCCGAAAACCGTCGCATCGACATCTTCCTCAAGTCCAACCCATGAAGAAACTGGTAACGCGCTCTTTGCTGGCACTTGTTGCGAGCCTGCCGCTGGCAAGCGGGGGAGCGGTTTCCTATGCTCAGACACCTGCAGTGGACGCGCCAAGCAGTCTGCCGGTTCTCGAGCCGTACAAGCTGGTTCGTTCGCTGCGCATGTTGCAGGACCAGCTGGTCTCGGGAAAGCCCGAAGCAGTGGTCATGCTCAACAGGCTTCTCATTTTCGTTAGTTCCGATATGGAGCGTGCTCCCAAGGAACTGTGGGAAAAGCCTGAGAATATTTACGCGGCGATTATCTATCTGTTCAATGGCGGCAATCCGGAAGCTGTGCGCAAGGTGCTGGCTGGCCTGGATGGCGGGACAGTGCCGCAAGAGCTGGTCAAAGGCGCATTGGCTTACGCTTCGGGCCAGAACATCGAAGTCGTGAAGTTGTTTTCGGTTCCGTTGTCGCAACAGCTTCCGGCTGAGCTGCGATCCTCCATCATTCTGGTTACCGCAAGCCAGATGACAGCCTTCGATCCTGCCACTGCACTGCTGCGTCTTGATCAGGTTCGGCTTGAGAGCCCGGGGACGCTTTTTGAAGAAGCTGCAATCCGTCGCTCCATGCCAATTGCAGCCAAACTGGGCGATGCTGACAAAATACGCATGCTGTCACGCAATTATCTGCAACGCTTTCCCCGTTCGCCCTATATGCGCGATTTCATGAAGCAGTTTGTGGATGCCGCATTGAAGCTCAATGACCGAATTGGCAATGCCGAACTGGTAAAGCTGATAGGCACCGCCGATCCCGTTATGCAATATTCGCTATATTTGCAGATTGCGCGCGGTGCTTTGGTTAATGGCCAGACTGAACGCGCCCGTTTCATGTCCGGTGAGGCACGTAAACTTGCTGATCATCTGAAGACTGATCCAAGCCGTGCCAATCTCTATGCGGCTGCAAGCGATGTTGCTTCAGATTCCGCCGGAGACGCCTTGCGGGAATTGTCGCAGATTTCACCGGATCGACTGCAGGAGCGCGACAGGAAGCTTTTGCAAGCGGCCGAGGCTGTCGGGTCAGTCGTGACGCGTACGCCTGCCAGCACAGCGGATAAGGCAAAGCCGGTCAAAACTGAGACTGACATTCCGGCAATGCCGATTGCGGATGCCGAGGAAGAGTCAGCACCGACTGTAGCAGCTCAGGAAGTTGCGCCGGCGGTTGGCTGGAAGCCTTCCCAGCCCGCAAAGCCCGATGATGATTTGCAGAAGACCATGGATGACGCGCGGCGCAAGCTTGCAGAAATTGATGCCTTGCTAGGAAAGACCATTCAATGAGCGTAGATGTTTTGCTCAATGCGGCTGGAAGATTAGGGTCGCTCGTCAAGGGAACCGGTGCGCAACAGGGCGCTGTGACGAAACTGAATGGCGAAAATCAGGAACAATCCGAGCCCGCAAAGTTGTTCGGCGCACTTCTCGAAAAGCCTCAGAACAAGCTGTCGCCAGACGGCGAACAGCGGGATGACGATACGCGGTCTGATGATAGCGATAAGACGGACCGTGAAACTTCGGCTCAATCCCCTGTCCAATCTTCAGTTTATGGCGCATCGCAGACCTTGCTAGCACTGGCGGCAGGGTTGAATACGACAACAGGAGACAAACAAGCTGCGGCAGGCAACGATCCTGCCAGGCTTGATGCAAATATGTCAGCACTGGCAGATGTGGCGGAGGCTGACCCGGCAACGGCTGTCGCTAACGTTGGCGATATGCAAACGTCTGCAACGGAGCCAAAGAAGGATCAGCCAAAGAGGGATAAGAAGGACAGCGTTCAGCCAAGCAAGAACAACCCGGCTTCTGTTGATCCCAAGAACGCTGCAAAAGCTGAAAATGTTGTCAGTCACAATCCGGCTGCTGCAACAACAGGGAAGCAGGCTGAGAGTGGAGCGGAAGGTTCTTCTGCATTGCCTAAGCCCGATCTATCAGCTCAGTCGAACCAAGCTGCAGAACCAGACCGTACCAATGTGCAGCCGCAGCAACAAGCTGGGAGGTCGTCTTCCGCGGTTGACGTTAAGTCTCCTATGCCGACTGCTTCAACGGCAGCAGCACGCATTGCGGATATTCAGATTGTGTCCGAGCGCAGCTTCGGTGCGGTTAAGACTTTGCAGATCAGGCTTGATCCCGTGGAGCTTGGTGCTGTGACTGCGCGAATTCGTTTGGTCGCCGATAACAGTGTCGAAGTGCATCTCGTCGCTGACAAAGCCCATGGAGCGGAAGCACTGGCGGCGGATCGGTCGATGATTGAAAAGGCGCTGAAAGCTGCAGGAATTGCAGACGATGCGAAAATCTCGGTGACGGTCACTGAACGCGGAGCAGTCAGTGCAGTTCAGCATAGTGCTGCAAGCCAGAGTGCAGGGCATCAGCAGGCTGGCACTCAGCAGCAAGGGCAGCAATCTCCCGACATGCAGAACGGCTCGGATGGCCGAGGCAATGCGCAGGGACAGTCGCAGGCGCAGTTCATGGGCGGAGAGGGCAGACAGAATGGCGAATCCGGTCAGGCAGAGCGCAGCCAAATGGGCACTCGTGTTTCTGGTGAAGCCAGTGAGCGTGAAGTTTCTGGCGGTCTTGGCGGCCGTAATCGCGGCCTGGTCGTTTAGTTTAGCAACAGCTAAAGCGGAGAATATTTGTGAACGGGAAATGCACCACGCGTCTGCCCGTTATGACGTGCCGCTCGGTATTCTCTATGCCGTCGGTTTGACAGAGACGGGGCGGAAAAACTCGCTTCAGCCCTATGCGATGAACATCGAAGGACGAGCTGAGTTTTTTCCATCTCAAGCCGCCGCATTAAAGCGCTTCACTCAAGTACACGCCGAAGGTGCAAAGCTGATTGATCTGGGCTGCATGCAGATTAATCACTACTATCATTCGCGCGAATTTCCGTCCGTTGGCGCGATGTTGCAGCCGAGCCTCAATGTCGATTACGCTGCACGTTTTTTGAAGCGTCTCCGCGAGCGGGAAGGCAACTGGACGATGGCTGTTGCACGCTACCATGCAGGTCCAAATAATGACCCCGCACAGAAGCGATATGTGTGTCGCGTAATGACAAACATGATCGTTTCAGGCTTCGGAAATTGGACGCCACAGGCAAAAAGCTTTTGCGCTGGCTGATTGTGAATCCACGAAAAATGCCGGTTGTAGCGGTAACTGCTATACACGCGCTTTCATGCTGTGCAATCTGTGGTTGCTTAAAGGTTTATCAGCTATTTAAGAGGATAAATTTTTAAGTGCTTGTAAAGAATCGTAAAACTTCGTGATCTTGTTAACCAATCGTTAAGGTTTTCGGACGAAGAGTGCACATTCGATGCAATCATCGCGATTCCCTTCAAGTTAGATAATGCTAAAATGCCTCACAAGTTATTGCGGGCAACTTTTTGTCATTGCCGCTGACTCCTCCTGCCCGTTACTTCTGTCTTGCTTGGGTTAACATATTGATTCGGAAGGCGGGCCGATGATCGTAGTCGTAGATGAGCGGAATATTGTGACTGAGGGGTACTCCTCTTGGTTCAGCCGAGAAGGCATCACGACAACCGGCTTCACACCAGATGATTTCAATGAGTGGGTCGAGAGCGTCCCCCATCAGGATATTATGGCGGTCGAAGCTTTCCTGATCGGCGAATGTGAAGCTCAAAACGGTCTTCCAGCCCGAATTCGTGAACGCTGCAAGGCTCCGGTTATTGCTGTGAACGACCGCCCATCACTGGAACACACTCTGGAGCTTTTTCAATCCGGAGTTGATGACGTGGTCCGCAAACCGGTCCATGTCCGCGAGATACTTGCCCGCATTAATGCTATTCGTCGCCGTACCGGCGCCGCTGGTTCGTCTGGCAACGATGGAACAGCGCTCGGTCCGATCCGCGTTTTCTCCGATGGTCGTGATCCACAGATAAATGGTGTGGATTTTCCACTGCCTCGTCGCGAGCGCCGTATTCTTGAATATCTAATTGCAAACCGTGGTCGTCGCCTTAACAAGGCGCAGATTTTCAGTGCAATTTACGGCATTTTCGACAGCGAAGTCGAAGAGAATGTGGTCGAAAGCCATATTAGCAAGCTCCGCAAAAAATTGCGTGAAAAGCTTGGTTTTGATCCTGTTGATTCAAAACGTTTTCTTGGATACTCAATCAATATCGATTGAGATTCGTGTCCTGTCTACCGAGCTTTCAAAAGCTCAAATCCAGTAATTCGCGGTTTTTAAAGGTGGTTCGTTCCGGACGCCCCTGAAACTGATTGAGTCCTCAGTAAAAGCGTAAAAATCCTAACGGCTACAGTTTCACGCAAGCGTGGCCCGATAGCTTGTCTGCGGATTCTCAAATTCTCAGGAGTTGCCAATGAGCCTCTACGGTATGATGCGGACCGGCGTTTCGGGTATGAACGCGCAGGCTAACCGCTTGTCTGCGGTCGCGGATAACATCGCAAATGCGAGCACGGTCGGTTACAAGCGCGCTGATGCGCAGTTCTCGTCTCTCGTTCTGCCCAACACCGCAGGCCAATATAATTCTGGCAGCGTAGAAACCAATATCCGCTACGGCATTTCTGATCAGGGCGGCATTCGTCCGACTTCCTCAGCTACCGACCTCGCTATCGATGGCAACGGCTATTTTGTAGTCAGCGATGCTGACGGCACGCCTTACCTCACGCGCGCAGGCTCATTTGTGCCGGATCAGTATGGCAATCTCGTCAATACATCTGGCTACTATCTGATGGGCTATCCAGCGGACGCGAACGGCCAGGTTAATACGGTCGCCAATAGCTTCGACGGTCTGGAACGTGTGAACGTCAAGCAGTCCGATCTGGTTGCGACGCCGAGTACATCGGGTAATTTTACCGTCAACCTGCCTTCGACTGATGAAGTGCCTGCTACCGGCGAGTTCAATCACAAAACATCGCTGATCGCTTATGACAATCTCGGCGGCAAGATCACGCTGGATGTCTATTTCACAAAGACCGGCGACAACACCTGGGACGTTTCGATCAAGAATGCTGCGGATGGCGTTGAAGTCGGAACGACCACTCTGAATTTTGACGGAACGAACGGCAAGCTGCTTTCCGGCGGCGACGTTGCTGTCGATCTCACGGCCTATAACGGCCAGTCATTGGATCTTAACCTCGGTTCGTCCAAGCAGCTCGCCAAGGACTATACGATCAGCGAAGCCGTTATCAACGGTCAGGCACCTTCGTCCATCAAGGGCGTTGATATTGGCAAAGACGGCTCGGTCGTAGCGCTTTATGAGAACGGCGCGCAGAAGCTGCTCTATCGTGTTCCGCTTGGAACAGTTGCCAGCCCGGATCGCATGTCGGTTATGAGCGGCAACGTGTTCTCGCCGAGTGCTGAATCCGGCAACATTCAGCTTGGCTTCCCTGAGGGCGGCGGCATGGGCAAGATTTCGTCCGGCGCGCTGGAAGAATCCAACGCTGATATTGCGCAGGAGCTGACCGACATGATCGAAGCTCAGCGCAGTTACACCGCCAATTCGAAGGTCTTCCAGACCGGCTCCGAATTGATGGACGTGCTGGTGAACCTGAAAAGATAAACTGAAACAATTCTGGGGATGGTGGGGACCTCCATCCCCGGAATTTCGATTTTAGAGCGCATCCCGAACAGTGCGAAACAGTTTTCGGGATGCGCGTTAAAACAAAATGTTGAGACGGGCCGATCTGAGCCACTCAGATTGAAACACGCTCTAAGTAACTGGACCGTTCTCGCAACAAGCGCGGTTCTATGTAGGATGGGGATAAGATGTCGCTTAGTTCTGCTCTTCTGACGGCCAAAAGCTCGCTTGCGGCAACGTCCAAGCAGACGTCAGTCGTCTCTCGCAATATTGCGGGGGTCAATGATCCCGATTATTCGCGGCGTACCGCTTCGCTGGCTTCGGGGCCCTATGGTTCGCTTTATGTGAATATAAGCCGGTCCGCCGATGAAGCGTTGTTCAACCGCTTTATTCAGTCCAACAGCACGGCATCCTCTTCTTCTATTCTTGCAGGCGGGCTTGACCGCCTTTCATCGCTTTATTCTGCGGACAATTATTCCGGTTCGCCTTCTGCCTTGATTGGCGATCTGCGCGATGTACTTCAGACCTTTGCTGCATCACCGTCCAATTCGGCACTTGGCGATAGCGTCGTATCGACTGCGCAGGCGTTGGCCAATGCATTGAATAGTGGCACAAAACAGGTTCAGTCGCTGCGTACCGATGCAGATAATGAAATCGCGGATTCAGTCGCCAATATCAACGATGTGTTGGCCAAGTTCGAAAAGGTCAATCAGCAGATCGTCAGCGGTACGCGTGCAGGCAGTGATGTCTCTGATTTTCTTGATCAGCGCGATTCCCTGCTCAAGCAGTTATCCGGCGAAATCGGCATAACAACGATGACGCGCGGCGACAATGACATGGTCATTTTCGCAGAAAACGGCGTGACACTGTTTGAAACCTCAGCACGTAAGATCAGCTTCCAGTCGTCGAACGGTCTGGCTGCCGGCGTGGCTGGCAACGCTGTTCTGGTCGATGGCGTGCCGCTTACGCACGACACATTCGATCAGCCCTACGGTACAGGCCGCCTGAGCGGCCTCCTGCAGTTACGCGACCAGATTGCCCCGCAATACCAGATGCAGCTTGATGAGATCGCACGCGGTCTGGTGACAATGTTTGCCGAAAGCGATCAGACAGGTGCAGGACCAGATCAGACCGGCCTGTTCAGTTGGGAAGGCTCTCCAGCTGTGCCCGGCGCGGGTGTTTCAGCTGGCATTGCTGGCACGCTCAAAGTGTCGTCAGCATTTGTCGCATCAGAAGGCGGCAGTTCGCTTCTCTTGCGTGATGGCGGTGTGAACGGTGCCAATTACAAATATAATACGACTGGTGCGGCTGGCTTTAGTGATCGTCTGCGCGATTTGAATCAGGCCTTCTCGGAACCGCTGACTTTCGCCTCGTCTGCCGGGCTCAACTCCAATGCAAGCCTTATTGATTATAGCGCCTCATCGATCAGCTGGCTGGAAGGCAAGCGAAAGACGGCAAACGCTAATTTCTCCTATAATCAGACAGTTGCTGTGCAGGCCGATCAGGCTCTTTCCAATGCCAATGGTGTCGATATCAACACTGAAATGGCGCTGCTGCTTGATCTTGAACATTCCTATCAGGCATCGAGCCGGGTGTTGACGACGGTCAACGCCATGCTTGACGAACTTATCAGAGCGGTGTGAGGCTTATGAAAGCGCAATCGATTTCGACTTATGGTGCAGCTTCAGCTCTCAAGGTCCTCGTGGCAAAGACCAAGGCTGAGCTTGGCAAAGCCCAGCAGGAAGCGACTACCGGGATGGTGTTCGATGTCGGCCTGTCGCTCGGCTCCAAGTCTGGCCAGACTATATCCTTGCGCAAGGAATATGATCGTCTGACTGTTCTGACAGATATGAACAAGCTGCTGCAGCAGCGGATGACGACGACGCAAACCGCCACCAGCACCATTATCGAGAACACGCAGGATTTTCTTGGCGACCTGACCGGTGCAAACAGCACCGTTGAAAGCGCTGAGACGGCCGCAAAATCTGCAAAGTCTCTGTTGGATTCCGTCACTGGCCTGCTCAATACGAGTTACAATGGCGAGTATATTTTCTCCGGTGTGAACACCGATGTGAAGCCGATTGCCGACTACACCGAAGGCAGTGCCGCTCAGACAGCGGTGCGCCAGGCGTTCGAAGACCATTTCGGTTTCAGCATGAACGATCCGCAGGTTGCCAATATTACCGGCGATGAAATGAAAGCCTTTCTGGAAGGCGATTTTGCCGAGCAGTTCAATGATGCCAACTGGGACGCCAACTGGTCGAATGCGTCTGACACAGTCATCAAGAGCCGCATTTCACCAAGTGAAACGGCCTCAACATCGATTTCAGCCAATGCAGACGGTTTCCGCAAGACAATTATGTCGGCGGTGATGGTTTCTGAATTTGCGGCGATTGGTCTTAACAACTCTGCGTTCCAGGCGCTCACGACACAGGCCATGCAGACCACGACGCAGGCGGTCACTCAAACCACTTCGGAGCAGACGACGCTTGGTCTTGCGCAACAACGGACAAATGCAGCGACAACACGCATCGCAGCTCAGCAGAAGATCCTTAATGAATCGGTTCTCGATCTTGAGTCGGTTGATCCATATGAGGCTGCAACGCGCGTCAATGCGCTCATGTCACAGATTGAGACTTCTTATGCGCTGACAGTTCAACTGCAAAATATGAGCCTACTCAACTATTTGAAATAGTTAGACTATTAGAGCGTTTTGCCTCTTTTTGGCACTACATAAGGATGCTCTAAACAATTGAATCGGCGCATCGCGCTTTCCAAAAATCGATTCCGATTTAGGGGGTGATGCTGTGGGGCGCTTACCCGCCCCGAAGTTGAACATCACGCACCGGGCAGCATGAGGCGGCTTGTATGCGTGGTGCCGGAGAACGGAGACTACATGTACCAGCTGCGCTACGAAGACGTCATGAATGATGATATGGCGAGCGCCAAGGAACGCGAGCGGATGCTTTTTGACCGTTCGATCGAGATGCTTGCCGCTGCCAAGGCCAATGGGGCCGGATCGCGCGAAGGCATAGACGCTGCCTATTTTACGACCAAGCTCTGGACCACGATCATCGATGATCTTGGATCAGAAGAGAATGTGCTTCCCAAGGAACTCAAGGCGGCCATTATTTCGGTGGGGATATTCATTCTCAAAGAGATGGAACGCATTCGGCAGGGCGAAAGCAGTGATTACGATACCTTGATCGAAATCACCCAGTCCATCCGGGATGGTCTGTGACATGACGAATAATAAGAAGTCGACCAATGACAAGTCGGCAATCCGTCTTTCGCTGCGTGCGGGTGAGAAGATCTATATCAACGGCGCGGTGCTGAAAACGGATAGGAAAGTATCGCTTGAGCTGTTGAACGATGCGACTTTTCTACTGGAAAACCATGTTTTGCAGCCTGATGAGACGACAACGCCACTGCGCCAGCTTTATTTTGCTGCACAGATGATCCTGATTGAGCCAGCTCTGAGAGAACAGGCTCGCAATACGTTTGCGCAGATGCTGAAAGGCATGTTTGCGGCATTCAAGGATGCGGAAATCCTCAATGCCCTCAAGCTTGTTGATGAGCTGGTGCATAATGGGCGTGTTTTTGAAGCACTGAAGACAATTCGTGCGCAATATCAGCGCGAGGCCGAGCTGATGGGCGAAGCCGCCCCGCCCGTGCCTGCAAAACAATCCGAACAGCCTACGGAGGCAAGTCTATGACCACCACATCGACAGTCGGTGCGAACAATACGGCCAACACAGCCAATTCATCGAGTGGCAACGCCGCAGCTGCCAAGGCCAGCGTCGATTACAATTCCTTCCTGAAGCTTTTGGTGACACAGATGCAGAATCAGGACCCGACGCAGCCTATGGATGCGACGCAATATGTCTCGCAGCTGGCCACCTTCTCCAATGTGGAGCAGGCAGTGCAGATGAACAGCAAGCTTGAAACGCTGATTGCCAATTCATCTTTGTCGCAAGCTGAAGGCTGGATCGGCCGCACATTGACAAGCGCTGACGGCACAGTCTCCGGCGTTGTCAAATCCGTGACTATTCAGTCGTCGGGCATGCTTGCCGAACTGGAAGACGGCAAGACGATGCTGATCGGCCAAGGCGTCAAGATCAGCTAAGGGAAACGGTTTTGAACGAAGCTGATGCGCTCGACATCGTCAATTCGGCGGTTTGGACCGTGCTTATGGCCAGCGGTCCGGCTGTGCTTGCAGCTATGCTTGCGGGCATCGGTATTGCGCTGTTTCAGGCTTTGACACAGATCCAGGAAATGACGCTGACTTTCGTGCCGAAAATCATTGTCATTTTTGTGGTACTTGCTTTTACCGCGCCGTTTGTCGGAGCGCAGATCAACTCTTTTACGCTGCTTGCCTATTCGCGCATCGAAAAAGGGTTTTAGAACCATATTCCAGAAGAGGCTGCTGTTTCCCTGACGTAGCCCTCGCGCAAGCTTCGCCGTTTATGTTCCGTCGGACAATAGGAGACGGACGTGCAGCAGGCAGCGGCTAAGCCATTAAAAAAGAGCGGAATTCTGACAGGCAGCGACTTGGGCCTTGCTGCCGGCATTATCATTATTCTCACCGTGCTTTTCCTGCCTGTGCCAGCAGTCGTTCTGGATATTGGTCTCGCTTTCTCGATTGCCTTTTCCGTCCTTATCCTCATGGTTTCGCTGTGGATTCAGCGTCCGCTGGATTTCTCGGCTTTCCCGACCGTGTTGCTGATCGCAACCATGATGCGTCTGTCTCTCAATATTGCGACGACGCGCGTGATTCTTACGCACGGCAATGAAGGCTATCTGGCCGCAGGTCATGTGATTCACGGCTTCTCGCAGTTCGTGATGGGTGGCGATTTCGTCATCGGCCTTGTCGTCTTCTCGATCCTCATCATCGTCAACTTCCTTGTCATTACCAAGGGTGCAACGCGTATCGCTGAAGTGGGCGCCCGCTTCACGCTTGACGCCATTCCCGGCAAGCAGATGGCAATCGATGCCGACCTCTCGTCTGGTCTGATTGATGAAAAACAGGCACAGCATCGTCGTCGTGAACTGGAAGAAGAAAGCTCATTTTTCGGTTCGATGGACGGTGCGTCAAAATTCGTACGCGGTGATGCGATTGCCGGTCTGATCATCACGGCGGTCAATATCTTCGGCGGGATTATCATTGGTGTAACCCGCCACGGCATGGATATTTCCGAAGCGGCAGACGTTTTCACCAAGCTCTCGGTTGGTGACGGTCTGGTTACACAGATTCCAGCGCTAATCGTATCGCTCGCAGCAGGCCTTCTGGTTTCCAAGGGTGGTACGCGCGGTTCGGCAGACGAGGCGATCTTCGGCCAGCTTGGTGCCTATCCAAAAGCACTGCTGATAGCGTCTTTCCTGATGTTTGTTTTGGGCATCATGCCTGGGCTTCCGGCATTTCCATTCTTCCTGTTGGGCAGCGCAATGGCATTTGTGGGGATTGCGGTTCCGCGCAAACAAGCCAAGGAACGTAATGCGCAAGCTGCGGAAGCTGAGTCAAAGCAGCGCGACGCCGATGAGCAGGAACGCAATTCCGTCAAGGCCTCGCTTGAAACCACACAGATCGAGCTTTGCCTTGGCAAGCAACTCTCGGCGCGTCTCATCGCATCGCAGCAGGAGCTGGCACATCGCGTGGCGAAGATGCGCAAGAAGTTCGCCCAGGAATACGGTTTCGTCATCCCCGAGATCAAGGTAACTGACGATATTTCGCTGCCGCCAAAGAGCTATCGTATCAAAATTCACGGTACTGCGGTTGCAAGCCATGAACTTCGGGTCGGTGAAATTCTCGTCGTATTGGGCGAACGCCCGATTCCGTCTATTCCCGGTGAAGAAGTTCGCGAGCCAGCCTTTGGCATGCGTGCCTATTCGGTGCCGGAAACATTTGCGTCAGACCTGCGTCGCGATGGCTACATGACTGTCGATAATCTGTCGGTTTTGCTGACACATTTGAGCGAGATTGTGCGCAACAATCTGGCACAGCTCTTGTCCTACAAAGACATGCGGATTCTGCTTGATCGCCTCGGGCCGGAATATCGCAAGCTTCTTGAGGATATCTGCCCGGCAAATATCTCCTATTCAGGGCTTCAGGCTGTTTTAAAGCTGCTGCTCGCGGAACGTGTTTCAATCCGCAACCTGCATCTGATTCTTGAATCAATTGCCGAGATCGCACCTTTGGTCCGCCGCCCTGAAATGATTGTCGAACACGTTCGCATGCGTATGGCGCAGCAGATATGCGGTGATCTATCAGATAATGGCGTGCTCAATGTCCTGCGTCTTGGCAACCGCTGGGATCTGGTCTTCCATCAGAGCCTCAAGCGAGACAACAAGGGCGAAATCGTCGAGTTCGATATCGACCCGCGTCAGCTAGAGCAGTTTGGTACCGAAGCCACGGCCGCCATACGCAAGCATTTCGATAGCGGCGAACGCTTTGTGCTGGTTTCATCTCCCGAAGCGCGCCCATATATCCGCATGATTATCGAACGCCTTTTCGCGACCCTGCCTGTTCTGTCGCATGTCGAGATCGCACGTGGTGTCGAAGTGAAATCGCTCGGCGCGATTTCCTGACGGGGAGGGGACCCGTTGCCCATTACGCAACTGCCGATCAACGAACTCGTCTTCGCAGCCATGCTGGCATTCTGCCGTGTTGGCGCGTGTTTGATGCTGATGCCGGGCATTTCGAGCGGGCGGATACCGTTGCAGGTGCGGTTGTTCATTGCGCTCGCCTGTTCATTCGCTGTGCTGCCATTGGTGATTGAGACCATCACACCCAGCCTTGATGGCACACATCCGCTGGCGATGTTTCGCCTCATGCTGAGCGAGATGTTTATTGGTGCGGTGATTGGAATTCTGGCACATATTTATTTCTGGGCCCTGCAATTCATGGCCAATATGATGGCGATGGCAGTGGGCTATTCCGGTACGCCAGCGGATGCGATTACTGAACCGGAGCCGCAGGCAACGCTCGCAACCATTGTTACTTTCAGTGCGCTGTTTCTGTTTTTCGTCACAGACATGCATCTGGAGATTTTGCGGGCGCTGCTGAGTTCCTACACAGCTATACCCGTTGAAGGTCATTTCAGACCCGATGCAGCGATGATCGATATCAGCGATGCCCTTTCGGGTGCATTTTTGGCAACCTTGCGTATTGCAGCGCCGTTTATTGTCTTCGCGATTCTGGTCAATTTCGCCATTGGACTGATCAACAAGCTGACGCCGACGATTCCTATCTATTTTGTGTCGATGCCATTTGTGCTCGGCGGCGGATTGCTGGTCGTCTATTTCATTTTACCGGAACTGCTGCGTTTCTTTATCGGCGAAACATCAACGCAGATGCGCAATCTGTTCTGAGGAATTCATGGCTCAAACCAATGCCCGTAATCTTAAAAAGCTGATTGCATTGCAGAAGTTGGGTGCTGCCCGGCTCGAAGCATCTCTTGCCGTGACGAACAATCGCAAGACAGCACTTGATGAAGAGCGGGAAGCGCTTATCGCCATGCAGGATCGGCGATACGATGGCAGTTCATTCACGGTCGATCCAGCACTTCTTATCAAGCGCCTGGGTGGGAATGCCTCAGAAAGCGAGAGCATTGAACAGCAGCTCGAATCACAACGCAGCGGCCTCTTAAAAGAACAACGTCGGGTAGAACTTTTGGAAGACCGGCTGGAAACGGTACGAAATGATACCGAAAGACGCGAGCTCGCAAGCCTCATTGAAGAGTTTATCAGCCGAAAAACATCCACGGCGTGACCGATAGAATCTTCGATAGAACTGAATAGTATATAACGGTACCAATTACTTACAAGAAATCTGGTGAGCTTATCTGAACGACATTGATCTTGTGCCTGTCATAAAACTGAAGCTGATTCGTACCGCAAGCTTCAGTCAAGTTTGGCAAACTATGGTGCAATCAAGAGATGAAGAAGGACGAGTTGTATGGCGATCAATCCGCCGTCAGATCTGGTGATGGACGTGGCGCGGGCGGCTGATCCGCAAGCCTATCGCCTGGCGGCGGAACGTCTGAAGTCGATATCGACAAGCGCGGGTCCAATGGGCGCTGACGCGGATACGGGGTTGCCGCGGAATTTTATGAGCTTTTCTGAAAGTCTTGGTTCAGGGGTTAGTATCAATCCCGACAGCCAGAATACGACCAATTCAGCCTATCGAAAGTTTGAAGCATTCATGCTGCAATCTTTTGTCCAGTCGATGTTTACCAGCGATACAACGGCCACTTTTGGCAAGGGTATTGCAGGGGAATATTGGAAATCGATGATGGCTGAGGCCATGGCCAATAAAATGGCAGATACGGGCGGCGTAGGCATCGCCCGTATGCTTGAAGCGCAAGCAGCGATGAAGCAGCGAGCGGAGAATTCGGCAACTTTGGCTTTGGGAGACGTCGTTAACGATCTGGGACAGGGAATGAGCACGGATACGGTGTCGAAGGATATCGTTCACGGATTTGAACGTCAGCTCATTCAGAAGCAACTGGAAAACAATGAAAGTGGAGAACGCGCTCAAGGCTGATCCAGAGCATCTACTGCAAAACTGCCCTCGCGGTTTTGCGGAGCATAATGCGACGGACCACAGATAGAGCGGTTAGGTGACTAGGCTTTTGCTGAATTCGATCTAGCCAGCGAATGAGAACGCGACTCGCTGATACATACAATTGAGGAAACCCGAACATGACTGACACAAGCTCCGAAATCAGCCTGCTCCCGCAAGCTCCGGAAGCAGCACTGGATGTAAATCCAGCACAGGAACTGGAGCAGCAGCCGGTACTTAAACCAGTTGTGCGGGCTATTCAGCGTCTTGAGGACGTCATTGATACGGAAACGCGTCTTTTGCTTGAAGGCGGGCATCCAGACCTTGCAGACATCAACTCGCGCAAGAGCCGCGGCCTTTATGACTTCAACAAGGCAATCAAAAAGGCTGCAAGCCTTGCCGAACCTGCCACGATGAAGGGATTGCAGCCATTACTTGATAGCCTCAAGCAGAAGCTGGAGAAAAATTGCGAAGCGCTGCAATTGCACCTGCGTGCGGTTGGTGAACTCGCAGATCTTATCCGTGGCGCGCTGGAAACGCAGGACGCAGACGGCACCTACAGCATGCAAAGCGCGAGGCTCGGTCACGCCAGATGATCCGCATAATTGCAATCGGCCTCTGGATATGTGCGGTAGCCCTCGGTTCGCTGTTCTTTGCCGTGCGCCAGAACGATGCACCTTCGGGTGAGGTGCAAGCGAATGGAGGCGCGTTTGGCGGGCTCGATTACGTCAAGACCGACGTGATGAGTGTGCCGATCATCTCCAATGGCAGCGTTGCAGGCTATGTCGTGGCGCAGTTGGTCTATACGGTCGATTCGAACATTCGCAAAAAGCTCACCGTGCCGCTTGAGTATTTCATCAGCGACGAGATTTTCCGTAAGTTCTACGGCAGTTACTCAGATACCAAAGAAGTTGAGAAAGTGAACTTCGAAGCCGTGCGGGCATCGGTCATCACCGATTTGAACGCGCGCTTCCCAGAACCGGTGATCAAGGATTTGCTGGTCGAACAGTTCAATTACATTTCGGCGGAAGAGATTCGCGCCATGAATATGCGCGGTGGTGCTTCGGCGGAAATCGCAGGCAAGCAGGCTGCCGCTGCGTCATCTCATAGCGAATAGTATTTTCCTGCCAGCTGGCTCAAACGTTCTTCATCAAGTGTTGGGATGGACGCGTCGGTGATAAACTGGACGCCGATTTCGCGTTTTTCGCGCCAGACCATTTGGGCCAGAAGTGCGCGCGCATAGAAGTCGTCAAACAGCCAGAAGCGTTCGGGGAGGTTTGGAACGTCAGTTATCCTTAGTCTCGCGCCGTGCGGAGCTATGTCACTGAACTGGCATTCGATGATGAAGCGTCCGTCAAGATCGATAATCTTTCCTGATCGCAGCCGCGTGCGCTGTCGCTCTTCCCTACGTCGCTCGTGAGATGGCTTGTTGCGCACCATAAAATTTTGCCTGCTATATTTCCCCTTGAAGGCAAATATAGCAGGCTTGGCTTTAGTAAGCGTTACCTAACTTCAATGCTCACCGCATTTTTCACAACGGCCACGCAATTCCAGCGTTGTTTTGCGTGATTTGAAGCCACTCTGGACGCTCCAGGCGCTGACAAGATTTTCGATGGCCGGATCAGAAAACTCGGTCACCTGTCCGCATTGTTCGCAAATGGCAAAAGCAATAAGGCCGTGCTGGTGGCATTGCGGATGTGCACAGGCTACGAAGGCATTCAGGCTTTCGAGGCGGTGCACCATCCCGTAATCAAGAAGCTTTTCCAACGCGCGATAAACCTGCAACGGAGCGCGAAAGCCATCGTCGCGGAGCTGGTCGAGAATCGTATAGGCACTCAGTGGCCCATCCGCCTTGGACAACACATCGAAAACCAGTGTCTGATTACGCGTCAGATCATGCGATGGTTGAGTGTGTGCGTGATGATGGTCGTGGTGATTGCTCATTGTCCAGCGGTCCGTTTCGGTGAAGCCTCTCTCCTATTTAATGGCAGGAGGCTTAAAATGAAAATAGCCAGTGCGGCAACGACGATTGATGGGCCCGATGGCGTGTCGAATTCAACGGAGCCATATAGTCCGCCAATAACGCCAATGGCGCCGATGACAGATGCCATGACAGCCATTTGCTCAGGCGTTGAAGCAAACCGGCGAGCTGTCGCGGCGGGAATAATGAGAAGCGACGTTATCAGCAGAATACCGACGATTTTCATCGAAATGGCAATAACAATTGCCAGCAACAACATGAAGATGATGCGCGACAAGGCAGGATTCAAGCCTTCAGCACGAGCGATATCTTCGCTGACGGTAGCTGCAAGCAGTGGACGCCACAACCATGCAAGCACGGCGAGCACAAGTATTCCGCCGCCATAGATAAAAGCGATGTCGAGACGCGAAACTGCGAGCAGATCGCCAAACAGGAATGACAGCAGGTCGACACGCACCCATGTCATAAAGGCGACGATGACCAGTCCGAGGGACAGTGTTGCGTGCGAAAGAATACCCAACAGCGAATCCGCCGAAAGCGAATGCTTTTTTTGCAGCAGCAAAAGGATGGCTGAAATGGCTACGGCTACGGCAAAAACACCGATCATCAGATTGATATCGAGTATCAGCGCTAAGGCTACACCCAGCAATGCCGAATGGGCCATGGTGTCACCGAAATAGGCCATCCGCCTCCACACGATGAAGCAGCCAAGCGGGCCGGTGGTCAGTGCCAGGCCTACTCCGGCAATCAAAGCGCGGGTGAAAAAATCGTCAAGCATGGGGTTTGCCTTCCTCATGATGGTGATGATGTTCACCGTCATGGTGATGACCATCTTCGGCGTGGCAGTGATCTGTTACTGTGCCATCGGCGTGCATGACACGACCATCAGGCAGATGTGTGTGATCGTGATGATGTTCATAAACGGCGAGAGGCCCGACTGCACGGCTCCCGAACAGGCGCAAATATTCCGGACTGGCAGTCACATCGCGCGGCGTTCCGCTGCAGCAAACATGACCATTGAGGCAGATGACGCGGTCGGTCGCCGCCATAACAAGATGCAGATCGTGGGAGATCAGCAGAACACCGCAGCCCGTGTCATCACGTAATTTGGCAATCAGCTCGTAAAGGGCTGCTTCACCGGAAAAATCGACACCCTGGACTGGCTCATCTAGCACCATGATATCGGGCTTGCGTGCGAGCGCACGCGCCATCAACGCTCGCTGAAATTCGCCACCGGACAGATTGGTAATCTCTGCTTTCAGAAGATGCGTGATTCCGACAGCATCCAGCGCACGCACAATATCGGCTTTGGGTAGGGGGCCGGTCAGTGTCATCAAGCGCTCAACAGAGAGCGGCATGGTGCGGTCAATATTGATCTTTTGCGGCACATATCCAATTCGCAAGTCCTTTAGATGACGGATTTCACCCTCATCAGGCTTGAGAATATGCAGTGCCATTTTGGCCGTCGTGCTTTTGCCCGCGCCGTTGGGACCGATCAATGTGACGATCTCGCCGCGGTGGATCGTCAGGTCAACATTGCGCACAAGCCACCGCCCGTCGCGATAAACGCCGGCACCTTTCAATTCGATCAATGGTTCCCGCTTTGCATGTGCGGGGAGGGCGGTCTTACGGGCCATATAAAATGAGCTTTCGCTGCCTTTGTGAGAGCATCAGCGCTTGATCTTGAAGGACAAGCGGCGTTCTCGGAATTCTTGTCTCAATATCTGTGAACGATATGCCGATTCGTGTTCATTTGCGTTGCCCGGATAAGCACTGTGAACAATTCTCCAAAAAACTGGTTGTGTCTCCTTATCGCAGACGTTATAGCATAACGCAAATGATGTAATAGAATAACATATCACCTGCATATGTTGTTCGCTTTTGCTCACGTTCAAGAGAGACCCATGAAACACTTCCGATCCGTGCTGTTGGCATCCGCATTTATGGCTGTTTTGGGCGGGGCGGCTTCTGCCGCCGAACGCAGCGGCGTTGTCGTTTCGATTAAACCACTGCATTCCTTGGTCGCTGCTGTGATGCAGGGTGTCGGCGAGCCAAAGCTGATCGTTCAGAGTGCAGGGTCGGAACATTCTTACAGCCTCAAACCATCTGATGCCCAAGCCATTGAGCATGCGAAGGTCATCTTCTGGGCAGGGCCTTCTATGGAAACCTTTCTCGACAAACCGTTCGATACCCTTGGTGAAGGTGCGAAAGTTGTAGCGTTGGGCGAAGCCGATGGATTGACGAAGCTCAAGTTCCGCGAAGGTGGTCCATTCGAAGCGGATGATCATGGCGATGAAGGTCATGAGCACGAAAAGCATGGTGAGGCGGGTCACGACCACAGTGCCGAAGCTGGCTCTCACGATGCCCATGACCACGCAAACGAAGCCGTTGAAAAGGCCGAAGAACACCACCATCATGCAGAATTCGACCTGCATTTTTGGCTCGACCCGCAGAATGGTAAGGTTCTCGTTGGAGACATCGCCAAGGTCTTGAGCGAAAACGACCCTGAAAATGCAGCGCAGTACGAAAAAAACGCTGCTGATTATGCCGAAAAGCTGGATGCGTTGACCAAGGATATTGAGGGTGAGCTTCAGCCGGTAAAAGATAAGCCCTTCATCGTTTTCCACGATGCTTATCAGTATTTTGAAAACCGCTTCGATGTGAAGGCCGCAGGTTCCATCACCGTTAGCCCTGAGAAAGCGCCGGGTGCAGGCCGTATCAAGGACATCCACGAGAAGATCAAATCGCTGGGTGCGGTATGCGTGTTCTCCGAACCACAATTTGAACCAAAGCTGGTCAATACGGTTATCGACGGAACCGAGGCCAAAACGGGTGTGCTTGATCCACTCGGTTCAGAATTGAAGGATGGTCCAGACCTTTATCCTCAGCTCATCCGGAATCTCGCCGATTCATTAAAGAACTGTCTGTCGAAGTAGCACTGGTCGCTCCCTTGTTCTGGGACTCCACCCAGAAGCGACCAGTTGTGGTGCCGGGCTGTCTCTTTAGACGGTTCGGCACATTCGACAAACATGGGGCATGTTACTCCTATGTTTATATGCCTATCTAAACTAAGCACTGGGCCAGATTTTTGCAGTGTGGTTACCGTAACATATCAGTTCCGGTTAGGCCGTTAGTTCAATGCAGAATCTTCAAAGGGTGGCTTTGCCGCCTCTTTTTAGCCAAATGAATGTAATGATATAACATTAATAGCCAGCGACGCTGCGCTAGTAGCTTTTGTTCAACCGCCAGCAAAGGAGATGCCATGAAAAGGCTTCCAGTCACCGTTCTTTCGGGCTTTCTCGGAGCAGGAAAAACCACGCTCCTCAATCACGTGCTCAACAATCGCGAAAATCGGCGTGTTGCGGTTATCGTCAACGATATGAGTGAAATTAATATTGATGCTGCCTTGGTACGAGAGGGCGGTGCCGACCTGTCGCGTACCGAAGAGCAGCTCGTTGAAATGACCAATGGCTGCATCTGCTGCACGCTGCGCGATGATCTTCTGAAAGAAGTGGCGCAACTGGCATCGCAGGATCGGTTTGATTACCTGCTTATAGAATCAACCGGTATTTCAGAGCCTCTGCCTGTTGCAGCTACATTTGAGTTTCGTGACGAGAAAGGGGAAAGCCTTTCCGATCTTGCTCGTCTCGACACCATGGTTACGGTCGTGGATGCCGCCAATCTTCTGAAAGACTATTCGTCCAGCGATTTTCTGCGCGACCGTGGTGAGTCGCTCGGAGACGAGGATGAGCGGACACTGGTTGATCTGTTGGTCGAGCAAATTGAATTTGCGGATGTTGTAGTGCTCAACAAGGTTTCCACTTCAAGCGCGGAAGAACGCGATCTAGCGCGTAAAGTGATCAAATCACTCAATCCAGACGCAAGAATAGAGGAAGTCGATTTCGGGCAGGTCTCGCTTGATTCGATTCTCAACACGCGCCTGTTCGATTTCAACCGCGCCCACGAACATCCCCTTTGGTATAAAGAACTCCATGGTTTCCACGAGCACGTGCCGGAAACAGAAGAATATGGTGTGCATTCATTTGTGTATCGTGCTCGCCGTCCGTTCGATCCAGCGCGGTTCCAAAGTTTTATTGATCGAAGCTGGCCGGGTGTGGTTCGCGCAAAGGGGTTTTTCTGGTTGGCAACACGTCCTGATTACGTGGGGGAATTGAGCCAGGCGGGTGCATTGGTCCGCACCAACAAGCGCGGTCGCTGGTGGTCGGCTGTGCCCCGCAGCTATTGGCCAGCAGATCCGGAATGGCATCAGGCGATGCAGCCCTATCTTGATGCTGAATGGGGAGACCGGCGGCAGGAAATTGTATTTATCGGAGTTGGTCCGATGGATAAGGCAAATATGATTGCCGAACTTGATGCCTGTCTGGTGCCTGAGCAGCTGTTCATGCCGCAAAATTGGCAAAAATTGACCGACCCGTTCCCCTATTGGTCGTCTGTAGCGTAACCGACGCCTTATATTAGCGCATCGGTGTAAAAAATCGGAATCGATTTTTGTAAAGAACGATGCGTAGAATCAAAGAGTTAGAGCATCCTTTGTGCGTCCGAAAGGACGCAGAGTACTCTAAGGCGCAAAGATGCTGACGCATTAAGCCTAGAAAATATTCAGTCGCCACATGTGCTTAAACAGTATCCGATGAGTCCCCCTCATCGGATACTGGTATTATTCAGCCGACAGTGCGGTAATTTCAGACATCCTGCTGTCGGCGAGGGTGCGGTGATCGAGCACGTTGGCGATCGCTTCGCGCACGTCCAGCATCATGTGTCGCACTTCGCATTCGGTTTCATCGCAATCGTCGCAAGGCTGATAGTCAGTTTTGCTGGCGCAGGCGATAGGCGCAAGTGCTCCGTCCAGTGCTCGAATAATATTGCCGATATGGATTTCACTCGCAGGGCGGGCCAGACAAAATCCGCCGCCTTTGCCTTTGCGGCTCAATACAAAGCCTGCGTTTCGCAATTCGATGAAAATATTATCGAGAAACTTACGCGGGATATGATGCCTTTCGGCGATCTCGCTTGCTGAAGCCAGTTGACCGTCCGATATGCCGGCCAGGTGCACCATGGCTTTCAGGCCGTATTTGCCTTTTTTGGTTAGCATGGCATCCCTGCTGCAATGTCCAACGGACGGCCTAATTTCCTTAATAATCGTATTATAAATAAGAATTAGGGAGTTACGGCTCTCCCGGCAAGTTACTTTCACGTCGCACTATGTTGGTAACGTTGTTTTTAGTGCCAGTGCGAGGGCACCTTGGAGGCTGTCGCCGCTGGGGGCCTTATAAAACTCCCTATAAGGAAAGAATGGCAGTGCAGCATAGGGTGACGCTAAACCACCGGTGATGCTGAACCGTTGAAGTTTTTCGATCTGCAAATTCTCTAATGCCTTGCGGATCATTTCACAGGCTTCGGTCAAGATTTTTAAGCTGAGCGAGTCGCTCCGCGCCGCAAATTCAAAAAGCATTGGCGCAAAGGCGGCATAGTCAGCAGCGCTGGCCGTCCTGGAGAAAACCGTGATGTTACGAGGATTGCTGTCGAATCTCTCGAGAACGGCATGCGACAAGTCTGAGTGATGTGCGAACCCGTCAACTGCAAGCAGCACATTTTCCAACAGTTTACGACCGAGCCAAGCACCACCGGCATGATCGCTTAATATAAAGCCACGCCCGCCAACAATGCGGATCGCGTCGTCGGTGCGTCTAACAAAGGCGGATCCGGTGCCCAGAATCGCAATCGCGGCATCTCCATCCCCCATTGCCCCTTGCAAAGCAGAGAGTGTGTCCGAAACGATATGGCTCTTTTTGAAAGGCAGACGCTTATATATAGGAGTGTGATCGGCGAGAGAGTTAGCGCCAGCCAGGCCCAGCACGGCGTTAGCTGCTCCATATATAGAAGATGCCAAGCTGGCATCCTTACGAGCTTGTTCGGCGGCCTCGCATATATGAACTATGCTGTTCTCTGAATCCGCACCTATATTCGCCGGCCCCGAGATGCCTTCTCCCAGCACTTTGCCGTTCTGATCCGCAATGACTGCCCGGCATCCAGTGCCACCGCCATCGATCCCGAAGTGATATTTGATCGTCATTTCTGTCATTTCATTGTCGCAAAGAAAGGAATCGGCATGCTGAAACGGTTGAAACTCTATTAAAATGCACCATATCCCCTGTGGAAAGAAAGTTTGGCTATTTTGTTATTTTAGCGTTGACAGTTTTGTTTGGTGGGACGTATATAGCGACACAACGAGGGCGGCGGCGTCGCAAGCGACAGGCTGATGCGTCCTTGGAGTTGACATAAAGAGTTTGGCAGTGATGTTTGAATTGGTTATGTCGGCGGCGTTGATCGGGCTTTTGTCTGGTTGATGTGTTGAAGAAAGAACGGCTGTTAAGTTTGTGAATTTCTTCAAAAAAACGGGTTGACACGCTGAACGGTGTGATCTAGATACCCGGCACCGCAGAGACGGAGCGCAGA
>NZ_JAOYTK010000010.1:0-130705 GCF_025846885.2 Brucella sp. HL-2 | reverse complement strand
TTTTATGAGTTCGGTCGCTTTCTTCAAAAGGTCGTGCTCAAGCTGCAGTTTCTGAATATCGTGCTGCAGTGTTTCGAGCTGGCGCTCTAATTCTTTTCGCTCTGGCACTGGCGGTGAGTGGTTCTTGCGTTTCATGATTGCGGGAGCCTCCGGACCAAGTAACTGGTTTTTCCAGTTATACAGTGTCGGTCTGCATACGCCGAGCTTTTCGGCCAGGGCCTGCGCGCTTTCTTGCCGATTATAAAGTCCGACGACGCCAGCCTTCTTCAATGCGTCAGGGTATCGTGGACGTCCAGTTCTTCCAGTGACAGCTTTACTAGTTTCGGGAAACGCCTCACGAACCCATGCTGTCAACGTTGCACGACCGGGATAGCCTAAGGCGCGCATCGTTGCAGAAACACAACGACCATGCGTGCGGTAGTGCTCAACAGCCACTTCCTTCTGCGCCTGTGTGAACTTAGGGGCTCGGGGCGCAAATCCTAAACGCAGATCAAGATGGTGCTCATATTCCAGGTACCAGCCCTTCAAAGCATTCTTGCTTGGATAGCCCAACTGGCGAATAGTCGCTTTCGGGCGTTTGCCCAGCTTGATGTAGAGCGCAACTGCTCGCATCCGGTCTTCGTAGGAATACATGAACTACCTCCCTGATAGTCCAAGTTTTCGTCCGCACCCCCTGGCGGTCAGTTCTCGGCGTGACGTGGACGCATTTGAGGCGATTTTCAAACATTTCGCACCGCGCGTTAAAGCCTATATGGCCAAACTGTCTGCCGATACGCAAACAGCGGAAGAATTGATGCAAGAAACAATGATTACGGTCTGGAACAAGGCAGACCAGTTCGATTATTCAAAGGGAGCCTTGTCGACCTGGATTTTCAGGATTGCACGCAATCAACGCATTGATGCGGTACGTCGCACCCGCCGACCAGAGTTTGATCCCGCAGACCCTGCCTTTGTGCCTGACGAGGAGCAACCCGCCGATGTGAGGATTGCGGAGCAACAATCGGCGAGCCAATTGCGCGCTGCCATGGCCGACCTGCCGAAAGAACAATGTGCTTTGCTGGAACTGGCTTATTTCGAAGAAAGTACACATAGCGCCATAGCAAAGAAGCTCAACCTCCCCTTGGGAACGGTAAAATCCCGCTTGCGGCTCGCGTTCACCAAATTGCGCGCAGCACTCGATAATTCGGGAGAACGCTGATGAATATCAACCATCATCTTAGCGACGAACTTCTTTCAAGTTATGCTGCAGGCACTCTTGCCGAAGGCTGGAGCATTGCTGTCGCAACACATCTGGCGCTTTGCCCTGCATGTCGTTCGCGTTTGAATCATTTTGAGCATATCGGCGGACAGCTTCTGGACACCGTCGAACCACAAGAAATCAAAGAGGGTTCGTGGGGCGCTATTAAACGCAAGCTTGCAAACCCATCCCTGCGCGAACCAAAGCCAACAAAAACCTCAGCTCCCATTGCAACACCCGCAATTCTGCCGGAGCCTCTTCGATCTTATGTCGGTGGCGATCTGCCAGATCTGAAATGGAAATCGCTTGGGCGTGGCGCCTATCAGGTGCCTATTGCGATCAATGATGGTGAAACCAATGTGCGCTTGCTCAGAATTCCCGCTGGCAAGCCAGTGCCTGAACATGGTCATGGCGGACGCGAGTTGACGCTGGTACTCAGCGGTAGTTTTCACGACGGAACTGGCCTTTTTGCGCGTGGGGATATCGAAGAGGCAGATGCCGATCTGGTGCATCAGCCGATTGCGTCACCCGGTGGTGATTGCATATGTCTTGCGGTGACTGATGCCCCGCTCAAATTCCAGAGCTGGCTGATGCGGATGGTCCAGCCTTTGATTGGGATTTAAAAAAGGCGGCACCCTTGCCGCCTTTTTCATTTAGAGCGCATCCCGAAAAGTGGGAACCGGATTTCGGAACAAGACGCAGTAAAAACAAATAGATAAAGCATTTCAATGATTCAATTCAAACTGGAAATGCTCTAGTTCAGGGCGATAATTGCTGCGTTCAAAGCAGTCGCAAGCGATAGCCAAACGAGATACGGCACAAACAACAGCGCCGATATTCGATCCGGCCGCCATGCACGAATGATAAACAGCAGCACACAAAGCCAAACGCCAATAATGACTATCAGTCCCAGCACTGTCAGATGCGCCCCGAAAAAGATTGGCGACCATAGAAAATTCAGCACCATCTGACCAAACCAAGGTCCGCGACGCTGCCAACCCGTATCGCTTATCCAGGTACGCCACCCGGCAATGGCTATGAAGATATATAATATCGTCCAGATAGGGCCGAAGGCTGCATTGGGCGGCGTAAACCAAGGCTTCTGCAAAGACGCATACCATTCGCCCGGCGGAAAGCCGATACCGATTGCCATTCCAATGACAACAATGATGAAGGCGAAGACGGCTAGAAGACCCAATTTCTGCATATGTTTATTCCAATCTATCCGCTGATCCGCGATGTTACCCAATAGCCAATATAGGCCGACACCGCAGAGAGGACAGTGCCCCAGATCAAGTCAGCAATCGTCAGAGTCCACGACCAGTTCTTTAAGGTCGCCTGATTGGTCAGATCGTATGTTGCGTAGGCGACAAACCCCAAAAGAGCACCATGAACAACCGTTACGGTGGCGCTACCAGCCAAAAGGCCCGGGCGTACCGCAAAAAACACCAGTCCGAACACGAAGATCACATAGAAAACAATAGCCGGTGCCAGGCGAAAACCGGGCGCAAGCATATCGCCCATGACAGGACGATAGAACACATTTGCCATGTTGGAGAGCCAGACTGAATCAATCGCAAGAAAGGCGATTGCTGTGACCAGATAGGCGGTGAAATAGGTTTTCATCAATATCATCGCTCTCTTAATTAATACGGGACCAACCGACATTCCGGCATAAAAGACCTGCTAGAACGCAGCCATTAGTCGTCATTTTATCGCCGTCCACCTTCACGCTGATTTTGTAGGTCAGATTACGTTGCGGATCGAAAGCAGTGCCCGAATATTGGCCGTCCGCCGTTGGATTAATGCTCATGACCAGTCGGTCACCGGTCTTTTCCTTGGCTGTTCCGGGCTTGATCCACGTGTTGGTAGCGCAGATATCCTTGCCGCATTCGGCAATGCGAACGCGCGCCTTGCCATCGCCCCGCGCCCAGTTACCACTAATATCAGTAGCCTGCGCCGAAACGGGAAATAACAGTATCATCATGGTAATCGTCAGCATCCATTTCATCGACGCCTCCTGCATCAGTGGACCCGATTTTTATTCATGCTCAATCGTATAAAGGCCGACATTGATCGCGCCTTCCTTAAACCCGCCTTCGCAATAGCAAAGGTAATATTCCCACAGCCGCCGGAACCGATGATCAAAGCCAAGCTTTTCGATTTCCGACCAGTTGGACACGAAACGATGACGCCATTCAGCAAGGGTCTGGGCATAGGAGTGGCCGAAGTGCTCCACCTCTTTCAGCACCAGTCCGGCCTTGGCGAGATGCCGGTCCAACACCTTGTCTGAAGGCAGGAATCCGCCCGGGAAAATGAATTTCTGGATGAAATCTGCCTTGCGGCGATAATCCTCAAAGCGGGCATCCTCTATCGAAATAATCTGCAACACGGCACGACCATCTGCCTTGAGACAACGCTTCAGCGTCGCAAAATAATCAGGCCAATAGGCTTCACCAACTGCCTCAAACATTTCGATGGAGACGATGCGGTCGAACTGACCTTCAACATCGCGGTAATCCTGAAGATGCAGATCAACTGCATCGCTTTGGCCGGTCTCAGCCACCCCTGCATTCGCCCATGCAAGCTGAGACGGAGACAAGGTGATACCAGTTACGTAGGCATCGCCATGTTCCGCCAGATAGCCCGCAAGGGCACCCCAACCACAGCCGATTTCCAGAATTTTTTCGCCGCCTTCGAGTGCCAGCTTTTCTCTAATGCACTGCAACTTATATTCCTGCGCAGTTTCAAGTGTGGGCGTCTTTTCGTTCCAGATCGCCGATGAATAGAGCATCGATGGATCAAGCCAGCGGCGATAAAAATCATTGCCGAGATCGTAGTGAGCCTCAATGTTTTTGCGGCTGCCGCGCTTTGTATTGGCATTGAGCAAATGCCCCAACCGATGCATCAGCCGCATCCAGCGTGATCCGCGCAAAGTGGAAAGCAACGTGTCGCGATTGCGGGCTGCAAAACGGATGACGGACGTCAGATCAGGTGTTTCCCAGTCACCATCGATATAGGCTTGAGCAAAACCGATATCGCCGCCGGTCAACAGACGGCGCAGCGAGCGCCAGCTTTTGATTGCAATGTTGGCTTCAGGACCGGGGACGGTTCCTTGTGCTGAAATAATTTTTCCCGAAGGCAGTGCAATGACCAAACGACCATGACGGACCTGATTGAGCAGTCGCCGCAATATGCGCGAGGATGGGCTCAAGCCTGCATGAACCGACGTGGGCGCAGCCGGAAAATGAGAGAAATCGTCTAGCTGGCTCATGCTGCCCTGTTCCTCTGCGGTGGATTTTCAGTCCGAATATGGGTGACGGGAAACTGTGGTGGCTGCGGGCGCTTACGAAACCCTATGCCTTTCGCCCAAATTTTCAGCGTTTCCCAGTGGATGCCGCCGACAACACGCAAGGTGAGAAACGGGATGGTAAAAAAGGCACGTAACAGCGCTGCATCGCTCAACTTTACCCGGCGGGCGAGATGACGTGCAGTCAGCAACAGCCCTTCATCATCGAAGCTGTTGATCCTGATCATGAGTTTGTCTGCCGGTGACAGCACTTCAAACTCATAGCGCAGCTTCATGTCCATGAAGGGTGAGACGTAAAACGCCTTGTCACAGCTCTGAACGATCCGACCGTTCTGCTCGCCATCGACAGGGATCATATAGCCGTGGCGCTGTTTGAACGTATTGTCGACTTCCCACAAAATGGCCGTCAACTCGCCCCCGCGATTGTAGCAAAAGAAGACGCTGAGCGGATTGAACGCCCAACCAAGAATCCGCGGCATTGTGAGCAATCGAATGGCACCGCCATCCGGCTCAATGCCTGCACCGCGCATGGCATCTTCCACCTGCTCGCGAAGCGGTGTCACTGAACCGTTACCTCTGTCTTTCTCGTGGAAAGAAAAGAGATTGAAGCGATTGACCGAAAACAGCCTCAACCTGCTGTGAAGGGCTTCCAACTCGTCTAGATCAAGCAATAGCGAATAAATCTTGTAGCCAAGCTTATGAACCTTTGGCCGCAAGCGCGTATGGGTGACGTGGCCGGGAAAAAGCGCAGATTGGAAGAGCTCGGTCATGCCAGCGCCCTTTCCCTGGTGGGTACAGCATGGCGGACGATGCGTGCACTTTCCTGCTCTACCTGCCATGGACGGCGCAATCCGCCCAAGTCTTCGGCAACCGCCAATCCTGCCTGAAGACCGTCTTCATGAAAGCCTGAGCCAAAATGCGCCCCGCAGAACCATGTCCGCCGTCGGCCTTGCAAAGACCAGATTTCCTTCTGCGCGCGATCGGTCGCCATGTCGAAAATTGGATGCTCATAGATCTCGCGGCGGATGACCAGATCCTCACGCAGCGCACGACATGGGTTGAGCGTAACAAACGTATCAGGAGCTGCGCCCAATGGCTGCAAGCGGTTCATCCAATAGGTAATAGATGGCTGCGATGGTCCCGTTGCTGAATTGGTCAGATAATTCCAGCTCGACCATGCTGCGCGGCGCTTGGGCATAAGCGAGGCATCGCGGTGAAGCACAGCTTCATTGCGGGAATATTGAAATGCCCCAAGAATGTGGCTTTCCTCAACGCTTGGATCGGCAAGCATTCGTAGCGCCTGATCAGCATGGGTTGCGATAACCACATCATCAAATGCATAGGAAACACCGTTTCCATCGACCAGCTCCACAGCATTTCCAGAGCGCCGCACTGTTTTAATCGGTGTTGAGAGTTTGATGTTGTCCGCATAAGGCTTCGTGATACGCTTCACATATTCGCGGCTACCGCCTTCCACCGTTTGCCAAATCGGGCGCCCCCGCAGATCAAGCAAGCCATGATTGCAGCAAAAGCGCACAAAGCTTGCAGCCGGATAACGCCCGACCTCCATGGCAGGCGTGGACCAGATCGCAGCCGCCATTGGATAAAGATGGTCCTCACGAAACGCTCTGCCATAACCATTTCGTGTCAAATAATCACCAAGTGAAATGCTGCCCATCATTTCCATATCTTTGGGCGCATTGCGATAAAAGCGCAAAAGATCGCGGATCATCGACCAGAAGCGTGGGCTTACAAGATTGGAGCGTTGGGCGAATAAACCCAGTCCCGTACCGCCCGAATATTCGTAGGCGCCATTTCCGACTGAAACCGCAAAAGACATGTTTGATGAGACTGTAGGGACTTCTAGCGTGCGGAAGAGTGCTGTCAGGTTTGGATAGGTTACTTCATTATAGACAATGAACCCCGTATCAACCGCGACGCTTCCGGCGCTGCTTGCAAATTCGACAGTGTTGCTGTGCCCGCCGATGCGGTTTGCCGCTTCAAACACAGTGACATCATGGCGTTGCGAGAGGAGCCACGCAGCCGACAATCCGGAAATCCCGCTGCCGATAACCGCGATCTTGAGACGTTTAGAGCTGCCCGGATGGTTCGTGATATCCATAAGTCCCTCTCTTCGCAGTGTCTTTGCTGCATTTTCATCGTCTTACGTTTTGAGAAGGGAATTGGTTCAATCCTGTGCCGAAATTTTTTCATTTTTTCAGCGGACTAAGGAAACCAAAAGGCAAGACTGAACGTATTGCATGTAGGAAATGCACTCATGACCAAAGGTCTGTCATGCAACTCGGTCTGCTTTTGATTGTCGCGATAAGCCTGTCTGCCATCATGGTTTTTGCATGGGCGCTTCAGCGGAAGACCGGCAAAAGCGGCTGGATCGATGCGATTTGGTCGTTCTCAGTGGGTGTGGGGTCTGTTATCGCCGTCCTTCTAGCAAATGCGTCGTGGCAGCGCCGTTCAGCGATCCTGCTCCTTATTCTTATGTGGTCGCTGCGTCTTGGTTTGCACATTACCCAGAGAAGCATGGGACATGGTGAAGACCCGCGTTATGCAAAGCTTATGAAAGAATGGGGCGCTGATGCTTCAAAGCGCCTTTTCTGGTTTTTACAAATACAGGCATCGGCCGCATTCATTCTGGTTCTGGCAGTCTATCTTGCGGTAATAAGCCGACCCGACTTTCCGCATTTTTGGGACGCTATCGCGGTTGCAGTCATCGCAATAGCGCTCACGGGCGAAGCGCTTTCTGACGCGCAGCTCGCACAGTTTCGCAAAACACCAGAGGCCAAAACCGAAGTCTGCGAAACAGGTCTATGGGCCTATTCGCGACATCCAAACTATTTCTTCGAATGGCTGTTCTGGTGCGCATGGCCACTGATGGCGATCACCGCCTCGCCATGGACTTGGCTGTCGTTGCTCGCGCCTATTCAGATGTATTGGCTGCTGGTGCATGTCTCAGGCATCCCGCCGCTCGAAGAACACATGCTGAAATCGCGCGGTGAAAAATTCCGCGCCCTTCAACATCGCGTCAATACGTTTTTCCCCGGACCCCGAAACAATTCACACGGATCAGGAGCCTCAACATGAATATGCTGGCATATGCAATCAATGCTGCAGAACGCGTTCCTCTGAGTGACACGATCACGCTAGCCGGTATCGATTATCTCTGTGGCCGCACCAAGCGACGGCTGGCGGAAACGCCGGAAGATATCGAACAGGATTTTCTTCAAACCATGAAGAATTTTCCTGTTGCCACCCATACCGATGACGCCAATCGCCAGCATTATGAATTGCCCCCGCATTTCTTTGAACTGGCGCTGGGGCCACAGCGCAAATATTCCTGCTGTCTCTATCCCGATAAAAACACCACCCTCGAACACGCCGAAACCTATGCGCTAAGCGAAACAGTGCGCCATGCCGACCTCAGGGACGGAATGAATATTCTGGAGCTTGGCTGCGGCTGGGGTTCCCTGTCGCTTTATCTCGCTGAGAACTTCCCCAATTCCCACGTCGTTTCAGTCTCCAATTCTGCACCACAGCGCACCTATATCGAAGCACAGGCAGCGACGCGTGGTCTTAAAAACCTCACGGTCATCACAGCAGATATGAACGGCTTTTCAATCGACCAGCGCTTTGATCGGGTGGTTTCGGTTGAGATGTTCGAACATATGTCGAACTGGCAATCATTGTTTGAACGCGTCCGCAGATGGCTTCATGCGGATGGCAGACTGTTCATCCATGTCTTCACCCACCGCGATCGCTCCTATCGCTTCAATCATGAAAATCCTGCTGACTGGATTGCCCATCACTTCTTCACCGGTGGCATCATGCCCGCCTTCGATCTCCCCCACCGCTTCGGCGATCTCTTCACGGTCGAACAGGACTGGCGATGGTCGGGCAGGCATTATCAGCAAACAGCTTTGGATTGGCTCAAGAATTTCGACAATTCGATTGATCAGATCAGGCCAATTCTGCAACAGGTTTACGTGCAGGATGCTGGCCTCTGGGAACGCCGCTGGCGGCTTTTCTTTCTCGCAACTGCCGGGCTATTTGGCCATGAAAATGGTGACGTCTGGGGTGTCGGGCACTATCTTTTGAAGCCTGTCAAATAAGGATTATTCTATGACTGCGAATGTGCTTATCTGGTTGCGCAACGATCTGCGTCTTGCCGACAACCCTGCCCTTCATGCCGCGGTTAAGCTCGGTGGCAAGATCACAGCGCTTTATGTACATGAGACCAATCAGCAATTGCGCTCGCCCGGCGGAGCTGTGCTTTGGTGGCTGGAGCAGAGCCTTAATTCGCTTGAAAAGAGTCTCAACGAACGCAATGTCAATTTGCTTGTAGCGCGAGGCGATGCACTCGATATCATCGAAAAACTGATCGAAGAAAACGGCTTTGATGCCGTTTTCTGGAACCGGCGTTATGCTCCGCAGGAGCGGGACGTTGATTCAATCGTCAAATCCACATTAAAAGACAAAGGCCTCAATGTTGAATCCTTTGCTGGCAATCTTCTGTCGGAACCATGGGAGATCAAAACAGGTGGCGGCGGTCCTTATCAGGTCTTCACACCCTATGCCAGAACGCTACGTCAGCAGGGTGTAACCCGACCGCTCTCCTCGTCTGACTGGAAAGCCGAGCAATCTACGGGCATGCAAAAGCGGGAAGCTTACAAGCAACCGTTCTGGTCAAAAAAGATGATTGGTTTGTGGGAAATAGGCGAAGCGGCGGCTATTGATCAGTTATATCATTTCTTCGATGAAACTATTCAAAACTATGCTGGTGATCGTGACCGGCCTGATGTCGAAGGAACCTCCAAACTCTCGCCGCATCTCCGCTTTGGAGAGATCAGCCCACGACAGGCATGGTACGCTACGCTGTCGTTGATGGATAAGCATCCAAACACCCAGACCGGTGGCGAGAAGTTTCTTTCCGAACTGATCTGGCGCGATTTCCATTATCACCAGCTCTATTATCGTCCTGACATTGCCGAAAACGATATGCGCAACACGCTTGCCGATATTCAGTGGCAAAGTAACCCGCAAGCACTGGGGGCATGGAAGAAGGGTAATACCGGTATTCCGATGATTGATGCCGGTATGCGTCAGCTCTGGGCGACAGGCTGGATGCATAACCGTGTGCGAATGCTGGTGGCATCCGTGTTGAGCAAAAATATGCAGATCGACTGGCGTGAAGGCGAAAAATGGTTCTGGGATACGCTGGTTGATGCTGATATCGCCAGCAATCCGGGGAGCTGGCAATGGGTGGCCGGTTGCGGCATGGACGCAGCCCCTTATTTCCGCGTGTTCAATCCTGTTTTGCAAGGCGACAAGTTCGATACCGATGGCGCCTATGTACGCGAATGGGTGCCGGAAATCGCATCCCTGCCGGATCGCTGGATTCACAAGCCGTTTGCGGCGCCGGAAAACGTTTTACGAGAAGCGGGGATCGTTCTTGGGAAAACTTACCCACTTTCCGTCTTCAAGGCGCCGAAGGCAGGGAAATAATCCCGATCAGAACTTCTGCATTAACCCACGCGCAGCGAGCTCGCTGCGCTTTAGATCTTTGTAGATATCGCGCTTGGCAGCATGGAATTCGCTGACCAAGCCTTTCTGCGGCTCAATTGTTTCAGCAATGGCGCTCATGCTGGCTGCAACTTGAGACAAATCGCTTTTCTCAAAAGCGCTCGCACCTGCGATACCAGAGCCAAGCAGAACTGGTTCTGCTGAAGTCGGCAGGGCCACTTCCAGTCCCGTTGCATCGGCCAATATCCGGCGCATGAGCGCGCTTCGTGCAGCACCTCCACTGACGATTATCGAGCGGATGGGAATATCCTTGGCAGTCAGTGCGTCTAGAATGTCTGCTGTGCCATAAGCCAGTCCGCAAAGGCCAGCGACGAACAGATGAACCAGATTCTCGCGGGATGCATCAAGCTTGATACCCGTGATCGTGCCAGTGGCTTCGGGATCGGCATCTGGTGCACGATTGCCCAAAAACTCCGGCACGACATGAAGCCCCTTTGCCAGAAGCGCCACTTTTGAAAGCTCCCCCGCAGCATCGATAGCGAGTTGTTCGAGATAATCGAGGAGCGACAGGCCTTTTTCTGCCGCTTCCTTCTCTGCCTCGGCCTTATACGGATGCAGCCCAACCAGATAGTCGGTAGCCGCACCAAAGGCCGACTGCCCGCCTTCATTAAGCCAAAGGCCAGGCATCATCGCACCCCAATAGGGGCCCCAGACACCATCCACAAAGGCAGGCTTCTCTGTAACACTCATCGTGCAGGCGGAGGTGCCGATAATCAGCGCCAGCCGTGAGCGCATATCGACAGCGCTATCGCCATCCGCACTGCCTGCAATGGTGCCTACACCACCTGCATGGGCATCGATGAGAGAGGCGCCGACAGCCGTACCAGCAAGAAGTCCAAGTTCCTTTGCAGCCTGCTCAGTCAGGCCTTGCCCCAATGGGGTCGCAATATCAACGATGTCAGTTCCTACGCGGGCAAAACCTTCATCGGCCAGCACACCAAGACCGATAGTGCGGAAATAGTCTTCATCCCAGCGTTTTTCATGGCCAAGATAGGTCCATTTGCAAACCACCGTACAGAGTGAGCGCGAATGGCTACCAGTTGCACGATAGGTGAGATAATCAGGCAAATCGAAGAAAAGGCCAGCGGCATTGAAGGTTTGAGGGTTGTTTTCCTTCAACCAGAGCAGCTTCGGTGTTTCCATTTCTGGCGAAATGCGGCCACCTACATATTTCAAAACGGGATGGGCTGTCGCGTTGATGCGTTCGGCTTGTTCGCTGGCACGATGATCCATCCAGACGATGATATTTCGTTCCGCTTCTCCTGCAGGGCTCGCGGGCAATGGATTGCCCTCTTTGTCGAGAATAACCAGCGAACAGGTGGCATCAAAGCCAATGCCTTTGACGGATTCCGGGGCAATTTTTGCCTGCTTCAGCGCTGCCGCCACTGAGTTGCAAACAGCCTGCCAGATATCTTCCGAGGATTGCTCGACGATATCCGAGCCCTGCTTCCACATACGAATATTTTGCTTAGCACTCGCAAGTAATGCCCCATCGCGTGTAAACAGCCCTGCCCGCGCACTGCCCGTGCCGACATCAACACCCAGAAATACGTCCACTTTATGCCTCCCATCCGAGACATGGCGCGCTAAAATCAGCGCGCCACGCAGGGTCTTGGCTACAACATCGGCCAGAAAATCGGAACCGATTTTTTACTGTTCTATTGCAATGGAGAACCGTTCGCGCGCGTCCCGCAAAGATGAACCTCAATGCCCAGCTGATGCGCGAGACTTGCCTTGGCCAGCATCGCATCATCCGCCGCAGACGCGTCACTCGCATAGACAACCTGAATGTGGTTGGCCTTGTGACGCGCCATCATCTGATCGCGGGTGACGCCATAAAGGACGCCATGCATCATCGGCCATTCGCGATTGGTAAGGTTCCAGCGCCTTTCGGTCTCTTCTGGAGAGAGCGACACCGCTTGTCCGCGGCCAATATCCATTTTGAGACGCCCGTCTTCAACATAGATACGCGACCATATGAGTTCACCCGGCCTGGCAATGCCGCGCAGGGTGCCTCCACCTTTGGCGAAGAACATCGGTGGCTGGCGCACAGAATCCGAGCCACGATAACCGCCCTCATGATGCGCCGGTGGTGCTGCACCTGAAATCTCGAACACCCAGACGTAATCGCCCGTCGTGCCACCATGATCCGCATCGCCCCAACGCAGATCATGGAGTGTCGTTTCGACAGGTTCCCCAAGAGCGCGATGCAGACGGTTGATCATCAAAGCATCAAGACCGGCGCATTCATCCACCTCATTGAAGTGAACCACAGCCTTGCCGTCACGGATGATCTGCCCTTCCGCATTTCGCACTGGCGGGCGATCCTCATTGTTGAGCAGCCCTTCAACAAGATCGGACGCCGGGAGCAAATCTCTCAAACCCTGCTGATATTGAATGCCAATTGTTTCGCACCCAAACTGTTCTGCCAAGCGCACAGCAGCGATATAGGTCTGGCATTGACCAATCACCTGCGCTTCCGTCAACTCCTGCGCATCGTCTTTGCCAAGATGAAAGGTCATCCCGGCATCGAGCAACCATTGATAAGCCTGCCGGGCCTCATCCTGCGAAACATTGATTGCCGCATGATAAAGCGCTGACTGCGACAGGCGCTCTTTGAAGACGCCCAATGGAAACAACAGTTCGTCGGGAATGATCGCATTATACATTCCCATGCAGCCTTCATCGAAAATGCCCATAATGGATCGATTTTCAATGAGGTCTTTGGCGATGTGCGAAGCCTGTTCGACAAGATGCGGCGGCACATGCGCGTTATCAAACGGCGTCACATGGGATGTATCATGTGAGGCAATCTTGCCGGTTTTCAGCCACTCATCAAGCTTGTCGAGAAACCACTGATCCGTGAAATCCTCGCTCCAGAGCGACGCATATTCAACACCCGCCTTGGTCAGCGATCCGTTGAGATTGAGCAGCCCAACCAAACCGGGATAGGTTCCCGACCAGTTGGCAACTGTCAGGATTGGTCCGCGATGAGCAATCAATCCGGCCAGAACGTTCTGCGAATATTGCCAGACTGCCTCGGCAACAATCAGCGGCGCATAGCGATCAATCTTGGAGAAGACTTCAATGCCCTGCTTTTGCGTTGCGATGAAACCGTGGCCGGTTTTTCGATCAACGCCATGTCCGCGCGACGCTTTCCGACCCAGTTTTTCGATTGCCGCTACAAGGCGGCTTTCCATATTGGCCTGTTCGGGCCAGCATTGAATGTTTGCGCTTTCACGCAAGTCACCGTTGGCGACAAGAATGATATCCTGCATGTGGTCTCCTCCTCTGGAACCGATGCTTTGTCCTCAACAAGCAGTTCAACTGCTCTGATCAGACAGGACCGGTTGATCCCAAAGGCCAAACACTCTGCAGCTTCTCACCAGACAAAATGCGTTCACGGCATTGGATTTCACCATCGCCATTGGCATCTGCGTCGTCCGCTATGACGGCAACCAGTTCTTCCGGGATAACCACGACACCGGAGATATCAGCAAAGATCACATCGCCCGGACGAACACGAACACCGTTGATGTTCAACTCAACCTGCGACTGGGTAGGCTCCATTCGTCCTGATACACCGACCGGACTTACACCGCGCGCGAACAGCGGGTAGTCGAGCTTCTTCACTTCGGCGATATCGCGTACCGTGCCATTGACGATGGTTGCAGCGGCGCCTGCTGTTTTTGCACCTGTCGACATCAGCTCGCCTGTACCCGAGCCTTCGGCACAAGACGCATCCACCAGCAAAATACCGCCATCAACGACTGAATCAATCGTGCCGTGATAGACATCCTGTGGCTGACCGGTCCGTGTGCTTTTTTCATAAAGAACAGTGTGGACGGGACCGCAAATAACCTGACCAGGCTTCAACACGCTTTGCAGGCTGAGACCCTGCAGAAAGCCATAGAAGCCGTGCTTGTCCATGACGTCCTGAATGTCGCCGGAGTACCAGCGCGAAAGACGCTTGATGGCATCCCAGTTGACGCGCGAATAATCATAGCTGCTCATTGTTTCGTTCTTCCGTTTTAGCCCGTTTCAGGCCTGTTTCTGGATTGTCTGATCGCCTGTTCGAGATAAGCTGTGCTGTTGGTGATGTGTTCACGCATTGCTTCGCGCGCATCACCGGCTTTACCTGCTGCGATCAGCCCGTAAATATTCTCATGTTCTGCAAGCCCCGCACTCAACTTCTTGCGCGGGACCCGGCTTGAAACCTTGATCACTTCTGAAATCAGCGAGTGCAGGTTTGCATGTAAGGAAGACAGAATTTCATTGCCCAAAGACTGAACCAGCGCCCTATGAAAGGCCGCATCACCCTCTGCAAAGCGGGAAAAATCATTATCCCCGGCAGACTGGCGCATGACATCGAGCGCTGCTGTGACGCCATCGCGCAACTGCCCCTCACCCGATGCAAGTCGCCCAGCCACATCCACTTCGATCAGACGACGTACATCCATCGCCTGAACGAGATAGGAGGAATCACGCGCAAAGAGTGATCCAACAGACGAGACAAGCGAATCCATGAATTCGCCCACATCATCCCGCACCACCTCGGCTCGCTCACCGTGCTTGCGGCGCACAAGACCTTTGGTCTCAAGAACCTGCATGGCTTCGCGAACGGATCGCGTGCTGACACCGAATGTCCTGCCAATTTCCGCTTCTGACGGAAGACGTTCTCCGACTTGAAGTTCCCCTGACAGAATGCGTGCCTCGATCGTTGCAACAATATGCATATGCAGCTTGCCGCGATCGACATGTGGAGAGACCGAACCTATCACCATTTTACAGCTCCGAAGCCCGAGATAAGGCACTTCTTTATAAATTAGAGTTATGACATATGTCATATGTAAAATCGCATTATATGTCAAGTTTTCAACATATTCGCAAGCAAATCCGGCTCCCATTCAGTCAGGGAAAACCTCAACAATTACCAGGCTGTAAAGCCACCATCCACCACGACATTCGAACCGGTCATGTAAGACGAAGCATCGGATGCCAAGAAACGGATGATGCCGTTATATTCATTGATCTCGGCCTGACGACGCATTGGCACGCGATCAAGGAAGGCATCGATGAATTCCTTATCGAAACTTGCGGTCTTCACACCACCAAACGAAATCAGGTTCACACGAACGTTCTTTTCACCCCAATAGGTGCCAAGATAGCGCGTAAGATTGATCAGGCCCGACTTGGAAGCCGCATAGGAAATCGCCTTGATAAAGGGAACGCCATCGCGCTTTTCACGATAGGCGTAAAGTGCCTGATTGGGTGAAACCAGACCATAGATCGAGCCAACATTGATGATCGAACCCCGACCTTCAGAAGCCATGTGGCTGCCGATAACCTGACTGGTCAGCATAACGCCGGTGAGGTTGGTATCGATGATGTCATCCCAGAATTTCTGCGGATAGACCTCGAACGGTGCATTCTGCTCTGCTGAACCGTCTGGCTTTGAATCGATGCCCGCATTGTTGACAAGCACATGTGGCACACCCCAATCGGCGATCAACTGCTTGGTCGCAGCTTCCAGCGCGGCCTTATCCGTGACGCTTGCTTCATAGACACGAATGCGGTCTTCAAGTCCGGGAAACTTTTCAGCAATCTGCTCACGTGTGAACGGGCGACGGCTGAAGATCGCCACTTTTGCACCGGCTTCGGCCAGCGTCTTGGAAAACTGTGTTCCCAGCTGCCCAAGTCCGCCTGTTACAACCGCAACGCGGTCTTTGACGCTAAAAATATCGGTCATTATTGTGTTCTCCTCGCAGATTTTATGCCTTGGCCGACGTGTCGATGGCTTCGCGTGCGCGACGGTTTCCTTCATTGAGGAACATCACATCATTGCCCATGATGATCATGTCCACGCCCTTCTTCTTGAGCGCAGTCACGCTTTCAGCAACCGGCGGAATGCATGGGGCCATAACCTTGATGTCGCGCGCATGGCACTTCTCAATGAGCTCGCTCAGCTTCTCGTCGACTTCCGGATGCGACATCGAATAGTCGATGGAAATGCGGCGCGAGATTGAGTAATCGGCTGGGCCGAAGTTGATGACGTCAATGCCTTCGACATCGAGAATTTCATCGATATTGTCGAAGAATTCAAAGCTCTCAGCCATTGGGATTACAAGCTTATTGGCGTTCTCACGTTCCATGTAGGACGACCATTGAAAGCCCGGTCCTGCAAATCCTGCGGCACGGCAGGACGCATCACCACCACGACGACCATAAGGTGGGAATTTTGCAGCGCGCACGATAGCGCGGGCCTGTTCCGCTGTATTGACCTGCGGTACGATAACGCCGGTTGCGCCGATTTCGAGCGACTTGCGGATATCCCATTCATTGGTGCCGCGAACGCGGACCAACGGCGCAATACCCGACAGAAGTGCTGCCATCACCAGCTTTTCCATATGGGTATCGACATTGACCGGTGTATGTTCGGCGTCAATGAATGCGAAATCCAGACCCCAGTTGCCAGCAACTTCGATTGCTGTCGTCGAACCGGTGTAGATTGTCGTACCGAATGTCGCTTCGCCATTGCGCAGCTTTTCGGCCAGTTTAAGGTTTTCAACTACAGGCACTGCTCTCTCCTTGAGTCAGTTGTTATGTGGGGAATAGAATTTAGTTGGATCACTTCACGTCGGAGGCAATAAAGGCCTGCAACTCCGGCGTTTTAGGATTTGCGAAAAGGTCTTCGGAAAGGCCAGCCTCCCAGACTTTGCCCTCGTGCATGAAAACGGTATGGGTCGCGACACGACGGGCAAAACCCATCTCATGCGTGACTAGAAGCATGGTCATGCCAGTTTTGGCGAGTTCGGCTATGGTCTTCAAAACCTCACCGGTCAGCTCCGGATCAAGCGCCGAGGTCACTTCGTCAAACAGCATGACTTTCGGCTTCATCGCCAATGATCTGGCAATCGCTGCGCGCTGCTGTTGCCCGCCGGATAGGGAATCCGGATAAGCGTTTTTCTTCTCAAGCAGGCCGACTTTCGACAACACTTCATCGACCAGCGCATCTTGCTCCGCCTTGGGCACGTTTTTGACGATGCGTGGTGCCAGCTTGATATTTTCAGCGACCGTTAAATGGGGGAACAGATTATAGCTCTGGAACACCATCCCCACCTCCTTGCGCAAATCGCGCAGGCGTTTGTTGGTGCCATCCAGCTTGTGTCCAACCACCTCAATCGACCCGGCGTCAAACAACTCAAGCCCATTGATGCAGCGAAGCATGGTGCTCTTGCCCGAACCGGACCGCCCGATCACGGCGACTGTTTCGCCCGGTTCGACCGAAAGGTTCACGCCCTTCAACACAGGAAGAGATCCGAAAGATTTTTGCAGGTTATCAATGCGCAGCGCTGGCATTTTTCTGCTCCTTTAATTTCTCGCTCCACCACGACAACGGATAGCAAAGGGCGAAATACATCACCGCAACAGTCAGAAAGACGTGGAAAGGCTGGAAGGTCATATTATTCAGAAGCTGTCCGGCACGGGTGAGTTCGACAAAGCCGATCAGGGCCGTTACCGAGGTATTCTTGATCACCTGCACCATGAAACCAACAGTTGGTCCGAGAGCGATGCGGAATGCTTGCGGCAAGATTACATAACGCAGGGTTTGTGGTCCGCTGAGCGCGAGTGAATCCGAGGCTTCCCACTGGGCACGCGGAATGGATTCAATACATCCGCGCCAGATATCAGCCAAAAAGGCCGTCGTATAAATCGTCAGCGAGATCGCTGCGGCAGCCAGTGGCGGGAAGTAGAACCCAAGGAAGCTCAAGCCGTAGAACGACAGGAACAACAGGATCAGAAGCGGCGTTGCCTGCACGACCTGGATATAGCCCATGATGATCCAGCGCAGCCATTTTGGTCCCAGCGAGCGACCCAGCGCAAAGAGCAATCCGAGAAAACCGCCGCAGACAAAAGTGATGAGTGAAAGACCGACCGTCCACCAAAGGCCTTGGATCAGGAACTGTATGCTTGTCCATCCGAATGACTGGATCATGGCTTTTGCTCCTGTACGTCGAGCATCAATGCAGCCGTCTCATTGCTGACATCCACGCGGCGGCGGAACAGCCAAAGGCCAAACAGCATGTAGATGAAGCGGAAAAAGAAGGTGATACAAATATAGATGGCAGCCACGATCAGGAAGGTTTCAAGACTTCTGAACGTCTGGGACTCGATGGTCCCCGCCGCCATGGTCAGTTCTTTTGCTGAAACCGCCGACACAATTGAAGTGCCCAACAAAGTCAGCGTCAGCTGTCCCGTTAGTGCAGGATACACAATCTGCAAGGCTGGAACCAAAACCACATAGCGCATGACCTGCAGCTGCGACAAACCAAGTGCCAGTCCAGCCTGAATCTGGGTCTTTGGAATTGCAACCAGACCAGCGCGAAATATCTCCGCCGAATAGGCGCCAAGATTGAGCGACACCGCAAAAATTGCTGCCTGATTGGCATCGAGTTTGATCCCTGTATAAGGCAAACCGAAATAAATCAGGAAGAGTTGCACCAGAAGCGGTGTGTTGCGGAATGCTTCGACGTAGATCGCGCCGATATTCCTGCCCCAACGCGGACCGTTGAACCGCAGCAGAGCCACAGCAAGACCGATCGTCAGGCCGATAGCGATCGCCTCCGCAGACAGAATTATCGTGTTGATTGCGCCGGTTACAAGCTCTGGAGCTCGGGCAAACACCGGAGCGAAGTCCATCACATAGGCCATTGTGTTGATCTTTCAGAGTTAACAGCGGCGCTACAAGAGATGACGAGACGCCGTAACACTTTAACTTTTATGCTTATTCTTCGGTCGATCCAAACATCGCACAAGGAACACGGCATGAAGGAACGGGCTGTCGCATACATTTCGGCATGCGACGCCGATCAGACAGAAAGGGCTTAGAATGTCGGGAGTTTTCCACCCGGAATTGGGCCACCAATCCACTTTTGATGGAGTTCATTCAGACGGCCCGTAACTTCTTCGTAGTAGATGAAATTATTCAGCCACTGATGAAGCTCAAATGCATCCTTGCGCGTGGCCATAGACCAGTAGAGCGTAAAGATCGGCACATCTTTCTTGATTTCAAGATTGGTGAGGTTCCGCTTTTTGATGATGTCTTCGGCAACCGTTGCAACTGCTGCTGTGGCATCAACCTGCCCCGAAATCAGCGCCTGCATTGCAAGCGCATCGTCATCGAAACGGACAACTTCAAGCCCTTCGATGCCATAACCACTTACCGCAACATCCTGCGTACTGCCCTTCGGCACCGAGATGCGCTTGCCTGCAAGGTCCTGCAAAGATTCAACCTTGAGGTCTTTTGCAGCAATGAAGCGCATTTCATAAGCGCCATAAGGGTTGGTCATCAGAAAGGTTTTGGCGCGTTCTGGCGTTGCTGTCATCTGCGCAATCAGAAAGTCTACACGACCGGACTCAAGCGCTGCCGAGCGCGAAGCATTATTTACCGGCACGACTTCCAGATTAACGCCGAGCGCCTTTGCGGCATCACGTGCGACTTCGACGAGAAACCCGTCGGTTTTGCCGCTTGCATCAACCGTGTCGTATGGCGGAATGCCTGTTAGCACACCGACTGTGACAGTTCCTTTTCCGGTAATGTCAGACAAAGATTGCGCCATGACTGATGATGCACCAGCGCACAAGGCAGAAGCGAAAGTTGCAGCAAGCGCAAAACGCTTCAACAATTTCGAGATCATGATTTCCTCCAGCTTTTTCTGCCCAAGCACCGTCCCATGGCACTTCGACATTTCCTCCCGCAGTGCCTTTTATCCTGCCCTGATCCTCATCAGGCTGACACAACATCTGTCATATGACTTATGTCATAAGTTGAGTCAAGCTTCTTTTCCGCGCTTTTGCGCGAGAAAGAAACGTCTCTGGCTTATCCAAGAGGGTAATATTGTGAGAATTTGGCCATAAGAAACCCGGCCTCACCATCCGATGGAATCAGATTAATTTATAATATTATCAAAGTATTATCGATCAGATCGGCGCATCTCACGTGCGGGAAAATAGATGGCGTAGGCCATCAAAAACGTTAGGTTCTTTATAAGAAAGTATCTAGCGGAGTGCTTCAAGTTCAGCGATGCGCGCAGCACTATCCTGCTCCAAAGCCCGCGTCATTTCGCGGATAATTGTTTCAGCCAGCACGAAAAGCGCTGCCGATGAGTCCCATGCGGAAGGCACGGTAATACGGCCTGCCAATACGTGGCGTGCCACGCGCGCGATGGGTGAAAGCCACTGATCCGTAATCAGGACGACTTCAACGCCTCGCCCCCTTGCTTTCTCGGCAAGCTTCAACAGACTGTCCTGATAACGGCGTATATCGAAGACGACCAGAACATCCCGTTTGCCCATATCCAGCAAGCGATCTCGCCACACACTTTCCTGTCCGCCCAGATGAAACACATGCGGGCGAATGATCGACATATGCGCCGCCATATATTGTGCAATCGGGTCAGTGAAGCGCCCGCCGATCAGATAGACATTACCCTTGGAATTGCTGAGTGCCGAAACCACCTGTCGCAATTGCTTCTCGCCCAGATGACGGAAGGTCTCGCGGATATTCTCCAGCGTATGTTCCACGGCCGGATAAGCAGCATCCCTGCCCTTTTCGGGATGCTCGTTACGATTGTGCGGGGACTGAAGCTGAGCTGCAAGTTCATCCTGCAACCGAGCTTGAAAATCGGGGTAATTCTGAAAACCAAGGCGGTTAACGAACCGCAGGATCGTGGGCGAACTAACACCCGCCTGTGCGGAAAACTCGGCCACAGTCTTAAGTCCCAGCATGGGATAATTCGCAATCAAGGTCTGCGCCGCACTGCGTTCACCCGCGGGCATGGCGTCAATGCGTTCGTTAATCAGTTCCGCGACGCTGGTGCTCGTCATTGCGGCATTTTCCATTCTGGCAGCTCTTTTCCAATTTGGGCAAAATTGTGTTTGACAAATTATCATACGGCGTATCAAATAATCCGCAATAGCGCATAAACGTAAAAAACGTAACATAAGTTACAGCGCGGGGAACAAGCAGAATGACGGACGAGCGAGATATTCGCGCGGCTACTGGAGCTGTGTCTTTTGAGCCGTATTTTGTTGTGAACGAGAAGGGGGAAAGCCCCTATCTCTTCGTTTGCGAGCACGCATCTAATTTTATACCGGATAGTTTCGACGGGCTTGGGCTCGACGCAGAAGCTCTCAACGCGCATATCGCATGGGACCCTGGCGCGGTTGAGATCGCACGGCATTTAAGCGCCGCACTTGATGCCCCTCTTGTTGAAGCCGGCCTTTCACGTTTGCTTATCGATTGTAACCGGCCTCTCGATGCGCGGGATCTTATTCCTGAGATTAGCGAAACGACAGTTGTTCCCGGCAACCATGAACTCGGCTCTATGGAAAGAACCGCGCGGATTGATCTGTCGCACAGGCCGTTTCACCGCCGCATTGAAGAGGTCATCAATGCCCGCGCAGCGCGCGGTCAGGCATCATGGGTGGTTACGATCCATTCTTTCACACCGATCTATCGCGGTGTTTCGCGCCCCTGGCAGATCGGCATTATTCATGATCGGGATGACCGTATCGCCGCACCACTAATCGCTGCTTTGAAGCGGGATAAGGCCCTCAATGTCGGAGTGAATGAGCCATATTCACCTGCAGATCGGGTCTATTACACGCTGGAGCGCCATGCACGGCCGCGCAATATGCCTTGCGTGATGATTGAGCTCCGCAACAACGAAATCACAAGCAAAGACACACAAGACGCCTGGGCAGCACGACTTGCAACCATCTTCACGGATATTGCGAAGACGCTGGACCCTCAACTCCAACTCACCAGACCGAAGGCCTGAAGGAGCGGGAAATGCCGAAGCCGATCAGACTATTCGTCAAATATGTTGATGCGCTGAATTATTATGTCGGGCGCTTTGCCATGTATCTGTTTTTCGTACTTGGAGCCTGCCTTCTCTATTCAACCTTTTCGCGCGTTGTACTGGGTGTGCCGGTAAACTGGGTGCTGGAAATGTCCCAGTTCCTTCTTTCTGCCTATTATCTGCTGGGCGGAGCCTATGCTATGCAACAGGGCGCGCATGTGCGTATGGATCTGTTCTTTGATCGCCTGAGCCCGCGCAGGAAGGCGATCACCGACATGATCACCATCCTCTTCATCATCTTCTATCTGGGCGTGATGGTAATGGGCGGGATTTCTTCCACCAATTACGCCATCGTCTATAGCCAGAAGAATTATACGGCCTGGGCACCGGTTTTGTGGCCGATCAAGCTCATCATGACGGTGGGCATCTTTCTCCTCCTTCTGCAGTGCATCTCGAACTTCTTCAAGGATTGGGCGTCGTTACGCGGCAAGCCAATTAGCACTGTTGCAGGCCCTGCGATTGAGGAAGGCCACCACATATGAGCTCGGAATTCATAACGCTTTTTATGTTCGCCACGATGATGGTGCTGCTGATGACGGGTCAGCGCGTCTTCGGTGTGATCGGATTTGTGGGCACAATCGCCGCACTTCTGCTCTGGGGCAAAGGCTCGTTCGAGATGCCCTACAATGCCACATTCGCGGTGTTGAATTGGTATCCGCTCATAACCGTGCCGTTCTTTGTATTCATGGGCTATATGCTGTCGGAATCCGGCATCGCCAGCAATCTCTATCGTATGTTCCATGTGTGGTTTGGAGGCATTCGCGGCGGGCTGGCCTTGGGCACCATCGGCCTGATGGTCATCATTTCCTGCATGAACGGATTGAGCGTCGCTGGCATGGCAATTGGTGCAACCGTCGCTCTGCCTGAACTTCTTAAGCGTGGTTATAACAAGGTTATGGTGACAGGCGTCATTCAGGCTGGCAGTTCACTCGGCATTCTGATCCCACCAAGCGTAGTGCTGGTACTTTACGCCATGATCGCCCGACAGCCGGTCTTGCAGCTCTGGCTGGCAGGCATCGGCCCAGGCTTGCTGATGGCAGCACTTTTCGCCGTCTACATTTACATACGCTGCCGCATAAACCCCGAGCTTGGACCGACCTTGCCCAAGGAAGAGCTGGAACGGATTACCTGGGGCGAACGCATCTCGTCCCTGCGGGTGGGGCTACTTCCACTTGTCATCTTTGGCACCATGATGGGGCTGTTTCTCACGGGTGTTACAAGCCTCGTTGAAAGCTCAGCCGTTGGTGCTCTGCTGGCAACTCTCGCAGCGTTGTTCAGCAAGCGTCTGACGAAAGTTGTTTGGGAGACCACGACCCGCAATACGCTGACCATCACCTGCATGTTCCTCTGGATCATTCTGGCGGCCCTTTGCTTCTCGTCTGTCTATGACGGTCTTGGAGCGGTCAAAGCAATCGAGCGGCTTTTGCTTGGTACTTTTGATTTGTCGCCCTGGACGATTCTGATCCTGATGCTTTTCTCTTTCATCATATTGGGCATGTTCCTCGATGACACCGCCATGCTGGTCATTGTGGCACCTCTGTATATCCCGTTGGTGAAGAGCCTTGGTTTCAATCCCATCTGGTTTGGCATTCTCTATACGATCACTTGTCAGATCGCGTACATCACGCCGCCATTCGGGTACAATCTCTTCATGATGCGAGCGTTGGCACCAAAGGATGTGACGCTGATGGATATTTATCGATCCATCGTGCCATTCTTCTTCCTCATGGTGCTGACCATTATCATTCTGATGATCTTTCCACAGATCGCGATGTGGTTGCCTAACTGGTACATGGGCCGATAACAGGATCTCGAAGGGAGAACGCATAAGCATGAACGGTCAAAAGAGCCGCTAATGGCCAAGCCGTTAAAATAGCAGGGAACTTCAAACACTTAATGGGAGAATGGGCATGAGTGAGAATAACAAGCTTAACAAACGCGACTTTCTCAAAAAGGCCGGGCTAACCACTGTCGGTGCCATTGGCGCCACGACACTTGCAACGCCTTATGTGCGGGCTCAGAGCCCAATCAAGTGGCGTCTTCAGACCTATGCGGGTCCGGCACTCGCAGAACACGTCATCAAGCCGTCTATCGATGCCTTCAACAAGGCAGCAAATGGCGAAATGGTGATCGAGCTCTACACCGCCGATCAGCTTGTCCCACAGGGGGAGCTTTTCCGCGCCGTGCAATCCGGTACAATCGATGCCGCACAAAGCGATGATGACTCGATGGCATCCCCAGTCGATGTCGCCGTGTTCGGGGCCTATTTTCCGTTTGCGTCGCGCTATAGTCTTGACGTACCGGCACTCTTCAACTGGCATGGTCTTAACGAAATCTGGGAAGAAGCCTATAACGAAATCCCCGGTGTAACATGGCTCAGCGCCGGTTCATGGGACCCGTGCAATTTTGTGACGACAAAGCCGATCCGCAGCGTTGCCGATCTTAAAGGCTTGCGCGTCTTCACCTTCCCCACCGGCGGTCGCTTCCTTACAAAATTCGGCGTTGTTCCGGTCACATTGCCATGGGAAGACATCGAAGTCGCCATCCAGACCGGCGAACTCGACGGCGTTGCCTGGTGCGGCGCGACGGAGGCCTATACGGTTGGTTGGGCGGACATCAACAAGTATTACCTTACCAACAATATCAATGGCGCATGGGCCGGTTCCTATTTCGCGAATACCGAAAAATGGGACGCTGTGCCGGACCATCTGAAGACACTTTTCCGGTTAGCAATGGATTCCTCGCACTACCATCGCCAGCATTGGTATTGGTGGGGTGAAGCCCATTATCGGACCACCGGCGGCAAGCTGGAACTCACCACCATTCCCGAATCCGAATGGAAGCAGATTGAAGATGCTGCGCTTGAGTTCTGGGACGACGTTGCCAAACAGAGCGAGCGCAATGCCAAAGTTGTCGCAATCCTGAAAAAATATCAGGAAACCATGCGCAACGCCGGTGCTCCATACCGCTACACCTGACGAATATGGCGCCGCGCTTTAGCGCGGCGCCCTCTCATTTTTCCCGTGAGGAGCGAAGCATAAATGGCCGACCAGTTGACTTTCGACAGATTGAAAAAAGCCGTTGCGAATGATGAAATTGATACGGTTCTTGCATGTTTTGTAGACATGCAGGGCCGCCTGATTGGCAAACGCTTCTACGCGAGCTTCTTTGTGGAAACCGCCCATGACGAAACGCATGGCTGCAATTATCTTCTGGCCAATGACATCGATATGGAGCCGGTTCCGGGCTATGAAGCGGCGAGCTGGGACAAGGGTTACGGCGATTTCGTCATGAAGCCAGACCTCTCCACCTTGCGTCTTGCGCCCTGGTTGGAAAAAACGGCCATTGTGCTTTGTGACGTGCTTGATCATCACGACCATAAAGACCTCGCGCATTCACCGCGCGCCATCCTCAAGAAGCAGCTCGCACGCTTGCATGAGCGCGGATATCGCGCCTATTTCGCGTCCGAACTTGAGTTTTATCTTTTCGACGAAACCTATAAAACCGCCCGTGCCAAACATTGGCAGGATATGGACACCGCCTCTCCTTACGTTCAGGATTATGTAATCCATCTGACCACCAAGGAAGAACAGGTGCTGCGCGCCATGCGCAATCATCTCGGGGCTGCCGGTATTCCGGTTGAAAACTCCAAGGGCGAGTGGGGCCCAGGCCAGCAGGAACTCAACGTGCGCTATGCCGAAGCGCTTGAAATGGCCGACCGTCATGTCGTTATGAAAAACGCTATGAAAGAAATCGCCGATGCGCATGGCAAATGCATCACTTTCATGGCCAAATATGATTACGCCAAGGCCGGTAGTTCGAGCCATGTGCACAATTCCATATGGAGTGCAGACGGAAAAGAGCCACTGTTCTTTGACCCTCAAGCACCCTACACCATGACGCCGCTGATGCGGTCCTGGGTCGCGGGTCAGCTGAAATATGCTGCCGATTACACCTATTTCCTAGCGCCTTATATCAACTCCTATAAGCGCTTTCAGGCAGGCACTTTCGCGCCAACCAAAATCATGTGGAGTCAGGACAACCGCACTGCAGGCTTCCGGCTTTGCGGAGAAGGCACCAAGGGTATTCGGATCGAATGCCGTATCGGCGGCGCGGACCTCAATCCATATCTTGCCTTTGCGGCCCTCATTGCTGCCGGTCTTAGGGGCGTGGACGAAAAGCTGGAGCTTGATGAGCCTTTCGTTGGCGACGCCTATGCAGCCGTGAAGCTGAAGGAAATCCCCTACACCTTACGCGAAGCTGCCGAAGCGCTCAAAAACTCAGATTTCCTCAAGGAAGCGCTCGGTGAAGGTGTGGTCAATCACTATGTCCACACCGCTCATTGGGAGCAGATTGAATATGACCGCCGCGTCACCGATTGGGAACTGCATCGTGGCTTTGAACGCTATTGACCTGTGGCTCCAAAACAGACTGAAATACAGAATGACTTCATACAAAGGAACTGCCCGATGAGTGGCACTGCCAAGATCATCTCCCCAATTGATGGCTCAATTTATGCGGAGCGCCCTTATGCGAGCGACGCCGCGATCAACGCGGCAGTCACTGCAGCGCGGCAGGCTCAAGTCGGCTGGGCTCAGTTAAGCATCGCTGAACGAGCCAGCTATTGTCGTGCAGCATTGGATGCACTCGCCGCAATGCAGGAGGCCATCATTCCTGAAATTGCCTGGCAGATGGGCCGCCCAACGCGCTATGGCGGCGAAAATGGCGGTGTTCAAGAGCGCGGCCAGTACATGATCGACATTGCCGAAGAAGCGCTGGCCCCTTATGTGCCTGCACAGAAGGATGGCTTCCGGCGTTATGTGAAGCATGTTCCGCTTGGTGTCGTGATGGTGATTGCACCGTGGAATTATCCTTATCTCACAGCCGTCAATACCATCATCCCCGCATTGATGGCAGGCAACAGCGTGATCCTCAAACATGCCACACAGACACTGCTGACCGGTGAGCGTTTCGCGCAGGCTTTTGAGAAAGCAGGCATTCCGAAAGGTGTGTTCCAGAACATTGTGCTCGATCATGCGTCAACCGAGAAGCTGCTCGCATCCGGCAGCATCGACCATGTCAATTTCACCGGCTCGGTCGGTGGCGGCCGCGCGATTGAAAAGGCTGCGGCCGGAACGTTCATGTCGCTAGGGCTGGAACTTGGCGGAAAAGACCCGGCCTATGTATTGCCGGACGTCAATCTCGATCATGCAGTCGCCAATCTGGTTGATGGCGCATTCTTCAATTCGGGTCAGTGCTGCTGCGGTATCGAACGTATTTACGTGCATGAAGCCGTATATGATCGGTTTGTTGACGGCTTTATTGATCTCACGAAGCAATATGTCGTCGGCAATCCGCTGGATAGCGCAACAACGCTTGGACCAATGGCGCAGGCGCGTTTTGCCGATCTCATTCGCGAGCAGAAGGCCGAAGCATTACGCAAAGGCGCGAAAGTCCATGTGAACATGACAGTCGACAACGACATTGCCGGTTCGCCTTATATTGCTCCCGAAGTGCTCACCAATGTCGATCATCAGATGAGCGTCATGCGTGAAGAAAGCTTCGGCCCCATCGTTGGCATCATGAAGGTGCGCAATGATGAGGAGGCACTAGCACTGATGAACGACAGTATTTATGGCCTCACCGCTTCACTCTGGACGACCGATACCGATCACGCGGCAGCACTTGGCGACAGCATTGAAACCGGAACCGTGTTCATGAACCGCTGTGATTATCTCGACCCCGCACTTGTGTGGACCGGCGTAAAGGATACTGGCAAGGGAGCTGCCCTTTCACCTATCGGTTACGGCAATCTCACGCAGCCTAAGTCCTTCCACCTGCGTGAAAAAATCTGATCTTTTTTGAATATCTTGAAAGCGATCGACATGACCACTTTGACTGCCAAATGGAATTTCCCGACCACCGTGCTTTTCGGACCGGGCCGCATCAAGGAACTGCCCGCCGTGCTGAAAGCAGCAGGCATCGAACGACCACTCTTCGTCACCGATCCGGGCCTCGCAAAGCTGCCGGTGGTTGCTTCCACACTCGCCATTCTTGATCAAGCAGGCGTAAAATACGCGGTTTTTTCCGACGTTAAGCCCAATCCGGTTGAGAGTAATCTTTATGCTGGCGTCAAGGTTTTCAATGAAGGCAAGCATGATGGTGTGATTGCATTTGGTGGCGGCTCGGCGCTTGATCTTGGCAAACTCATCGCCTTTCAGGCTGGCCAGACCCGCGACGTTTGGGATTTCGAAGACATTGGCGATTGGTGGACCCGCGCTGACAGCAACGCAATCGCACCGATCATCGCCGTACCAACGACCGCTGGAACGGGCTCGGAAGTTGGTCGCGCTGGCGTTCTGACCAATGAAGCAACCCACACCAAGAAGGTTATTTTCCATCCGAAAATGCTGCCCGTGACCGTCATTGCCGATCCGGAACTCTCGACTGGCATGCCACCTTTCATCACGGTCGGCACCGGCATGGATGCGCTCGCTCATTGCTTGGAAGCCTATTGCGCGCCCGGCTTTCATCCGATGGCAGATGGTATCGCTGTTGAAGGCATTCGTCTTGTGTTTGAAAATCTACCCAAGGCCTATGCCGATGGCTCGGATATCGAAGCGCGTGCCAACCTGATGGCGGCGGCTTCCATGGGTGCCACTGCTTTCCAGAAGGGGCTTGGCGCGATCCACTCGCTATCTCACCCTATTGGTGCGCTTTACGACACACATCACGGCATGACCAATGCTGTCTTCATGCCTTATGTCCTTCACCATAACCGGGCGGCTATTGAAAAGCGCATTGAACGTCTTGCCGATTATCTTGGCATTGAAGGCGGTTTCGACGGCTTTGTTGATGCCATCCTGAAGCTGCGCAAAGACCTCGGCGTCCCGAATACATTGCCGGAATTTGTCAAAGGGCTTGAAATGGATGCGGCTCGCAAAGACCTGATAGCCGAGATGGCTATCGTTGACCCAACGGCTGGAGGCAATCCGATAGAACTGACTAAGCAGGGCGCGCTTGATCTGCTGAATGCAGCTTTCGCTGGAAAGCTCTGACCGGAAAATCCGGTCAGAGCAATTTTTAGATATGGGGGCGTAGTGACTTTAGGAAACTACGCTTCCTGCTCTATGAGACCGCGCCTCTCTCTGGCTTCCGCGTCGAGCTTTTGTGCTTTCTCGACGCACAAAACGGATACTGTCGTGATCAGGCAATAGATTGCTGTGATGATTGCGACAGGCCAGGCAGAACCATACCAGCTCACCAGAGCGGTCGCGAGGAGCGGCAGTGGGCCAACAAAGATGGCACCCGTCACTTCTCGTGCGAATGCTATCGCGCTGTAGCGAACTTCCGTGGGGAAAATATCGCAATAAAAGGCTGGCTGAACACCAAAGGATGATCGTGCACCAATTGCATGTCCAATGATGATCAGCACCACTGCCGTCCATGGTGTACCGGCACCCAACAACTGGAAGTAGACCAGCGAATAGATTGCCGCGGCAGCCGATCCCAAAGCCATGATCGGCACACGTCCGACACGGTCAGACAATGCGCCAAAAACCACACACATCACAGCGCCAAACGCACTTGAAAGCATGACGCCCGTCAGAATGATTTCGCGCGGGAACCCGAGTTTCGACGTGGCATAGGCGAGCGTAAATGTCTGGAAGACATAAGACAGATTGGGAGCAAGGTTCGCACCCATTGCGGCAAGCATGGTCCGTGGATGATCACGTAGCACTTCGAGTACTGGCAATTTAGCGTCGCGACGCTCTTCCTTAACCTGCACGAACTCCGGCGATTCCGGAACTTTCTGACGGATGTAAACGCCGAGAAACAGCACCAGACCACTTAGCAGGAACGGGATACGCCAACCCCAGCTCATAAAGTCATCTTCAGGCAACAGCGTGAAAAGAGCAAAAATACCTGCCGCCAAAATTGTAGCGACATCGACAGCAGCCGCAGGAAGACTTGCAAAGAAACCACGGCGGCCACCGGCGATCTCGCCTGCCATAACCACGGCACCCGCATATTCAGCACCCGCGCCAAGCCCCTGAACAACGCGCAGCAGAAGCAGAAGTATCGGTGCCCAAATGCCGATCGTGTCATAGGTCGGCAGACAGCCGATCAATGTGGTACTGATACCCATCATCAAAAGCGTAATCATCAGCACCGGCTTGCGCCCGATGCGGTCACCCATCCAGCCAAACACGATGCCGCCCAGCGGACGCACCAGAAAGCCAACCGTATAAGTCGCGAAAGACGCAATGATACCCGTTGTCGGGTCAAATTGCGGAAAGAACAGATGGTTGAAGATAAGCGCGGCAGCTGTCGCATACAGAATGAAGTCGTACCACTCGACGACTGTACCGATGGTGCTGGCAAATATCGTACTGCCAAGCGCCTTTTGCTTGCCCATGGTTTCGGTTGTCAAAATCCCTCTCCCTCGATTTGACGAGCTAGAGCGTGTTTCGATCTGATCGATTGAGATCGCCGCTCTAACATTTTGTATTGCTACGCATCCCGAAAACAGCTTTTCAGGGTGCGTTCTAAAGCCCCCAGCCCTGTTAGCGTCGATGAAAAAACGGTGCCCTTTTCTCCTTGAAGGCAGCACGACCCTCCTGTGCGTCGGCCGTGGCAAAACAGATTGTTTGCAGATCGCGCTCATATTCGATTGCTTTTTCAAGCGGCATCGAAACAGCAGCCTTGAGATTGAGTTTCGCGGTTTCTGCGGCAATCGGCGCGCGCGAGGCGATCACATCGGCGATTTCACGGGCGCGCTTAAGCAGATCGGCCTGCGATACGACTTCGCTTACAAGTCCCCAACGCTCGGCTTTATCTGCGGCTATCGGATCGCCGGTCATAATCATAAGTGCTGCATTGGATGCACCGATGGAGTGCACCAGATGCGCCGCCATGCCACCACCGCCAATCCAGCCGAGCTTGATTTCAGGTGCTGCAAACTGGGCGTTTTCAGAAGCAATTCGGATATCGCACGACATTGCGGTTTCAAGCCCGCCGCCAAACGCATAGCCATTGACGGCTGCAATTGATGGTTTGAGCAGCGCACGAAATGCATCGCAATAATCCGGCCGATTGCGGAACTGCCACGGCGTCTCATAAGTATCGAGTTCGCGAATGTCAGAACCCGCGCAAAAAGCGCGCTCACCAGCGCCCGTCAGGATGACGCAACGGATCGTGTCGCTGTCATTACATTCCGTAACGGCGGCAACGATTGCGTCAGCCATTTCCGGCGTGACGGCGTTGAGTTTTTGCGGGCGGTTCAACGTGATAATGGCAACGGCGCCATCAATCTCGAATTTTACATCTTCAGTCATGGGAAACTTACCTTTCACCGCCATTTGCACGCGAAACCGCATAAAGAGATCGCAGTTCGCTCAACACATCGATTGCAGGACGTCGCTGATCAAAAGCTGTACCCAGAAGCGCTGACGCTTGGCCCTGAAAGGCGATGTATCCGTCGTGACGCGGGCGCACATAGGCTTGCTCGAGCGTGTCTGCCGTGTTGCGATAAAAATCGCCCCAATGCGCATTCACGCGCTCGTCATGCCAGGCATCGCGGCGCGAGGGTTGCCCTTCATGATCTGGAATGAAACCGGACTGCGCTTCCTGGCTCATAAGCCACAAAAGATGAGTTTTAAGTTCTGGTGTAACATTACAACGGCGCGAAATTCCGATGCCAGTGCCGCCTAATGTCGAACCCGGACGTCCATCAGCACGAGCGCTCGGTGCATTGTGGAAAGCCAGAGGATGACCGTTTTGCGGAGCGGCATAGTTCACATAGCCGTAAACGAGCGGGCATAGAGCCACATCGTCATGCCCCGCCATATGGCCTAGAATACCGATTGGATTTTTCTGCCTGACCGATGCCGGACTGCGCGCCGCAAGTTCCGACATGAGATCGTAAACCTTGCGACCAACTGCATCTGACACAAGAATGTCCGGGTCTTTTTCTGCTGGCGGCTCGCCAAGAGCCGCTGCTATGGACAAGAATGACAGACCGGCATGGGGACCAGCGAGCGAAAGCGCCACATTGCCACTTTCACGCGATAGGCGCACAACCTCGTCCCAAGTCGTCGGTACATTGGCCAAAAGATCAGGCCGCAATGCCATGACCTGCGTAGCGGCATCAAGCGGCAGCGCCCAGTGCTTTCCCGCAAAGCGATAGCTCGTCAGTGACGGGCCGATGCTTGCACTGGCCAATGTCGCAACGATTTCATCGCCAAACACATCCTCCAAAGAATGAAGGCAGTTGCCGGAAATGGCTTCTCCTACGTGCGGATGATCGAGAACCACGAGATCATAGCGGGCGCAAAGATCGGCAATCGGATGCGATTCAAAGCCTTCAAGCGGCTGCTTATTCCAACGGATATCCAAGCCTGAATTGACCGTCTGCGGTAGTTTTGCAGCTGCAGCCAGCGCGTTATAACCACGCGGATGATCCCAGGTGAGAGCGTTAATCACCTGCATTTTAGAGGTTTCCTGAAACGATAACGCCGGACTGCTCAAGCGCTGCGATCTTATCCGCCGCATATCCTGCTTCTGCCAGGATATCGCGCGTGTCCTGCCCGGTGATCGGCGCGCCGCGATCAACCGTCGATGGTGTTTTGGAGAAACGGATCGGGAAACCCGGCGTTTTCACTTTGCCTTCAGTCGGATGCTGGTATTCCACAAACGTGCCGTTATGTTTGATCTGTTCGTCCTCAACGAGATCGGCATAACCATAAACAGGGCCACACCAGATATCGGCAGCACGCAAAAGTTCCAGCCATTCTGCAGAGGTTTTTGCCTTCAGCTTATCTCGCGTTTTGGCAAAGATTTCATCGCGGCGCGCCCATGTATCGACCTCGTCATTCATGGTGAGGAAGCTGTCTTCGCCAATCACTTCACCCAGCGTTTTCAGCTTTGGGAAAGCGACAATGATGAAACCATCAGACGTTGCAAAAGCACCGTAAGGCGCGCGGATGTAAACATGTGCATGCGGTTCTGCAGAGCGGGTCTGTGGCTTGCCCCCAACCGTGAAAACCGAAAGCTCCTGCATCTGGATGGTGGTGATCGCATCCAGCATATTGACCTGAACGAGCTGGCCTTCGCCCGTACGTTCGCGATGGAGAAGCGCCGCCAGCGCACCCTCAAAGGCGTTATAAGCCGTGATGGCATCAACGAGATATTGCCCGGCGGCAGTCGGCGGCTCGCCTTCACGCCCTGCCGAAAGCATTGCCCCCGACATGCCCTGTAAAACCAGATCCTGTCCCGGACGCTGGACATAAGGGCCATCTTCGCCGTAACCGGAAATCGAAACATAGATCAGCTTCGGATTGATCTTGGAGAGCGACTCGTAATCCACGCCGAGACGTTTTGCGACGCCCGGACGATAGTTCTGCAAAAAGACATCAGCCGTTTTGACCAAGTCCATAAGAACCTGTTTGCCGTCCGTGGATTTCAGATCGACTGCGAGTGAACGCTTGTTACGGTTAAGCGACAGAAACGAGACATTGACCTTGTTGCCTTCCGCACCGCCTGCAGCCACATGGCGCTGCCATTCACCCGTTGTCGGCTCAACTTTGACAACATCGGCGCCCAGATCACCCAACCGCTGCGCTGCAAACGGCCCTGCCATGGCAATCGAACAATCCAGCACCCGATAACCTGATAAAACACCCATAGCTGCCTCCTCCCTGTTCAAATCCATTTGCGCTGAACCTATCGGATATTTTCTGATTGTCCAGAGTGAGCGCTAACATATTTTATGAATCACAACAGATATAAATACGAAACATCGAGCTATCATTGAATTTAAAATTAGCGCTCATCTTTCGAGGCAACGAATAAAGAGCATAATTCGAGGTGCGCTAGTGGTCTTCCCGAACAGGGAACCCCGTTATGGGAAAGAGAGCATGAAAACAAACACTTGAATGCCGACCTGATTCAGTCAGATCGAAACGCATTCTACCCACTGGCTCTGATCTTCAGCTCAAAGCCGACATCGACGATGGTATTTGCCGATGTCTCACCGCGCATGGCTTGCAGCAAAAGCTCACCCGCCTGTCGTCCAATTTCTGCCGAAGGCACCGCAACCGTCGTTAATGGCGGTAGCAGATGGCGTGATAATTCAAAGTCACCAAAGCCGGTAATCGCTAAGCGTTGCGGCACCTTGATGCCGATGCGCTGCGTTTCCAGCAGCGCGCCTGACGCCAGAATATCGCTCGAAAACATGACAGCATCAGCTTCCGGATATTGCGCGAGTGCCCGACGCAAAAGATCAACGCCCGAAGCCATGGCAATCGGCATTTCGGTCGCCACGGTGATGCGTGGCTTTTCGTCTGGAAATAGCCGCTCCATCGCCGCCTTGAACCCGGCGCGACGCTCCGCTGCACGGCTGTCACCTTTTCTGACAACACCTGCGAAAACAATGTAACGCCTGCCTGCATTAATCAGATGATCAACCATCTCACCAATCGCAGCCGTATTCGAAAATCCAACCAGCCGATCAATCGGTTTGTCTGTAAAATCCCAGCCCTCAACGACAGGTATGGCAGCCCGCCTGAGCAGCGCCACGCTGCGCTTGCTGTGATGTGTACCGATGAGGAAAATTCCATCCGGACGACGGCCCAACAGACTGCGGATAATCTCTTCCTCGCGCTCCGGGCGATAATCCGTATTACCCAAGAAAATCTGATATCCCGCATTGTGCAGAACATCGGAAAAATGTTGGATGGTTTCTGCAAAAACAGAAGCTGAGAGCGTCGGGATAATTGCTGCGACCGTATTGCTCTTATGTGAAGCAAGGTGGCTTGCAGCGAGATTATGGACGTAATGGGTTTTCTCAATCGCGTCCTGAATAGCCTTGCGTTTTTCAGGCATTACCGAATCGGGAAAGCGGAGTGCCCGCGAGACCGTCTGCATCGACACGCCTGCAGCCGCAGCCACATCGGCCATGGTCACGCCAGAGCCCTTACGGCGTTGCTTTCGTGGAAGACCGGTTTCACCGCTCACAGATAGAACGGCCTCACACAGACGGGAGTGCCAATTTCGATGCGCTTGCCAGTATCGTTCAAGATGCCCGTCTCCTTGTCGATTGTGAAAATTGCGATGCAATCTCCGTTCTGGTTCGCGGCCAGAAGCCATCCACCATCTGGTGTCACAGCAAAATTACGCGGTGTTTTTCCACCCGTAAAGCTCTGGCCGATCTCAACCAAGCTGCCATTTTCCTGATCCACACGAAATGCCGTGATGCTGTCCGGCCCACGGTTCGAACAGTAGAGAAACCGCCCATCGGGTGTCAGATGAATATCTGCACCATGAGATTCGATGTCCGCAGGTACGCTTGGCAGAGTTTGGCCAAGGCTCAACTGAGTGCCGTCACGATGAATAAGCGAAACACTGGAATCAAGTTCGTTTGAAACATAGACGAACCGGCCGTTCGGATGCTGCGCAATATGTCGAGGCCCAGAGCCCGCTATAACAGCAACACTGCTGCGGCGCTCGAACGCACCCTCATCATCCAGTCGGTACGTTATGATTTCATCAAGACCAAGATCGGCAGCGAGAAAGATGCCGCCCTCTGGCGTTTCAACCACACAATGCGGATGACTTCGTTCCTGCCGATCGGTGATTGGTCCAAGCACTCCCTCGTGACGAACAGAACCTTTTACCGGCCCCAAACAACCATCGGCTAAGATCGGCAATGCGACCAGCGATTGATCCGGGCCACCCGTTCCCATGGCATAATTGGCAACCAGCACAAATTTTCTGTCGTGCGTGACCATGTTATAGGCCGATATGCTGCCCTGGCAGGCCTGCTTGTTGAGATAAACAAGCTCACCACGCCCAGCATCAAATCGATAGGCGGCAACAGTGCCTTCATACCAGTTGAACACTTCCGAATTGGCGTAAATGACGCCTGAATCCGGATCGACGCTTAGAAATGTCGGATTGTCGACCGAACTTGTGCCGCAAATGCGCTGAGCTTCACCTGTCATCGTATCGAATGCGTAGATGGAAAGGCCTTCGCCACGTGCACCCTGAAAATAAGGGGCTTCGCGATTAAGCGACCCGACCGCCAGATAAAGTTTCCTCACGCATTCCTCCAATGCAAATTCGTTCCCTAATGCATCACCCATCCGCCATCGACATTCAAGGTCTGGCCGGTGATAAATCCTGCTTCTTCAGAAGCAAGAAACATCAAAGCGGAAGCAATATCATGGGCGGAACCACGGCGCTTCACCGACTGATGGTCCAACACATAGCGCGTATAGCCTTCTGGATCAGGATGGATTTTTTCTGCGTCTGTAGGAAATGCCCCCGGAGAAACCGCATTGACGGTAATGCCATAGGCACCGAATTCACGTGCCCAGGCGCGCGCAAGCCCGATCAGAGCACCCTTCGATTGCACATAAGGCGAGAGCTGTGCCCAGCCGCCATAGGCTGTAACACTGGCGATATTGATAATACGGCCCCAACCCTTTTTCCGCATATGAGGCAGCGCCACCTGAACGCAGACGATGCCCGCATCAACATTGATGTGCTGCACCTTCTGCATTTCCTCAAGCGTGTATTCTTCAAACGGCTTTGATGGATAAATCGCGGCATTGTTAATCACAACATCAAAGCCACCGACGTCATTGGAAATAGCCTCTAATGCAGGGCGAAGTGCTGACAAATCAGACAGATCAAGCGCGTGAATAGAAAGTCCGTCAAGGTTCTCAAGCGCTGTTTTATTTCTCAGCTCCTCGATCTTTTTCGAATCGTGATCAATGGCGACAACCCGCGCGCCGGCACGCAGGAAATTCAAGGTTGTTTCAAGACCCAAACCACCGGCGGCGCCTGTATAGAGAATGGTTTTCCCCGCTACTGAAAACATGGGTGCACCGCTCATGAGCGGCCTCCAATGGTAATGTGATTACCTGATGGTGCCGGATAATCGCCATCAGGTTGCCTGCAAATCGCCACAATTCGAGCCTCGCTTGCCACAATTTCCGAGGTATTTGCAAGGATACGGAACGTACTATCGTAGCGACGCTCCTCGCCATGTTCGAGCCAGATCAGCTCATTGCATTCACGCGCAGCTCCATGCCCAAGGACGTGGTTGGTTGCCGGTTCAATGCCAAGTGCATATTGCCCAGCCTGCAGGTTCTGCCACTCATACATGCAGGGGAACTGATCCTTGCGGGTGACAACCTCAAAGCCGATACCAAGCCTGTCATTGACCAGCGCGACCGGCACTTCGCCATTGGCATCCGCTCCCATTTCATGCTGCCAGACCTGTTCATGAAACTGCATTTGCGGCGCAGGCATTGAGCGATAGCCGACGCTCTGCTTTTGGTAATCCTCGCCCGCATGCGCCGCCCAGACAACATCCTTGATGGGAGCGAGATAGCGCGACCCCTCAGCCAGAACCGGATGGCCGACATTGATGTGATAACAATACATATGCGGCGTTCGATAAAAGCCGCGATTGGTCACACGATCCGTCAGCTTGATATCGTTGGTGCCAGCCTTGATTTCGATGCGGCGCGTCAATTCAAGATGCTCGCCGAAAACGGTTCCCTGAGTGACGACACCCTCGCACCAGAGAAAACATTCGTCCCCTTCCCAACGCTCGCCATAGCCGGTGAGTTTCGCCGGAATGGTGCCAACGCGACCATGAATGGAATGCTTGATCATCTCTCGCGGTTTGTAATTATAATGATCCGCCGCCTCGTCATACATGAAGAGGATATGATCGAGACCGCATGTGATCATCAGGCCCGAGAAAGAGCGCATCCAGCCGAGGCCACCCTCACCTTCATATTCATGCAGGCCCGGATGGCGGAAGCCAGATGGTGAATTCCAGCCGATAGCCATGCCGCGATAATCGCAATCTGCAATATCCAAGGCGCGATCAACCAGTACGGTAAAGCGCAGGCCGGTGCCCGAACGAAACTCCAGCATTCTTATGCCGCGTTCCAATCCGTCTTCCAGCGTCATCAGGCGCACGCCTGCAAATTGTGCAAAAGAGCCACTGCTCGCAGCGATATCGCGACGCGATCTCGCCTCTCCGTAAAGCTTCACCATGTTCGCACCTTAAATACTGCGGCGTACAGCCATTTCATTCAAAAGGCGGCCAGTGTGTAAACGCTTGTTTGTAGCACCGGCCGCCTCACCCCGCCCTAGGTAGTTTTAAAGTCCCTGCGCGCGCAGTTTGCCATCAAGGAACTTCTTCGCACGCGGCACATCAGCCTCGTCGAGATGTTCGATAATCATCGGAATGTTCGGGTGTTTCTGCGCAAGACGCTTGAGATAAAGGTCATAGTTCAGTGAACCAAGACCCGGAGCGGGCAATTCGATTTCGCCAACGCCGCGGAAAGTATGGCTTTCAAGTGCTTCAGCATCGCCAATATCGGCGTGCTTCTCGCTCTTGTCATCGCCTGAGCGCTTGACGTCTTTCGCATGACCGATCTTGATCTTGTCGCTCAGCGTATCGAAGACCTGATTGAGAATTTCATCCATCCGGTCGATATTGTGCGTCTCGAAATAGTTGGTCGGGTCCATCAGCAGGCCAAGACCCGGATGATCAACCTGAGCAAACATCTTTACCGTTTCCTCAACCGAGCCGACCACATTGTTCACATAGGTTTCGAGCAGGAAAACCGCGCCATGATCATAGGCGAACTGCGAGAGGTCAGCGATGACCTTGCGGCATTCTTCAAAGCCTTCTTCGGTCTTGTTTTTCGGGTGATGCACCCAGTCAGACTCAGTGTTGTAAGTACCTGTTTCAGAAATCACATAGGGCGTTCCGAGATATTGCGCGTGGCGGATAATCTCTTTGAGATAACCGACGCGACGCTCGCGCTCACCCTTGTCCGGATGAATGATGTTCGTATAGCCGGAAATGCATGAAATCGGCAGGTTGTGATCGCGGAATGTCTCGCGGATCTTGACGCACTTATCCTTGGAGATTTGACCGGCGCTGAGATCAACATCCTTGAAGTGCATGTCCAGCTGGACCGTGTTGAAGTCGAGCGCCCGGATTTTTTTGGCTGTTTCCTCAAGCGAATAAGGAAAATAGCCGCTGAAAATACCCACCTGCATCATGATCTAAACCCTCCCGTTAAGATTATTTGTTAACGCGCATCTTTTCCGAAAACCGTTTCACACTTTTCGGGATGCGCTCGTTTACTTAATTGATATCTCGGACAATCTGACCGTACGGCCTTCATCAATCGACTTGTAACCGGCCTCGATGAGCGCCACCGTTTTCACATTGTCTGCCACAGACAGTGCTGGCGGTTCGCCGGACTGAATGGCGTATTGCAGCTGCTCCATCACACCAATGAAAGCATGCGGGAACCACATGGTTTCCCATTTCGGGCTCACCCATTTTCCGTCAGTTGTCTTCTTGGAAGCATACGTTAGTGTTGATGGAGAACCATCCGGCCAACCAATCGTGCCTTGCGCCACACCATCGGTGCCTTCGACGCGCCATTTGATGTAAATATCGCTGTCAAAACCTTCTTCGCGCGGCCCTGACCACACATCCTCCATCGAGACCGCCATGACGCCGCTTGGGAACATCAATGTCGAAACGGTGATGCCATCCTTGTGCGCAAACTTGGTGCGTGGATCAGTTCGCGTCAGTGTCGTGATGGTTTCAGGCTCGCCGAATAGAAACCGCAACACATCGAGGTGATGAACGCTCATGTTGGATAGTGTCAGGCGGTCATAGTCTTCGAGAAAACCCTGCCAATGCGGGATTGCCCGCATCTCGATTGTCGACATTACAGGAGTGCCAAGCTCGCCATTGTCGAGAATTTGCTTCAACACACGCATTGATTGGTCGTAGCGCATGTTCTGATTGACCGAGAGTATTTTGCCAGCTTTTGCGGCCTCGTCGCGCAGGGCAATCGCTTCCTCGAGCGTCAGAGCCAGTGGCTTTTGCGCAAGAATACCCTTGATATGCGGCTGTGCAAGCGCTTTGCGAATAAGTGCAGGCTGTTGATCCGGCGGATACGCGATGTCGAGGATTTCGATTGCTTCATCGGCAATCAGTGCTTCCGGCATGTCGTGAACCGTAGCAATCTCCCAGCGCTTGGCGACCTCTTCGGCCTTTGCCTTTGTGCGCGAGGCAATCGCTGCAACCGTAAAGCGCGCCTCCTTATAAGCGGCGAGATGACACTCGGCCATGATCATGCCGGCACCGATACAGCCGATTTTAAGATCCCGAACACGAACCGGCGGATCAGGTGTGAAACCCTGCGCTGTACTCATTTGAACCTCCCGCTATCAGTTTCCCATCGCCACGCTGAGACCAGCGCGCTGTTTGAAGCAGTCAATCCTTGCCAAAAAGCAGGGAAAATACCGCTTCCCTCGATGAGAAATATCAACCTCCATTGATATGGTGAGGATTGATGAAGGCAATTCGCCTGAGTGTCAACATCATATAAAATCATTTTACATCATTTTGCATCTTTTATCGCCACAAACGCCTGATCTACTGAGGAGCCCAACTGCATTTGGCATAAAATGATGTATTTTGATGTATTTCGGATACATCGACGGGAATTGATGAGGAAAACACCCATCCGATGACGCATAAGACTTGCATCATTTTCAAATCGAAATACATCATTTTACATCATTTCTGTGAGGGACGGGATTTGCGATCAACATTGAGCGACATTGCCAAGGCTGCCGGTGTATCAAGTGCGACCGTTGACCGTGTTCTCAACAATCGCGAGGGCGTGAAAGAGCGCACGCGAGAAATCGTGCTCCAAGCCGCACGCAATCTTGGCTACTTTCCCGGCAGCGCGCCTCGCAATGCAGCACCCACTGAGCGGATGAAGCTGGACTTCGTATTGCCTGCAGGAACCAACACCTTCATCGCCAATCTGCGCGATCAGATTGTCAGGCAAGCCGCGCTGAAGCCTGAAATTGACCTGACCATCCATAGTGTTGAAGGCTTCAACCCGGATACGCTGGCGCAGGCGCTGGAAAGCCTCAAGGGACAGGCGCAAGGCGTTGGCGTGATTGCGCTGGATCACCCGACAGTGCGTGAAGCCATGCGTGCGCTCGCTGAATCCGGTGCGCATATCGTAACGATTGCGTCAGACATTCTACATGTGCCACGCGTTGGCTATATTGGCATCGACAATCGCGCAGCAGGCCGGCTTGGCGGCTATATCCTTGGCAGGTTTTTGGGGCGCGCGGCAGGAAGCAAGGTCGCGTTATTCGCCGGATCGCTTTCCTATCGCGGGCATGAAGAGCGCGAGATGGGCTTTCGGCGCGTGATGGCGGAAGAGTTTCCGCACCTAAATATCGTTGAATTGAAAGAGATCGAAGACAGTCGCGAGAAGGCTTATACTGAGACTATCGCGGTGCTCGAGCGCCACCCGGACCTTGCAGGCATATATAATCTAGGCGCTGGCAATCAGGGCATCGGTCAGGCTTTGATGGATTCCGGTAAATCGGATTCAGTTATATTCATTGGGCATGAACTGACCGAAAGCACCAAACGCCTGCTGCTGAATGGCACCATGGATGCTGTCATTGATCAGAACCCGCGCGTTGAAGCGCGTGAAGCACTGGTGGCACTTATCAGCAGCATCAAAGGCCAATCATTCGACCCACAGCCGCCACGCGTTCAGGTGATCTTCAGAGAGAACATCCCTGAGAACTAAAACTTAAAGCATTTGCAGCAAAAAGTGCGAAGCGGTTTTGAGTAGGATAATGCGTAAAAACAAATAGCTGCAGCGGTTCCAACGATACAGTCTTAATTGGAACCATTGTAAAGCCTATTACTTCGTATAAAGCGCGCGCGAACGCTCGAGATGGTGCAGCATCGCAGCTTCTGCACCGTCCGAGTTTTTAGCGGCAAGCATCTCGATAATTTCTTCGTGCTCGACGAGTGTGTATTTTTCTTTACCCGTCCAGATCAGCATATGCGTGTGATATTCACGCAGCCAGGCGAGCATCGCTTCACTGACGCCAACGAAGATCGGATTGCCAGAAATTTTCGCGATCCGAATATGAAATTCCATATCGGCGGAAATGAACGCATCGGCATCACCCAGCGATTCCCGCTGGCGCTCCACGATTGCGCGAAGGTCCGCAACGTCTTGTTCGCTGGCCTTCTGCGCTGCTTCACGGGCAATACCGCGCTCGAAGAAAATACGCGCGCTTTTGAGATGCTCCAGCGTATCCAGGGATTGCGCCAGCATGATCTTCGCCGTCGGGTCGACTTGCTGCAAGATCGAACGGGCAGTCAGTTTCAAAACCTTGGCGCGCTCACCATGCGAGATATTGACCAGTCCCATCTTGGCAAGTGACTGCATCGCCTCGCGGATCGCGGGACGTCCGACGCCAAAACGCTCCATCAGAACACGCTCGGACGGCATTTCGTCGCCCGGCGTCAATTCACCGGACGTAATCATGTTTTCGAGCCGGTCGAAAACTTCGTCGGACAGTTTGCGGCGAATGATGGGTTCGATTGGTTGGGTCATTGCATCTCACTGCTCATGAGCTTTTCTCTCTTATGCATGTTCAAATGCCTCGAGGAAAGCCGTTACCCACGCTCTCGTGACTGGGCTAACAATTTTCCACTTGCAGATATTGGAATACTCATTATACCAGTTGGTACTCAAACACCATGCGCTTATCAACTATGCACATGTCTCAGGCGCAGCAAAAACAGTGAGTGACGACAATTCCGATGAACATCTGTTTGACCTATCGCATTGAGACCACCGGCAGCATCGAACAGATGGCAGCCAAGATCGCGAGCGATCAGTCGACCGGTACTTTCGTCGCCGTTCCCGGAGAAACAGAAGAGCTGAAGGCGCGCGTCGCAGCGCGCGTACTGGAAATTCGTCCGCTTGAAGATGCGAGCGTGCCTGCTTGGCCAGAGCTTGAATCCGGTCACGGGCCGATCAAGCGCGCCGATGTCGATATTGCCTTTCCGCTTGATGCTATCGGCACCGACCTTGCAGCGCTGATGACGATTGCCGTTGGCGGCGTTTACTCGATCAAGGGCATGACCGGCATTCGCGTTGTCGATATGAAGCTGCCGGATGCATTTCGTACAGCCCATCCCGGACCACAGTTCGGGATTGCCGGAAGCCGTCGCCTCACCGGCGTTGAAAAGCGCCCGATCATCGGCACCATCGTCAAGCCAGCCCTTGGTTTGCGTCCGCATGAGACCGCAGAACTCGTCGGCGAATTGATCGAATCTGGTGTTGATTTCATCAAGGACGATGAAAAACTGATGAGCCCGGCCTATTCGCCGCTCAAAGAGCGCATTGAAGCGATCATGCCGCGCATTCTTGATCACGAGCAGAAGACCGGCAAAAAGGTCATGTATGCCTTTGGCATCTCCCATGCCGATCCCGATGTCATGATGCGCAACCATGACATGGTATTGAAAGCTGGCGGCAATTGCGCCGTGGTCAACATCAATTCGGTTGGCTTTGGCGGCATGAGCTTCCTGCGCAAGCGCTCAGGCCTCGTGCTCCACGCCCACCGCAATGGCTGGGACGTCCTGACCCGCAATCCAGGTGCTGGTATGGATTTCCGCGTCTATCAGCAGTTCTGGCGCCTGCTCGGTGTCGATCAGTTCCAGATCAACGGCATTCGTGTGAAATATTGGGAGCCGGACGAAAGCTTCGTCAATTCGTTCAAGGCTGTCAGCACGCCATTGTTCACGCCTGCCGATTGCCCGCTTCCCGTTGCCGGTTCCGGTCAGTGGGGCGGACAGGCGCCTGAAACCTATGAACGTACAGGCCGCACCACGGACCTGCTTTATCTGTGCGGTGGCGGCATTGTCAGCCATCCGGGTGGCCCGGCTGCTGGTGTTCGCGCCGTGCAGCAGGCATGGGAAGCAGCAGTCGCTGGTATCCCGCTTGAAACATATGCGGCAGATCACCCTGAACTTGCAGCCTCGCTCGCAAAATTCGGGAAAGGTGGCGAGTAATGTCACAGGCCTCCAACGAATTGCTATTGTCCTATTACGGTGACGACCTCACCGGCTCGACTGATGTCATGGAGGCACTTGCTTCCAATGGAGTCGACACTGTTCTGTTTATGAATGTGCCGGATGAGGCACTGCTTGCACGCTTTTCGCACTGCAAAGCCATCGGCCTTGCAGGCACCAGCCGCAGCGAAACGCCGGAATGGATGCAGGAACACCTCACGCCCGCATTCGACTGGCTGAAAAGCCTCAATGCGGCGATTGCCCATTACAAGGTCTGCTCGACATTCGATTCGGCACCGCATGTCGGCAATATCGGCAAGGCAGTTGAAATCGGCAAAGCAATCTTCAATCAGGCCTATGTGCCGTTGGTTGTCGGTGCGCCGCAGCTCAAGCGTTACACATCTTTCGGAAATTTGTTCGCCGCCTATCAGGGCGAAACCTATCGCATCGACCGTCATCCCGTCATGAGCCGCCATCCGGTCACGCCTATGCATGAAGCAGACCTGCGCGTGCATCTGGCTCAGCAGACAGCGCTTAAAACTGTGCTTGCTGATCTCGTAGCGCTTTCAGCAGCCGATGCGAATGAACATGTAAACGCGATTGTCAAAGATGCTGACGGCATGTTGCTCCTCGACGTTGATAGCCATGAAAGCCAGTTGCACGCAGGCGAACAGCTCTGGCGTTTGCGTGCCCGTGAAGGCTGGTTTGTCGCTGGTTCGTCCGGCGTTGAATATGCGCTTCTGGCCGCTTGGGCCAAGGCCGGACTGATCGGTGCGAAAAAAGAGTTTCCGCTTCCAGGCAAGGCTGACCGCATTGCGGTCGTTTCAGGCAGCGTGTCGCCAACCACCGAACGCCAGATCCGCCACGCGACCGCATCGGGCTTTACCGGCATTGATCTCAACCCGCTCGATCTTTTGGGCGAAAACGGCAATCAGGCAATCGAAGCTGCCATTGCTGAAGGCCAGAAGGCGCTCAAGCAGGGCAACAGTGTGATCCTCAACACCGCCCTTGGCCCGTCGGCTGATCGCGGCACAGAAATTGATAAGATCGCAGGCAGCCGCCACCAGCTGGCGCGCAGCCTCGGCTTCATCCTCCGCAGCCTTGTTGAGCGCGAAAGTCTTACCCGCGCAGTCATTGCAGGCGGCGACACTTCCAGCCACGCATTGCGTGAATTGCATGTTGATGCACTCACCACGCTTTTGCCGCTTCCACAAACTCCGGGGTCGCCGCTTTGCACGGCACACGGCGCTCACGCCGCCACCAACGGCCTGCAGGTTGCCCTCAAGGGCGGCCAGGTCGGTTCTGACGGTTACTTCAGTCAGATTCGCGACGGGTCGACCGCTTGAATCTGGAATACTCATTGACTGGTTATACCAGTTGAGCTACCAAAAGTCTGGGAAGGAACTACAATCATGACAGCTATCGCTTTGTTTGGAGCGGGCGGCAAGATGGGCTACCGTCTGGCCAAGAACCTCAAGGGTTCACGCTTTGACGTACGTCACATCGAAGTCAGCGACGCAGGCAAGGCACGCCTGAAGAACGACCTCGGCATCGACACCATCGATGCTGATGCAGGTCTCGAAGGCGCTGAAGTCGTCATTCTGGCTGTGCCGGATACCATCATCGGCAAGGTTGCTGCAGGCATCGTTGACAAGCTGAAGCCAGGCACAATGGTTATTGCGCTCGACGCAGCTGCGCCATTCGCCGGTCATCTGCCAGAGCGCGCAGACCTTACCTATTTCGTGACGCATCCTTGCCATCCGCCGATCTTCAACGACGAAACAGACATGCAGGCAAAGAAGGACCATTTCGGCGGTCTGTTTGCCAAGCAGCACATCGTTTCAGCTCTGATGCAGGGTCCAGAAGAAGCCTATGCGCTTGGTGAAGAAATCGCCAAGGTCATCTGGGCACCTGTCATGCGTTCGCACCGCGTAACCGTCGAGCAGCTCGCAATCCTCGAGCCGGGCCTTTCGGAAACCGTTTGCGCTTCGCTTCTGGTCGTCATGAAGCAGGCCATGGACGAAAGCGTTCGTCGCGGCGTTCCTGAAGAAGCTGCTCGCGACTTCCTGCTTGGCCACATGAATGTTCTCGGCGCCGTCATTTTTGGCGAAGTTCAGGGCGTATTCTCCGATGCCTGCAACAAGGCAATCGAATTCGGCATTCCTGCGCTGATGCGCGATGACTGGAAGAACGTTTTCGAACCGGAAGAAATCGCAGAAAGCATCCGTCGCATTACGTGACGTCACTTGGGAGGGCGCAAGCCCTCCCCACTTACCGCCCTTTTGGGAAACGGGGCTTATTGGGAGGTCTACATGAAGTTTACACGCAGGAAAATTGCGCGCGGTTTTGCGATTGCAGCCGTCTCGGCAACATTGGCAGGCAGCGTTGTCATGCCAGCCTGGGCTGCCGATCTTATCGCGATCATCACACCATCGCATGACAATCCATTCTATAAAGCCGAAGCTGTCGGCGCGGAAGCCAAGGCCAAGGAGCTTGGCTACGATACGCTGATCCTTCAGCATGATGACGACGCGACCAAGCAGTCGCAGCTTGTCGATACGGCCATCGGCCGTGGCGCAAAGGCGATCATCCTCGACAATGCCGGTTCGGAAGCATCGATTGCGGCCGTTCAGAAGGCCAAGGACGCGAAGATCCCTTCGTTCCTGATCGACCGTGAAATCAATGCCTCGGGTGTTGCTGTTTCGCAGATCGTTTCGAACAACTATCAGGGCGCTCAGCTCGGCGCTGAAGAATTCGTCAAGCTGATGGGCGAAGCCGGCAATTATGTCGAGCTGCTTGGTCGCGAATCCGATCTCAATGCTGGCACCCGCTCCAAGGGCTATCACGACGTCATCGACGAATATCCAGACATGAAGATGGTTGCGCAGCAGTCTGCCAACTGGAGCCAGACTGAAGCTTTCACCAAGATGCAGAGCATTCTGCAGGCAAACCCTGATATCAAGGGCGTGATTTCCGGAAACGACACCATGGCCATGGGCGCATGGGCAGCGCTTGAAGCTGCGGGTCGCAAGGACGTAATCGTTGTCGGCTTTGACGGCTCAAATGATGTTCGTGACTCCATCAAGGCAGGCGGTATCAAGGCTACTGTTCTTCAGCCAGCTTACGCTCAAGCACAGATGGCTGTCGTACAGGCTGACGAATACATCAAGACCGGTAAGGGTCCTGCTGAAGAAAAGCAGCTGATGGACTGCGTCCTCATCAATCCTGACAATGCAGACAAGCTCGAAACCTTCGCTTTGAAGGACTAACTCCCAAGGCTTGCGACATCGGGAGCGCCGACAAATGTTAGCGCTCCCCATATGTTCCTAATACCAAGGATAAATTCATGTCAGTGCTGAAGTCAGCTTCCATTATCCTGCTGGCCTGCGGTGTCGCGCTTTCGGGCTGCAAAATCATCAAGACTCCGACAGCAGAAGAAGCCGCAGAAGCACGCGGCGATAATTTCAATCCCGATCGTTCGGTTGCCGACATCTGGGACTCAAAAGTTAAGCCGTTTTTTGCCCCGAAAACTGCAACGCTTGATGAAGTGATGCAGGCAGCAAACGCAGATGCGGATGCCGCTGGAGCAAAATACGGCCATCGCGAAAAGCAGGGCAATGCCCCCTGGACTTTTGCAGCCAAGCTTGAAGGCACTGTGGTCGCCGCCGAAACGAAATCGCGCGCAGCATATGTTGATGTCGACAGCAATGGCGATGGCAAGGCCGATGCACGTGTGCAGATCGGGCCGACGGTTCGCGGCAGCGCAATCCGCGACAGCCTCTCCTTTGTGAACTTCAACGAGTTTCGCAATCAGATCGACTGGGCTCAGTTTGGCAAGGCGTTCAACACCCGCGTCAATGACGATGTTCTTTCAAAGCTTCCGCGCGAAGATCTGGTTGGCATGAAGGTGAAAGCCGAAGGTGCTTTCCCGTTGCCATCGAAGGGACAGCTTCCTCTTGTCACGCCAGTTTCCATCTCTTTGGAGAAATAATCGATGGAGACGGAAATGAACCCAAAGGACGATATCGTCCTCAAGCTTGAGGATGTTTCCAAGGTTTACTCGGGCATTGTCGCGGTCAAGCGTGCCAATCTCGAATTGCGTCGCGGCTCGGTCAATGTGCTTGTCGGTGAAAACGGTGCTGGCAAATCCACGCTGATGAAAATCATCGCTGGCGTTGAACGCCCAACCATGGGGAAGATTATTCTCGATGGAGAGGAAGTGTCATTCGACAGTCCAGCCGACGCGCAAAAGCGCGGTATTGCGATGATCTTTCAAGAACTGAACCTGTTTTCAAACATGTCGGTGGCAGAGAATATCTTTGCCACACGCGAAATCATGCGCGGGTTGCGCGGTATCGACCACAAGGCGCAGGTTGTAAAAGCCAACGAATACCTCGACCGACTCGATGCAGGCATCAGTGCAAATACGCTTGTCGCCGATTTGCCGATTGGTCAGCAGCAACTAGTCGAAATCGCCAAAGCCATTTCGCTCGATGCACGCATCGTCATCATGGACGAGCCAACATCCGCACTTTCTGCAGCCGAAGTCGACATTCTTTTCAAGGTGATTGCCGAGCTGAAAAGTCAGGGCGTCGCAATCGTCTATATTTCGCATCGTCTCGAAGAACTGATGCGGATCGGCGATTACATCACCGTTTTGCGTGATGGAAAAATCACCGGGCAGGAAGAGATCAAGAATATCGATACGCAATGGATTGTGCGTTCGATGATTGGCTCCGATGCCAAGGATTTTGCAAAGCCTGTGACCCACAAGATCGGTGCAGAGCGGTTTCGTGCTGAAAACATCACCCTACCCCGCCCAACCGGCGGATTGGCAGTCGATGATGTATCGCTGAGTGTGCGCGCAGGCGAAGTTTTGGGCATTTACGGCCTGATGGGCGCGGGGCGCTCCGAGTTCTTCGAATGCGTGATGGGCCAGCATGGGCATTCCACTGGTAAGATCTATATTGATGGCGAGCAAGTGAAGGAGCGCGACACCACCCGTCGTATCCGGCGCGGTCTTGCGCTCATTCCGGAAGACCGTCAGCGCGAAGGTCTGGTGCAGATATTGTCGATTGCCAGCAATCTGACACTGGCAAGCCTCGACCGTCTGGCCCGCTTCTTCCACATCACGCCAAAGCGTGAAAAGCAGGCCATTCAGGAAGCCATCAAGGACCTTTCGATCAAGGCACCCAACCCGGATTTTGAAGTCACTTCAATGTCAGGTGGCAACCAGCAGAAGGTCGTCATCGGCAAGGCGCTGATGACCAATCCAAAAGTTCTCCTGATGGACGAGCCATCGCGCGGCATTGATGTGGGCGCAAAGGCGGACGTCTTCCGCACCATGCGCAGGCTTGCCGCCGAGGGTCTTTCCATTCTTTTTTCAACCTCTGATCTGGAAGAAGTCATGGCGCTCTCCGATCGCATCGCGGTGCTCAGCAATGGGAAGCTGATTGCCATATTCGACCGCGATAAAGCGACGGAAGCCGACATCGTTGCCGCTTCGGCCAAAGGCCACGGACATACGCATGACAACGACCACAACAAACAAACAAGGGAACTCGCGTCATGACAGCCAACACAACGGCGGCGGCCACTGACTCAACCTTTAACAGCGGCTCGGCCCTGCTGACGCTGATGAAACTGAGAACCTTCATCGCGCTTTTCGCTGTGTTTATCTTCTTCTCGTTCGCAGCGCCAAATTTCCTTTCTGCCGCCAACCTGATCTTGATGTCGAAGCACGTAGCCCTTAACGCATTCCTTGCGATGGGCATGACCTTCGTCATCATCACGGGCGGCATCGATCTCTCGGTGGGCTCCATCGTCGGGCTTTGCGGTATGGTTGCCGGTGGCCTGCTGATCTATGGCGTTGACCTTGGTGTCGGCTATACGATCTATTTCAACATCATCGAAATATCGCTGATCACACTGGCCGTTGGTGTCGCGGTTGGCTTCATAAACGGGCTATTGATCACCAAATTGAATGTCGCGCCGTTCATCGCGACACTCGGCACCTTGTATGTGGCGCGCGGCCTGGCACTTTTATCCTCGGACGGCCAGACCTTCCCGAACCTTGTAGGCCGCGAAGACCTGGGCACAACCGGCTTCGCGTTCCTCGGATCGGGTAGCATTCTCGGTCTTCCGGTATCGATCTGGATTCTGATCGTCGTCGCTTTGGCCGCGGCCTATATCGCGCGATACACGCCGCTTGGTCGCCAGATTTTCGCAGTCGGCGGCAATGAACGTGCGGCACGCATGTCGGGTATCCGCGTCGACCGCGTAAAGATGTTCGTTTATATGTTTTCGGGCTTCTGTGCTGCAATCGCCGGGCTTATCATCTCGTCCGAACTGATGTCATCGCATCCGGCAACTGGCAACTCCTTCGAGCTGAACGCCATTGCAGCAGCCGTTCTCGGCGGCACTTCGATGTCAGGCGGACGCGGCACCATTGGCGGCACAATCATCGGTGCATTCGTCATTGGTATTCTCTCCGACGGTCTGGTCATGATGGGCGTATCGTCCTTCTGGCAGATGGTCATCAAGGGCCTTGTCATCATCATTGCCGTGGTGGTCGATCAGGCACAGCGCCGCCTCCAGCAGCGCGTTACACTCATGCAAATGGCAAAAGCGGGTTAAAAATGGCAGAATTGAATGGCGCTCTGATCGGCTGCGGTTTCTTCGCAATCAACCAGATGCATGCATGGAATGACGTTTCGGGTGCCAAGATCGTGGCAATCTGCGACCGCGATGCTGAGCGGTTGAAGATTGTCGGCGACCAGTTTGGGATCGAACGCCGCTACACGGATGCGGAGGCGCTGTTTGCGGATGGTGGCATCGATTTTGTCGATATCGCCACCACGGTTTCAAGCCATCGTGTGCTGGTAGAACTTGCGGCTGCGCACAAGGTGCCAGCAATCTGCCAGAAGCCCTTTGCCAAAACGCTTGATGATGCAAAGGCCATGGTGAAGGTCTGCGATGAAGCAGGTATTCCGCTTATGGTGCATGAAAACTTCCGCTGGCAGACGCCTATTCAGGCAGTGCGTAAGGCACTCGACAGTGGTGTCATCGGCACGCCATTCTGGGGACGTTTCTCCTTCCGCTCCGGCTTCGACGTGTTTTCTGGCCAGCCTTATCTTGCAGAGGGTGAACGTTTCATCATTGAAGACTTAGGCATTCATACGCTTGATATTGCGCGCTTTATTCTGGGTGATGTGACCAGCCTTGTTGCACGCACCAAGCGCGTCAACCCGAAAATCAAGGGCGAGGACGTAGCGACCATTCTTATGGATCATGAAAATGGTGCTACCTCCATTGTCGACGTAAGCTATGCCACCAAGCTCGAAACCGATCCTTTCCCGGAAACGCTCATTGAAATTGATGGCACCGATGGCTCGATCCGTCTTTATCGGGGCTATCGCCTTGAGGTGATTACCCCTTCTGGCACCACAGTTTCCGATGTTTCGCCAAAACTGCTCTCATGGGCCTCACGTCCATGGCACAATATTCAGGAAAGCGTTTTTGCCATTCAGCAGCATTGGGTGGACAAGCTGGAAACTCGCGAAGAAACCTCGACATCGGGTGCGGATAATCTCAAGACTTTCGCGCTTGTCGAAGCCGCCTATGACAGTGCGGCCAGCGGTAATCGTGTTGATGTGACGGCATTGCTAAAATGAACAGTGCCGATCCCTTCCTGCTTTATGGCACTCGTGAAGCTGAAACCCCGCCTCAGCATCTCAAGGCAGGTTTGCTTTCGGTTGATCTGAGCGATGGCAATCTACGAACCATCAAATGTGATGGCGTCGAGGTTCTGCGCGCTGTTTCCTATCTGGTGCGGGATCGAGACTGGGGAACCTACAACCCGGAAATCCATGATCTGAATGTTGAGCAAAACGACAGCGGCTTTATCGTCACCTATCAGGCACGTTGCGAAGGACCGGATGCGACCCAACTCACCATTGATGTTCGCATTCAGGCAGAGATTGGCGGTACGCTCACTTTTGATGCCGTAGCGAATACAGCGACAGGCTTTGAAACCAACCGTTGCGGCTTCTGCATTCTGCATCCAATCGTCGGCGTGGCAGGCTCGCCTGTTAGCGTCGAGTACGTCGATGGAACGCTCAACGAAACCCATTTGCCCGACCTGATCGAGCCATGGCAGCCTCTTATGGACATGCGCGCTATCACCCATGAGGTTATCTCCGGCGTTTCAGCCGAGTGCCGTATGGAAGGCGATACTTTTGAGATGGAAGACCAGCGCAACTGGTCTGATGCATCTTACAAGACCTATGTGCGTCCGCTGGCTTTGCCATGGCCTTACCAGATCGAAGCCTCCAAGCCTCAGCATCAGCGCATCGTGCTCAGTATTCGCGATACACGCAAAGCAGCGTCACAAGCGGGCACGAATGCGGAGCCGGTGAGCATCACGCTCGGCGACCTAAGCGGCAGGATGCCAAATATCGGCATCATCATCACGCCAAAAGAAGCCAAGGCCAGTTTAGCTGCAACAGAGCTACTTCAGGAAATAGCCCCGCAGGATTTGTTATTTCATTACGATCCTTTGGCCGGACACGATGGATCAGCTTTCATCTACTTTGCAGCTCTTGCAGCTCGACATGAAGGGCGCGTTTCGCTTGAAATTGCATTGCCTTGTGCAAAGTCTCTGATCGAGGAAATGAACGAGATTGCAGCAGACATGAAAGCGGCTGGCTTTACCCCAGATGCGGTCATTGTTTCACCGGCTATAGATCGGCAGTCAACACCTCCCGGCAGCGAATGGCCGCCCTGCCCGCCGCTTGAAGATGTTTATGCGGCAGCGAGAGCAGCATTTCCCAATGTGCGTCTCGGCGGGGGAATGCTGAGCTATTTCACTGAGCTAAATCGCAAGCGTGTTCCGGGTGAGCTTATTGATTTTGTCACCCACTGCACCAATCCGATTGTCCATGCAGCCGACGACCTGAGCGTCATGCAGACACTAGAGGCGCTGCCTTTCATCACGCGTTCGGTGCGCGCTATTTATGGCGACAAACCCTATCGCATCGGGCCGTCCACCATCCCCATGCGTCAGAATCCCTATGGAAGCCGGACGATGGAAAACCCGTATGGCAAACGTATCGCCATGGCCAATCGCGATCCGCGCCATAATGGAAAATTCGCGGAAAGCTTTGCAATGGCATATGCCATATCTGTGCTGAATGCTGGCCTCGATAGCCTGACACTCTCCGCCCTCACCGGCCCGTTCGGGCTTGTTGCGGGCGAAAACGAACCGACAGTTGCTGGCGGCAAGCGCCCTTTGTTCAATGCTGTAAAAGTGCTTGCACAACTTGCCGGGAAAAACTTCAAGCCGTGCCAATCTTCGCGCCCATCCGACGTTCTGGCAATGGCGGTGGAAGAGAAGGTCTGGCTGGTCAATATCACATCGCATCAACAGGACGTGGTGGTTGCAGGCAGCAAGATTATATCATTGCCGCCCTATGGCGTGCAGTCGGGCGCGATCTAAAAAACGGGCCAATGGCCCGTTTGTTCATTTAGACACTCGGATATTGAGCGTCCGTCACATGCTCCATCCAGTCGACAACCTTGCCGTCGAGCTGTTCCTGCGTTGCGATATGGCTCATCGCATTTTGTGGCGACGCGCCGTGCCAATGCTTTTCACCCGGTTCAAACCAGACAACATCGCCGGGTCGAATTTCCTCAATCGGACCGCCTTCGCGCTGCACCAGGCCTAATCCAGAAGTAACAATCAGCGTTTGTCCGAGCGGATGCGTGTGCCAGGCAGTGCGGGCACCCGGCTCAAATGTAACTGTTGCTGCGGCAGCACGCCGTGCATCATTGGGCGAAAATAACGGATCAATGCGAACCTTGCCCGTAAACCAGTCTGCAGGGCCAACACCGGATGGTGTCGATCCATTTCTTTTGATTTCCATAGCGTTCTCCTGTCAGCGCGTAAGATAGCGTCGTGACCTTGCAAAGAAATAGCAAAACGCCGATCAAATGACCGGCGTTTATCAATTTGACTTGAATGTTTTAAAGCATGTTTCCCAAAAGTGGGAACCGGTTTCCGGACAAAGACATGCACCCTGCTCTAGCGGCGTTTCGCTGGCTTCTCGCCAAGCTTCATGCCGTGGCGTTTTGAAAGCTCAGCAATAACAAGCTCTAGCTCCTGCGCCTTGCGTGCAGCATCCCAGCCAAATTCAACGCCAAGGATATCAGCAATTGCGATCAGATTGGCATTCGACAGCGCGCCATCAATCGCCAGCGTCGTGCGTCGCAATACTACATCGGAGAGATGAACGACCAGCTCATTGCGCGCAATCCACGCAATTTCCGCACGGCTTATGCTGTCTGTGTCAGGCAGAAGTGTAACGCCAACTTTGGCTTCGTCCTGAATGATCGGCAAGGCAGTCGTGCCGTAGCGCTGCAAAAGTGTCTCGACGCGTTCGGCTGCAAGCCCGGTTTCATTGGCGTGCTTCGCCACCCATGCAGATCGCGCACTACCATCTGCCGGGTAATCCTTGCCGCCACCAATCGTCAGAGTGCGGGTTGATTTGAGACGCCCGCGGCCAAAACGTTTGAGTACAGTATCTGCTACTTCTTCGGCAAAGCCGCGGAAGGTCGTCCACTTGCCGCCAACCAGCGAAATGATCGCGAAAGGACGGCCTGCATCCGGCTCAATAACCGGCGCGGAATGATCGCGGCTGATGAGACCCGGTTCCGACGCATTGGAGGCAGGCAGCGGGCGAATGCCGCTATATGTGTAGACGATCTGGCTGCGATCGAACTTCAGCTTTGGCAGCAGCGAACGCAGGCTTTCGATGAAGTAATCGATTTCCTTGTCTTCCGCGAAAACCTCATCCGGATTGTTTGCCGGAATATCCGTCGAACCGACCAGCGCCAGACCATGATAATCATAGACAAGGCAGATACGACCATCATCCGCCTCAAAATAGATCATGCGGCCCTTGAGACTTTTGACCAGTTCCGGGTGATCGATCAGGATATGCGACCCCTTGGTGCCGCCGATCATCTTGGTTTCTTTGCCAAGCGCCGCGTTGACATGATCGATCCACGGACCAGCGGCATTGATGACGATCTTTGGCTTCACCGTGAAAGCAATGCCTTCCGGTCCTTCAAAGCTGACTGCGCCGTCGCTGGCCGCAACAATAGAGGTAAAATTGGCTGCCGCACTTTGCGGATTGGCCTTCAAGCCGTCGCTAACAAGCTCATAAACCAGACGTTCCGGTTTGCTGACCCATGCATCATAATAAATGCCACCCCCAACGATAGACGTGGTCATATAGGGCATTTCCTTCAAGGCACTCTTCTTGAAGAGAAAACTATGCTTTGGCATAACGCGTTCACGCGCACCAAAATAATCGTAAAGCCCGAGACCGATTTTGATCAGCACAGCGCCACGGCTGCGTGGAGCGGTGGTTGAGCCAAACAAAGTCCTGAGTGCAGCGGTAATGCCCTTGGTCCACGAGAAAACCGGAATAAAGGTCGGCAGCGGCTGGACATTATGCGGCGCATTTTTCAACAGGATATTACGCTCGACCGTCGATTGAGCAACCAGACCGAATTCACCGGTTTCGAGATATTTGAGACCCCCGTGAATGAGGCGTGACGGGGCAGCACTCGTGCCGGAACCAAAATCGCCCTTATCAACGATCAAGCAGCTCACGCCCTGTTCACTCAGATCGCGATAGAGACCCGCGCCATTGATGCCTGCGCCCAGAATGAGCACATCAACACCGTCAGCTTCGAGTTGGCTGATACGGTTCTTCATTTGGGCGCTGTTTACGAAATCGTTCATTTCACTGTCTTTACATCGTCATCGCGCAAACGAGCGCGGCATATTTCAATCTGTTAAGGCGTCGATCTTGGGCCAGATCGGTCCAAGCGCAGATGCGATTTCCCTGAACAGCGCATAGCGCTTTTCATACTGCTCGCTGCGCACCGCATCCGGTGTGTAGGTCCGGCCAATTGCATCAAGATCGCGCGGATCGCTATAAACATCTGTGAAAACGCCCGCGCCCTTGCCTGCACATAGAGCAGCCCCCCATGCAGCCGCTTCATCCGTTTCAGTGACTGTGACCGGCATACCCAGCACATTGGCAAACATCTGTGCGAATGACGGGCTGCGCGAAACACCACCTGTCAGGCGCGCTGCGGAAATTGCAAAGCCTTCTTTCAGATGATCGACATGAATGCGGTGGTTGAAGGCAATGCCTTCCCAAACAGCGCGCAGCATATCGCCACGTTCCTGCCAGCCGCGAAGACCGAAGAACGCGCCGCTTGCCATCGCACCATATGGCGAGCCAAACAAATAAGGATGGAATAGCGCTGTCGACGGCTTGGCCAAAGCAGCATCGATCTCCGGACGCAGCATGTCGTGGATCGCCCGACCGGTTTCTTCCGCTTCACGCCGTTCCGCCGGGCAGAGCTTGTCGAGGAACCAGTCGTAATTTGCAGTCGAAGCAGGCGAGATGGACATATTGTTCCACTCTCCCGGCGCAATCCCATTGCGGCAGAACCAACTCTTATCGACATTGGGCTTCGACGACAGTGTTTCATTGATCGAGTAGGTCCCGGCAACAACCGCAACTGTACCAATCTTGAGACCGCCAACACCCAGCGCAGAAGCGGTCACATCATGCAGGCCGCCAACAACAGGTGTTCCAGCAACAAGCCCGGTACGGTTTGCGCATTCTTGCGAAACACCGCCAATGATCTCATCCGAGCGCGACATCGGCGGCAGCGCATCCCAAAGTGCCTCGAGGCCGAAAAGTTTGAGCGCGTCTTTCGAATAGTCTTGCGTTTTGTAATCAGTGAAAGACGTCGATGCCTCGGTACGATCAGTGCCGACTTCGCCCGTCAGGCAGAAACGCAGCCAATCCTTACACGCAATCACATGCCCGATGCGCCCATAGCGTTCAGGCTCATTTTCCTTAACCCAGGCCAGAATGGCGGACGGTGCAGAGGCGTGCGGCAGCTGACCGGTGATCGCAATCGACTGTTCTGCGACAGGGCTGTTCACCCAGCGCTCAGCCACATCAACGGCACGGCTATCCAGCGACAGAATGCCTTTACCAAGCGGGCGGCGATCCCTATCGAGCATGTAGATGCCGTCACCATGGGCGGTGGTGGCAATGGCTAGAATGTCAGATGCAGGGCGTCCACTTTTTGCGAGTGCTTCAGCAATTGCATCCGCAGTCGCATTCCAGAATTCATCCATGTCGCGCTCGACATGGCGGGGGCGTGGGAAGGATTGCGCAACACGGCGACGGGCGACAGAAAGCGTTGTGCCATCAATATCGAACAATACGGCTTTGGTGACGGTCAGTCCGCTATCAATTCCCAACAGAGACGGCATGGATCGTATTTCCTGATATGTATGCGCTGAGCGCATCCCAAAAAGTGTAGAACGGGTTTAGGACTAAGATGCGCGTTAAACTCTCAAGCGTTTAGGCTTATTCTTTTGAACCACCCGAGCGGGCGACGACGACGTTAATGCCTTGCGCCTGCATGCGTTCGATATGCGCGAAAGGTGTCTCTTCATCGACAATCACGACGTCGAAATCGGTAAGCGCGCCGAAATTATGCAATGCGCGGCGCTCGAACTTTGTGTGATCAGCAAGCAGCACGCGCTTTGCTGCACAATCAAGCATGGCGCGCTTGGTTTCGACCATTTCCGGCGATTGGTGAAACAGCAGATCATCAGTTATGGCCGCGATCGAAATGAATGCCACATCCGCACGAAGGCGGCGAATTTCATGAATGGTCATGCCGCCAACAAAGGCGTTACACCAGTTATAAAGCTGTCCGCCGAGACCAAGCAGCGTGACATCTTTGATGTCGCGTACTTCATTCATCAGGATCAGCGAATTGGTAATGACCGTCAGCGGCCCCTTGCCCGGCAGGTAAGGCACCATCTGAAGAACCGTTGTGGAATCGTCGAAGAAGATGGCCTGGCCCGGCTCTACGAACTGCATCGCGGCTTCCGCGATCAGCTTCTTCTCTTCGGACTGACGTGCGACGCGATAGAGGTCGCTCGCTTCAATAAGGCTAGTCGGTGCTGCGGAAACAACGCCGCGCGCCTTGCGAAACAGACCGCGACTGACGAGTTCGTCAACATCTCTGTGCGCAGTCATCAGGCTGATGCCGAAACGTTCGGTCAGATCTTCGATCCTTACCGATCCTTCGGACATAATCATTTCAGCAATCTGCTGGCGGCGAACCAACTGACGTGCGTGCCGGCTATCGTTCGGCACCTGCTCTGTCATCAGGTTGTCTATGCTTGCTTTGTTGCTTGTGACCATGCTTACCACTCGTCCCCAGCCCGCTCAGTTTATTGACCGGTCCCGATTCATAGCATCGGTACGAAAAATGCGGAGTGGAGCGCGGGATCAAGCCCGCGCCCCATCTTGTCAGGTCTTACTGTTCAAGAACGAAAGGAGCAGTGTACTTGTCTACATTGTCCTTGGTGATCAGGAAGCAATCGAAAAGCTGCTTTTCCTGGTCAACGCCGGTCTTGCCGGTCTTGATGAAGTTGTCGGCCTGCTTGACCGCAGCTTCCGAGAAGATCGCAACTGGCTGCAGAACGGTGTACTGAAGTTCACCGGCCTTGATGGCCGCAACAGCGTCGGGCGAACCGTCGAAACCGCCAACCTTAACCTTATCCAGCTTGCCAGCCTTCTTCAGAGCAGCGATTGCACCGAGAGCCATTTCGTCGTTACCGGAGATAACGCCGATGATGTCTGGATTTGCCTGAAGCAAAGCCTGCATCTTGTCGTGACCCTGAGTACGGTTCCAGTTGGCAACATCCTGACCAGCCTTTACGAGGTCTGGGTACTGCGAAAGAACGGTTTCATAGCCGTTCGAACGAGTGGCGGCATTGTTGTCCGACGGCGAACCGAACAGCTCAACATACTTGCCTTCTTCACCAACGCTCTCAACCCACTGCGTTGCACCAAGTGCAGCACCCTGTGCATTGTTGGAAACGAGCTGTGCCTTTGCAAGGCCTTCCTGATTGATTTCAGCGTTTACGAGGAACACTGGAATGCCAGCTGCAACAGCGCGCTTGACTGCGCCAACCGAGCCGTCAGCATTGGCTGGATCAAGAATGATCGCGACCGACTTGTTGGTGATCGCGGTGTCGATCAGGTTGCTTTCGGTGTTGGTGTCGCCCTTGTGGCCGCCAACAACAGCAGAATAGCCGAGGCCTTCAGCGGTCTTCTTGGCGATTTCGCCTTCGGTGTACCAGTATGGGTTCGAAGGATCGTTGACCACGATTGAGATCAGACCTTCGGCCCAAGCCGAGCTGGCAATAAGCGGCAGTGCTGCAGCAGCAGCAAACAGAACGCGCATACCCTTCTTAAACATGTCTCACTCCCGTAAAAATTATCGTTGAGTTATGCCGGTTGCCCGGCGTTACCATTTCCAGTGGGCGAAATTTCAAACTGATATCGCCGTCTTGGAACCTTTCGATACCCCCGAAGAACCAGCTCCGCCCGGAACGGTGGGCGGAACCGTAATTATCAACGCCGGGAGTATTGAATGCTGTTGAGCAGAACTGCGAGCACGATAACCGCACCGGTAAAAACAGTCTGCCAGTAGGATGATACGCCGATGATCACGAGGCCATCGGAGAGGAAGCCGATAACGAAAGCACCCAGAAGCGTACCCTGAATGGTACCGCGACCACCCGTCAGTGCTGCGCCGCCGATTACGACTGCGGCGATTGCCGTCAGTTCGTAAGTGGTGCCGGCGGTTGGGCCTGCCGAAGTCAGCTGTGAAGACAGAACCAGACCAGCGATTGCGGCACAAATGCCAGAGATCACATAGACCGAGATCTGTACGCGCTTGACCGGAACGCCGGAAAGTTCAGCTGCGCGTTCATTACCACCGGACGCATAGAGCCAGCGGCCAAATGCCGTGCGGTTCAGCACGACTGCAACGATGATGGCGAGAACAGCCAGTACAAGCACGCCGATCGGCACACCAAAAAGCGTATTGAAGCCGAGCCACTCAAAGCCGGTATTACCGAGTTCCGGGCGACCGCCCAGATTGTTGTAGGTCAGACCATTGGTCATCAGAAGTGCCACACCGCGTGCACAATACAGTACGCCGAGCGTTGCCACGAAGGCCGGAACGCGTAGATAAGCAATCAGAACACCGTTGATGGCACCGACAAATGCACCCAAAGCACAGGTGATGAGGACAACCGCCCAAACCGGGAAATAGAGAATAATACCCAGTTCCGGAAGATTGACACCTTGCATCAGGAAGCCAGCAACAACACCTGCAAGACCGAGTGTTGAACCGACCGAAAGATCGATACCGCCATTGAGAATAACCAGCAGCATGCCAATTGCCAGCAGGCCGAAAATGGCCACATGCGATGACATGATGAGGAAGTTATTGATTGTAAAATAATAAGGCGAAAGGAACGAGAAGACCGCAATAATCGCGATTAACGCAAAGAACGCACGGCCTTCGAGCAGCAAATGCACGATGCTGGTTTTGCGCTTTGTCCCAGTGGACGCCGCCTTTTCTTTTGTGCTCGTGACTGACATTCTATCAGTGCTCCATAATCAACAGCATTTGCGGGCGGTAAGACCGAACCGATGCTCTAACTCTTTGTTTTAACCCATAACCTTGTCTGAAAAGTCGAACGACGTCTCAGGATTATGCTCTGGCATTTTTCGCATTATCCAACGCAAAACCGCGTCGCACTTTTGCTGGAAATGCTTTAGTGACCAACCAGGGACTCGCCCGAGGCGGCCATGATCTTTTCCTTGGAGACATCAGAACCGAATTCGGCTGAGATGCGTCCACGGTGCATAACGATGATACGATGAGCGATGCTGAGGCATTCGCCGACTTCAGATGTCGTGTAGACGACCGCAAGTCCGTCTTTGGCCTTTTCAGCCAGCAGCTTGAACACTTCGGCCTTCGCACCAATGTCGATACCGCGGCTTGGCTCATCCAGCAGAATGACCTTTGGCTCAGTCGCCAGCATCTTGCCGATAACGACCTTCTGCTGGTTGCCGCCTGAGAGCGAGCCGATTGCGGCGTCGCCACCGTCCGTCTTGATGTGAACGTTCTTAATCGACTGATCGACGATGTTCTTCTCACGTTTCGTTGACGTGAAAAGGCCTTTCGTCATTTCGCCAATGCTTGCAAGCGAAAGGTTTCGGCCAACCGTCATGGTCTGCACTAGACCGTCGCGCTGACGATCTTCCGGGACCAGGACCAGGCCTCTGTCGATGCGCTGTGCAATCGTGAGGCCAGCCACATCCTGTCCCTTGAGAAGAATGTTACCAGCACTGGCCTTGAGACGTCCTGCAACAGTTTCAAGCAGCTCGGTACGACCGGCACCCATCAGGCCATAGATACAGACGATCTCACCAGCGCGGACTTTCAGCGACATATTATCGACAAGTGCGAAATCGCCGCCTGTTGGGTCTTGAACTGTGAGGTTTTCAACCGAGAGAGCGACATCGCCCCATTCGTAACCGGTCGGAGGCGAACCGAGATCGAAGTTCTCGCCAACCATGTTGCGAACGATCCATTCAAGATCAATCTCAGCACGCGGTGCATAAGCGGTCATCGCACCATCACGCAGCACCACGGCATGATCGGTGATCTGCAGGGCTTCTTCGAGATGGTGAGAAATGTAAACAATCGCCACGCCACGCGCTGTCAGATCACGAATGACCTTGAACAGCACTTCAACTTCCGATGCACTGAGCGCCGAAGTCGGCTCATCCATGATCAGAATGCGGGAATTGACCGAAAGTGCACGTGCGATTTCGACGACCTGCTGTTGGCCGAGACGAAGCTCTTCGACAGGCGTGAGCGGATCGATATCTTCTTCGAGTTCTGTCAGAAGTTCGCGGGTCAGGCGTTCTTCTTCCGCAAAATTGACACCGGTTGAACCGCGAATTTCGCGACCCATGAAGATATTGTCGCGCACATTCATATTGGGCGCGAGGCTCAGTTCCTGGTGAATGATCGAAATACCGCGATCGCGCGCTTCCGAGGAGGAATTGAACGAAACCGGTTCACCATCGAGAATAATCGTGCCAGAGGTCGGCTGAATAACACCAGACAGAACCTTCATCAACGTCGACTTACCAGCACCGTTTTCGCCAAAAAGCGTGGTGACCTGACCGAGACGGATTTCGAAATTCACACCCTTAAGCGCGTTGATACGCCCATAAGCCTTGGCTACGTCATGTGCGGAAAGAACGACTTCGCCGTGCTTGCCTTCAATTTTGGTCTGAAGTGTCATTTTACTTCAAACCCCACTGGGGTAACCAGCCAGTTCTTCGGATTGACCAGCTTGAAAACGCCCGTCACCGACACTGTCTTGCCAACGAGATTGTTGACGTCAACACCTTCGAGAACCTGCTTCTTCATCTCATTGTTGAGAGCAGAACCTGCATTCTGGAATTCGATCTGATTCTTGAACTGACCAAATTCGATCGTGCCAGTTGCATCGCGCAAATCAGTACCATTTACGGCCGGACCAGTCTGGACCCGGATTGCCATGCCTTCAGGGAAACCATCGACCTTGATGACATTATAGTTCGACTTGCGCTCTTCAACGGTGCCCGTGAACTTGATCGAAATGACCGGGTTCACACTGCCAACGCCATACTTCTTGCCGGCGGCATCCTTGTCAGCAGCAAGTGCGTTGCCAACTTCAACTGCATCGGCGGCGCGCTCTTCAACGCTTGCCTTAACTTTCGGAAATTCCGTAGCGCCGTAGGCTTCAGGGGAGAAGGCCTGCTGGCGCACGTCGGCATCTGAACCGATCTTCACGACCTTGGTGTCAAATCCAATCGCACCGACAACCACCACCGCAGCGACCACACTCCAAAGGACTGCGCGGTTCAGCTTGGCTGGCTTCTGTGAAACTTGATTAGCTTGTGTACTCATAATCAAACGCCTTCAGCAAATTCTGCCGGATTGTCGTTGTAAAAAACGGATTACGCGGCGGAACTTACACCGCTTGTAAACTGCACCCGCGATAAGGCACCCGGCCAGCGACGGCTAAACGGATTTTCGCACAGGCGGCCATGGGAGTGAGAAATTCAATCATAACGACCTCCACATAGTTCCCTGGCTCCGACCCTCCGCGCAGCTTGGAAACAGATGCGCCGCAACCATATGCTATGATAGCGGCATGTTATCAACTTCAATAATCATGTTATAAACACCAATATCTGTCAATCAGCTGTTTTTGAAACTCGCCCCATTTCGAACAATTGCAGTCCAAAAACTCACAATAAGGCAAGGGAATCCATCGTCAAAAGACAGCTTTAGATGATGAGTACAGCGAGCCGACTTTGTTTCAATACAACTTCGCCCACAACGGGATTATCTAAATTTATCGTTTAAAAACAGATATATAACTTTCTTCTACCTCATAATCGCTGCCGTAATACCGACGAAACCATATAAGAAAGAGCGAAATTGCAGGTCGAGAATTTCGTGGCAATCACCTTTTGTTGAAAAAAAATGCTTACCTACGAAAATTTTACAGACAGTTCGATACCGTTATGTTATCTCGATCATACGCAACAGCTCTTTTTCATTAAAATAAGAGCCGCGAGCGACAGAATTATAGTCGCGGGAGGAATCCAAATGTCCCTGAATGAGCACTTTGGGAAAGCGTATTTCAGTCATGCGTGGTAAGGGTGATATAATCATCGGTATCGACGCGGGTACATCCGTCGTCAAGGCAGTGGCGTTCGATCTTAGCGGTCGTCAACTGGAATCGGCGGCTGTCCGCAATACATACGAAACCGGAGAACATGGTGCCGCGACTCAGTCTTTGTCCCAGACATGGGAAGACTGCGTAAGCGCATTGCGCCGCCTGTCAGAAAAAGTTCCCGGCTTAAGCGAGCGCACTGCCGCTATTTCCGTCACCGGTCAGGGTGACGGCACATGGCTTGTTGGTCGCGACAATAAGCCGGTTGGCGATGCCTGGATCTGGCTCGACGCGCGCGCCGCCAATACTGTCACAAAACTTGCAGCAGGCCCGATGAACCGCGCGCGCTTTGAAGCGACCGGAACCGGCCTCAATACCTGCCAGCAAGGCACACAAATGGCGCATATGGACAGTTTCGTGCCGGAACTGCTCGATAATGCCGAAGTCGCCCTTCACTGCAAGGACTGGCTTTATCTCAATCTCACCGGCGTCCGCGCCACAGACCCTTCGGAAGCCAGTTTCACATTCGGCAATTTCCGCAATCGCCAATATGACGATGTGGTTATTGAAGCGCTCGGTCTGAAAAAGCGCCGTGGTCTGCTGCCCGAAATCGTGGACGGCACTCTGACACAGCATCCGCTATCCCCCGAAGCGGCCGCTGCGACTGGTCTTCTGGCCGGTACGCCGGTGAGTCTCGGCTATGTTGATATGGTCATGACGGCTCTTGGCGCTGGCGTTTATTGCGGCACCGCAGATGCCGGTTGCTCGACTATCGGATCGACGGGCGTGCATATGCGCGCAAAGCCAGTTGCCGACATTCACTTGAATGCTGAAGGCACAGGTTATGTGATTGCGCTGCCAATCCCGGGTATTGTCACCCAGGTTCAGACCAATATGGGCGCGACGATCAATATCGACTGGATTTTGCAGATTGCAGCCGATCTCATGTCGACCGCAGACAAAAAAGTCAGCTTGAACGATCTGATTCCCCGCCTTGATGAGTGGTTCAATATGAGCCGCCCCGGCGCGATGCTTTATCATCCTTATATTTCCGAAGCTGGAGAACGCGGACCTTTCGTCAACGCTTTTGCCCGTGCGGGCTTTATCGGCCTTTCAAGCCGCGACCGTTTCCCTGAATTGGTGCGCTCGGTCGTTGAAGGTCTCGGTATGGCAACACGCGATTGTTATGCGGCCATGGGCGGCATGCCAGCGGAACTGCGCCTGACAGGTGGTGCTGCACGTTCACGTGCGCTTCGCAGCACGCTTTCTGCCGCAGTCAATGCGCCGGTTCGTGTCTCCTCGCGCGAAGAAGCGGGTGCTGCAGGCGCTGCAATGATGGCCGCTGTCGCAATCGGCGCTTATCCTTGCATGGATGATTGCATCGCAGAATGGGTCGCGCCTCTGCTCGGATCGGGCGAAGCGCCTGATGCCGCGCAGGCACAGCGCTATGAAGAGCTTTTCACCGCCTATAAGGACGCCCGACTAGCCCTGGCGCCCATCTGGGACAAGCTTGCAGCCGACAGATAATTCGACAATCGGCTGTAATTACATATTATTTTGCCGGAGTTCCGGCATCCGAAGGAGCATGAGATGGCTGAACCGGAAACCTACGATCTGTTTGTGATTGGCGGCGGTATCAATGGCGCGGGTGTAGCTCGCGATGCGGCTGGGCGCGGCCTCAAGGTTGTGCTGGCGGAAAAAGACGACCTCGCGGAAGGCACCTCCTCCCGCTCCGGCAAGCTTGTGCATGGTGGCCTGCGCTATCTAGAATATTACGAATTCCGTCTGGTTCGCGAAGCTTTGATCGAGCGCGAAGTTCTGCTCAATGCCGCACCGCATATCATCTGGCCGATGCGCTTTGTTCTGCCGCACAGCCCGCAGGATCGCCCGGCGTGGTTGGTACGCCTCGGCCTGTTCCTCTACGATCATCTCGGTGGTCGCAAAAAGCTGCCCGGCACCCGCACGCTAGATTTGAAGCGCGACCCGGAAGGCACGCCGATCCTTGATCAATATACAAAGGGCTTTGAATATTCAGATTGCTGGGTCGATGACGCGCGTCTCGTCGTGCTCAATGCCGTAGGTGCCGCCGAAAAAGGTGCCACCATTCTGACCCGCACGCCGGTTACGTCCGCGCGTCGCGAAAAAGGCGGCTGGGTTGTCGAAACCAAGAACCGGGATACCGGCGAAGTGCGTAGCTTCCGCGCGCGCTGCATCGTCAATTGCGCAGGTCCGTGGGTTACTGACGTTATCACCAATGTGGCTGGATCGAATTCTTCGCGCAATGTGCGCCTGGTCAAGGGTAGCCACATCATCGTGCCAAAGTTCTGGTCAGGTGCGAATGCCTATCTGGTTCAGAACCACGACAAGCGTGTGATCTTCATCAATCCATATGAAGGCGACAAGGCGCTCATCGGCACCACTGATATCGCTTATGAAGGCCGTGCCGAAGACGTCAGCGCAGACGAAAAAGAAATTGATTACCTGCTCACCGCAGTCAATCGCTATTTCAAGGAAAAGCTGCGCCGCGAAGACGTGCTGCATAGCTTCTCTGGCGTGCGTCCGCTGTTTGACGATGGCAAGGGCAACCCTTCCGCCGTTACGCGCGATTATGTTTTCGATCTGGATGAGACCAACGACGCGCCATTGCTCAACGTTTTTGGTGGCAAGATCACCACATTCCGCGAGCTTGCAGAGCGCGGTATGCATCGCCTCAAGCACATCTTCCCGAAAATGGGCGGCGACTGGACGCATGACGCGCCATTACCGGGCGGCGAAATTCCAAATGCGGATTACGAAACCTTCGCCAACAGCCTGCGTGACAACTATCCATGGATGCCGCGCAAGCTGGTCCAGCATTATGGACGCCTCTATGGTGCGCGAACAAAAGACATTGTCATTGGCGTGAGTGATCTTGCGGGCCTTGGTAAGCATTTTGGCGGCAATCTTTACGAAGCAGAAGTTCGCTATCTGGTAGCCAAAGAATGGGCGAAGACGGCAAATGACATTCTCTATCGCCGCACCAAGCATTATTTGCACCTGACCGAAGCCGAACGCGCTGCTTTCATCGCATGGTTCGACAACGCCAAAGTTTCTGCTTGAGGTTATCATGGCTCTGACATTATCGCTCAATACCAATCCACTTGTGAACCGCTTTGCAGAGCCGGATGATCTGATCGAAACGGTTGCGCGTGATCTGCGCCTGCGCGACCTCCAGCTGACACATGAGTTCATCAATCCAAGCTGGCAGGCGTCAACCATTCGTCGCCTCACCCGCGATATGGACAAGGCGCTGCAGCGCACTGGCGTTCGCGTCACATCCGGCATGACCGGCCCTTATGGTCGTCTCAACCATTTCGGCCACCCGGATGCAGAAGTGCGCCGTTATTATGTCGACTGGTTCAAGACATTTGCCGATATCATCGGTGATCTCGGCGGCAAGTCAGTCGGCACGCAGTTTGCGATTTTCACTTACAAAGATTTTGACGATCCAATCTGTCGTGAAGACCTGATCAAAACCGCAATCGGCTGTTGGGCCGAGGTGGCGGAACATGCTGCGAAAGCCGGACTCGACTATGTCTTCTGGGAGCCAATGAGCATTGGCCGCGAATTTGGCGATACTATAGCGGAAAGCATCAAGCTTCAGGACCGCCTCACCGGCGCCGATATGGCAATCCCGATGTGGATGATGGCCGATATTGATCATGGCGATGTGACCTCGTCGAACCCGGATGATTTCGACCCCTATGCATGGGCGCGAGCAGTGCCCAAGGTCTCGCCGATCATTCACATCAAGCAGAGCCTGATGGACAAGGGCGGTCATCGTCCTTTCACTGCAGCTTTCAACGCCAAGGGCCGCATTCAGCCGGAGCCGCTGCTCAAAGCCTTTGCCGAAGGTGGTGCGGTGGACAATGAAATCTGCCTTGAGCTGTCGTTCAAGGAACGTGAGCCGAACGACCGTGAAGTTATTCCACAGATTGCGGAAAGTGTGGCCTTCTGGGCCCCGCACATTGACACGGGCGCTGCGGACCTGAAGATATAAGCATAGGAAAAATATAAAGAATCGGGAGCAGGCAGCGCGAAAATGGCAGATTCAGACGATTCCTTAGCCCTTCGTGCAGCCTGGCTTCACTTCGTCGCCGGGATGACACAGTCTGCAGTGGCAAAGCGGCTTGGAATACCTTCCGTAAAAGCACACCGTCTTATTGCCAAGGCGGTCGCTGACGGCGCGGTCAAAGTGACGATCGACGGTGACATCACCGAATGTATCGACCTCGAAAATCGGCTCGCAGAAAAATATAATCTCGAATATTGCGAAGTCGCGCCTGATCTCGGTGAAGAAGCCTTACCTCTTCTATCGCTCGGCAATGCCGGTGCAGAATTTCTGCGTCGCGAAATCGAGCATGGCGATCACGAGGTGATCGGCCTTGGTCACGGTCGCACACTTTCTGCGGCGGTCAATCACATGCCACGTGTTGGCGCAAAGGATTTGCAGTTCGTCTCACTGCTCGGTGGCCTTACCAGAAATTTTGCTGCTAACCCGCATGACGTGATGCACCGCATCGCTGAAAAGACCGGCAGGCCAGCCTATGTGATGCCGGTGCCATTCTTCGCCAATACTGCGGAAGACCGTGAAGTGCTGCTGGCGCAAAAGGGCGTGACCAGCGTTTTCGAAATGGGCTGCCGTGCAGAGCTGAAAATCGTCGGTATAGGCACAGTCGATGCCCATGCACAGCTCGTCACTTCCGGTGTGATCGACCTCTCCGAAATGGAAGAGATCGCGGAGCGTGGTGCCGTCGGCGAAATGCTTGGTCACTTCTTTGATAGCAATGGCACGCGTCTTGAAACCGGGCTGACGGCCCGAACCATTGCTGCGTCAGTTGAAAACGCCGATATGAGCCGCATCATTGGTCTGGCAGGCGGTCTTTCAAAGGCAGAAGCCATTCGCGCTGTACTGAAAAGCGGTCGTCTTTATGGCCTCATCACGGATGAACGCACTGCAAAGGTACTTCTGCAGTAGCAAACGGCCCGATAAACATCGATCAACAAAATATCACAAAATCACATTTTATATGGATTGTTTTGTGATTTTGTGATTTAAGTTTGTGCGATAAACAAACATGTTCTGAGATCGGAAATTCCGTGAAACGCGACGAACGAAGACAGGCGATCATCAATCTGCTGATTGAAAATCATGCAGTCGATCTCGATGATCTTTCCGAGCGTTTTGCAGTCTCCAAGATGACCATTCATCGTGATCTGGATTCGCTTGAAGAGTCCGGCGTGCTGCGCAAAGTGCGCGGCGGGGCGACTATGGATGCCGGCTCTCAGTTCGAGAGCGATTTCCGCTTTCGTGTTCAGCAGGACAATGAAGCCAAGATCGAGATGGGCCGCGCCGCTCTGGAGCTCATTGAGCCCGGCATGACCGTCATGATCAATGATGGATCAACCGCCGCAGTTCTTGGCAGTATGCTGATTGAAAAGCGTCCGCTGACGGTGATTACCAACAATGCGGTCATAATCGAAAATCTCAAGGGCGAAGGCGGCATCAATCTGATCGCGCTCGGCGGCGTATTTTCGGCAAAGTTCAATGCGTTCTTTGGCCTACTGACCGAAGAAGCCCTGTCAAAACTCAGCGCAGATATTGCCTTCATTTCCGCGCCTGCGGTCAATGGACGTCTCGTCTACCATATGGATGAAAACGTCGTCCGTACCAAGCGCGCCATGACTGCGTCGGCAACCCGCACATGCCTGCTGGTCAATCATCAGCGTTTTCGCCGCACGGCCTTGCATGTGATGGCCGACCTTGGCGATTTTGATGCCATCATTACGGATAAATCACCGGGCGATGTACTTGTGGCCGAACTTGAGCCGGCAGGCATCAAACTGACAATTGCAGAATAAAACACGATAAGAAAGAGCATTCGAGCATGTCCAAATTCTTGGCCAAATTCTGGGTTGGTACGAGCTGGAAAATGAACAAGACGCTTGCGGAAGCACGCGTTTTCGCGACCGTACTGAAAGAGGCCGATGCTGGTCGTTCAGCGGACATTCAGCGCTTTGTCATTCCACCCTTTACCTATGTTCGTGAAGTGAAGGAAATCTTGTCGGAAACATCCGTCAAGGTCGGCGCGCAGAACATGCATTGGGCTGATCAGGGCGCATGGACCGGCGAAATATCGCCATTGATGCTCAAGGATTGCAATCTCGATATCGTCGAACTCGGCCATTCCGAGCGTCGCGAACATTTCGGTGAAACCAATGAAACTGTTGGCCTAAAGGTTGAAGCAGCCGTGCGTAACGGCCTGATCCCGCTTATCTGCATTGGTGAAACGCTCGAAGACCGCGAAAGCGGACGCGCTGCGGAAGTGCTTGCTGAAGAAGTGCGCGGCGCACTTTCCAAGCTTTCGGACGAACAGAAAAAAGCTGAAATCCTGTTTGCCTATGAGCCTGTCTGGGCGATTGGTGAAAATGGCATTCCAGCCTCGGCAGATTACGCCGATGCCCGCCAGGCCGAAATTATTGCTGTTGCAGAAGGTATCCTTGGTCGTCGCGTGCCTTGCCTCTATGGCGGCTCGGTCAATCCCGACAACTGCGAAGAACTCATTGCCTGCCCGCATATCGACGGCCTGTTCATTGGCCGTTCGGCATGGAACGTGGAAGGCTATCTCGACATTCTGGACAAGTGCGCCAGACAGATTCAATCCAATTAAAGGAGTCTCCCCCATGAAAGTAGCAGTAGCAGGCGATAGCGCCGGTGAAGGTCTGGCCAAGGTTCTTGCCGATCATCTCAAGGATCGCTTTGAAGTATCCGAAATCTCCCACACGGACGCTGGCGCAGATGCGTTCTACGCCACCCTCTCGGACCGCGTAGCATCCGCAGTTCTCGATGGCACCTATGACCGCGCAATTCTGGTTTGCGGCACCGGCATCGGTGTTTGCATTGCAGCCAACAAGGTTCCGGGCATCCGCGCAGCGCTGACGCACGACACCTATTCGGCAGAGCGTGCTGCACTCTCCAACAATGCGCAGATCATCACGATGGGCGCACGCGTTATCGGTTCGGAAGTTGCAAAGACCATTGCTGATGCATTCCTTGCACAGACGTTTGACGAAAACGGCCGTTCGGCTGGCAATGTTGATGCGATCAACGAAGTCGACGCCAAGTACAACAAGCGCTGATTTTCGGACACTTTGAAACACAAAAAAGCGGCGGGTTTCCCCGCCGCTTTTTTGCTTTTAAGCGAATGGATTTAGCTGAACTTCGGGTCCAGCGAACCATCGCTATAACGCTTGGCCATATCCGCAAGTGGGATCGGACGAATTGACTGAGCATGACCAGCGGTGCCGAACTGCTCGAAACGATCCTTGCAAAGCTTGGTCATCGCCGCCATTGCTGGCTTGAGATACTTGCGCGGATCGAACTCGCTCGGATCTTCCTGCAACACGCGGCGGATCTGGCCCGTCAGCGCCATGCGGTTATCGGTGTCGATGTTGATTTTGCGCACGCCATGCTTGATACCGCGTTGGATTTCTTCAACAGGCACACCCCAGGTTGGCTTCATCTTGCCGCCATACTTGTTGATGATTTCCTGCAAATCTTCCGGCACCGAAGACGAACCATGCATGACAAGATGCGTGTTTGGAAGCTTACGATGGATTTCTTCGATCACATTCATCGCCAGCACTGAACCGTCGGGCTTGCGGCTGAACTTATAAGCGCCGTGCGAAGTGCCCATAGCGATTGCCAATGCATCGACCTTGGTTTCACGCACGAATTTGACAGCTTCATCCGGATCGGTGAGAAGCTGGTCATGCGACAGCTGACCTTCCGCACCATGGCCGTCTTCTGCTTCGCCCATGCCGGTTTCGAGCGAACCGAGAACACCAAGCTCGCCTTCAACCGAAATACCGCCAAGATGGGACATTTCACTGACCTGACGCGTAACGGAGACGTTGTAATCCCAGTCAGCAGGCGTCTTGCCGTCAGCCTTGAGCGAGCCGTCCATCATGACGGAGGTAAAGCCTGCCTGAATTGCAGTCATGCAAGTAGCAGCTTCATTGCCGTGATCGAGATGTACGCAAACCGGAATATGCGGATAGATTTCCGTTACTGCATCCATCATGTGGCGCAGCATGATATCATTTGCATAGGAACGTGCACCGCGCGAAGCTTGCAGGATTACCGGTGCATTGGTCGCATCCGCCGCTTCCATGATGGCGAGTGCCTGTTCCATGTTGTTGATGTTAAATGCCGGAACGCCATAGCTGTGTTCAGCAGCGTGGTCGAGCAATTGCCGCAGCGTAATACGCGCCATGTTAATATCTCCTAATTAGTTGCGCGAACGCGCGTAATACTCACCGAGAACGTCGACTTCTTCCGCAACACCGAACACCAGCGCGCTGCGCTCGTGGTAGGTTTCGGGAACGATATCGAGGATCGGTGTGGAACCGTTGGTCGCCTTGCCACCAGCCTGCTGGCTGAGGAAAGCTATCGGATTGGCTTCATAAACGAGGCGCAGACGGCCTTTTTCATAACCCGGACGCGCATCGTCTACGTAGAAGAAGATGCCGCCGCGCTGCATGATGCGATGCATGTCGCCGACAGCTGCACCCAACCAGCGCATATTGAAATTGCGTCCGCGCGGACCATCCTTGCCGTTGTAGCAATCATCGACATAGGCCTTCATGCCAGCCGAAAGATGACGATAAACGGATGCGTTGTAGGCAAGATCGGACGTGCGCTCAGGAAGAGTCACATTCTTGCGGGTGATCTGGAAAATGCCGCTGACCGGATCAAGCGTCGCAAAAAGAACGCCTTCGCCGACTGAGAAGGCGAGATCAATAGAGTTGCCGAACGAGACATAACCTGCTGCCAGCTGGCGATTGCCGGGCTGAAGGAATGGCTCTGCCGTATCCGCTGGGAAGATCGAGAAAATGGTGCCCAGCGGCGCGCCAAGACCAACATTGCCGGAGCCATCAAGCGGATCGATTGCCACGGCAACCAGACCATCGGCCTTACCCGCAACTGGCAGATCAGCTTCTTCGGACAGAACCGATGCAGCACCTGCCGCGATCAGCAATTCAACGAAGAGATTGTGCGAACCGACATCGATGCTCTTCTGCTGATCCTGATCACTGTTAACGCCAACCAGCTTGCCCGGATCGCCGGGAAGCGAACCACGGGCGATGCGGCCAGCAAGGCGGCCCGATCCTGCAAGAATGGCCTTGATTGAATTGCTTGTCGCTAGGCGCAAGTTGTCCTGACCTGCCCAGTTATCGAGATATTCTCCGACGGACTGAGCGTCGACGCGATCACTATCACCAGCCAGAACCAGTGGCGCAAAATTTCCTGCCATCGTCATTCGCCCTGCTCCTGAAGAAGAAACAGTTGCAGCACGTTGGAAGCGGGGGAAACGGAATTCATTTACTGGCAATCTCCATGCGGATGTCTTCAAGACACGCCCGATAGTGGGCTGAGACACGGAGGACGTAACACCGTTCTGATATCATCACAATGATGTGGATAACATTATAACGATTTAAATGTGATAATGTGTTTTAAAATGATGTTAATTACGGATAAGCTACGTCATCTCCGCACTCGATAAGCATGCGGAAAACCTGAAAGCGAGTCGATGACCCGCTCTATTTCAAACATTGAAGCGAATTTTAGTGTTTCCACGCAAATGTGCGGTAGCAACCTAAATGGCCAGTTGCCGGTTCAATCCTGCTTTTTCTTGTCGGGATCAAAAGTCACAAAGAACCGAAACGCCGACCAAAGGCCCATCGCACCAAAAAGCATGGCCCAACCGACACTGCCCATCCAGAACTCGAATGCAGTCCAGGCAAAACAGCTTCCTGAGATTAATACCCGTGTCCATAATGGTCGAAATCGCGGGTCATCAAACTCAAACATTGGCCAGCCTTGTAACGGTTTCACCTCTCTGGAACATTTTTTCCAAAGAATTCGCGCCATGTTTAACCAGTTTGCGAGCCTCTCGTAAGGGCTACATGTTCAATTCGACTGATATTTTGTGATTTTAAGCGGATTGTGTCTTCCGCCCTTGAACCAGGTCGAAAAACACAGCTGTCACTCAATATCGTGTTCAACGATCAGGCAGCCTCAGCGCGCGGTGCCATCGCTCCAGTCATCAGGGCCACGGCATCCGACATCGAATATTCCTTGGGATCAACCACCGTCAGACGGCGCCCAAGCCGATGGATATGAATGCGATCGGCCACCTCAAACACATGCGGCATGTTATGTGAGATCAGCACTATAGGCATACCACGCGCCTTCACATCCTGAATAAGCTCCAGAACGCGGCGCGATTCCTTAACACCGAGAGCTGCTGTCGGTTCATCCATAATAATGACCTTGGACCCAAAGGCTGCTGCGCGCGCAACCGCAACACCTTGCCTCTGTCCGCCTGACAGCGTTTCCACGGCCTGGCCAATGTTCTGAATGGTCATCAGGCCCAGTTCCGAGAGTTTCTCGCGGGCAATCTTTTCCATTGCACCACGATCAAGCATCCGCAGCCATGAGCCAAGCGGCCCTTTGCGGCGAATTTCTCGTCCAAGAAAGAGATTGTCTGCAATGGAAAGGGCCGGAGATAGCGCAAGGTTTTGATACACCGTCTCGATGCCCGCCTTGCGTGCTTCCATTGGTGAATGGAAACTCACTGGCTTTCCATCCAACATGATCTCGCCTTCGTCGGGACGAACCGCACCCGACAAAGCCTTTATGAGCGAAGACTTCCCCGCGCCATTATCGCCAATGACGGCAAGAACCTCTCCCGGATAAAGATCAAAATCGGCATGATCGAGGGCAGTGACGCGTCCATAACGCTTAACCAGACCACGTGCGGAAAGAACAGGCGTAACTGAGGGTTTCATGCGGCAGCCTTTCTGATCCACTGGTCAATAGCAACGGCAGCGATAATAAGCACGCCAATCAGGAGATAGGTCCATTGTGGATCTGTGCCCCAAAGGCGCAGCCCAAGCGAAAAGACCCCCACAATCAAGGCGCCAAACATTGTGCCAAGGATAGAGCCACGCCCGCCAAAGAGCGATATTCCACCAATCACCACAGCAGTGATGGATTCAATATTAGCAAACTGACCGGAGGTCGGTGATACAGAACCAAGTCGCCCGATCATTGCCCAGCCAGCAAGCGCGCAGATAAGTCCGGCCAGAATATAGACCGACATCAGGATCGGTTTGACCGAAACGCCCGACAGTTTTGCCGCCTCCGGATCGTCGCCAATAGCGTAAACGTGACGTCCCCAAGCGGTGTGGTTCAAGACAAACCAAAGCACTAACACCAGCAGGACCATGGCGATAACGCCATAAGTAAAGACCGCGCCGCCGACACGAATGCTTTCACCAAAGAACTGCAAAATGGGTGCCTCAGCGGTAATTTCCTGCGCACGAATGGTTTCATTCGCCGAATAGAGAAAATTGGTCGCGAGGATCACCTGCCACATGCCCAGAGTAACGATAAACGGTGGCAGTCGGACATATGCAATCAGAAAGCCATTGATAAAGCCGCACAACGCACCGGTCGCAAAACCAAACAAAATTGAAATTTCCGCAGGTAAGCCATAGCGGAAGGTAAATTGTCCCATCACGACTGAGGACAACACCATAATGGCACCAACAGACAGATCGATACCAGCTGTCAGGATGACCAATGTTTGTGCTGCCGCCACAATGCCGGTTATCGCAACCTGTTGGAGAATAAGCGTCAGCGCGAAGGCAGAAAAGAATTTCCCACCCAACGTAATGCCAAATACCAGCAACGAAATCACGAGCACAATTAGTGGCACAGCCGCTGGATTGTGATGCAGAAAGTGCCGGAGACGATAGAGCACCGAATGATCGCCATCATCAAAAGATGCAACATCACTCGCGCTTCGCGACAGCGTGCTTTCATACTCCTGGATCGATGGCTTTAAGGGGGCGGAGGTCGCCTCTGGCTCACTCATGTCAATCTCCTGCTATCTGGTGCAAGAACACCCGGAAAAGCTGCCGGATGCGAAGGGCATTGAAAACATTCCCAGCGACCGTACGAAGCGGTGTTGCTGGGAATGCGTAAAGCAAATAGTCCCGGCGTAAGAGCGCCGTGCGCCCTTTCGGGCGCTACCCAAGGACGCTCTAACTCATTTTATTTGCGCATCGTGCTTTCCAAAAATCGGTTCCGATTTTTGGAAAATGCTTCAGCCCCAGCACTTGCCAAGGGCAGTTTTGGTGTCGATTGACTCCACACCTTCAACAGGCTTGTCAGTGACCAGTGCCACGCCGGTATCGACAAAGGTCTTACCCTCGGTCGGCTTGGGCTTCTCACCAGTATCAGCGAACTTCTTGATCGCTTCGATGCCAAGGGCAGCCATCTGCAGCGGATATTGCTGCGATGTTGCGCCGATCACACCGGCTTCAACATTCTTGACGCCGGGACAACCACCATCGATCGATACAATGAGAACGTCTTTTTCACGTCCCACCGCCTTCAATGCTTCATAAGCGCCAGCAGCAGCCGGTTCATTGATTGTGTGAACGACATTGACGGTCGGGTCTTTCTGGAGAAGGTTTTCCATGGCGCGACGGCCGCCTTCTTCATTGCCATCGGTAAGGTCGCGACCCACGATACGTGGATCATCTTCATCGCCGAGCTTGGTCTTGTCCTTCGGGTCAATGCCGAAGCCGACCGCGAAACCCTGATCGCGCAGAACATCCACACTTGGTTGTGAAGCAGTGAGGTTCAAGAAAGCAACACGCGCATCCTTGATCTTATCACCAAGCGTTGCTGCGGCCCATTTGCCGACCAGTTCACCGGCGAGGAAATTGTCTGTTGCGAAGGTGGCATCAGCCGCATCGGCTGGCTCCAGCGGCGTATCGAGTGCAATGATCAACGCTCCAGCATCGCGGGCTTTCTGCAGCGATGGTACAATACCCTTGGTATCAGAAGCGGTAATCAGGATACCCTTGGCACCATCCGCAATACAGGTTTCGATAGCAGCAACCTGACTTTCGGAATCGCCATCAATCTTGCCTGCATAGGTCTTGAGATTAACGCCAAGCTCCTTAGCTTTGGCAATCGCGCCTTCTTTCATCTTGACGAAAAAAGGATTGGTGTCCGTCTTGGTGATCAGGCACGCGCCAACATCAGCAGCGCTGGCTGGCCCGACTGCGGAAGCGGCAACGCCAAGCGTGAAGGCAGCAAATGCTGCCGAGAGAACTGTCTTCTTCATGAACTCCTCCCAGAGTGAAACCGGTTCCTCTTCCCCCGGCATGACTGAAGCAAAACACGGCTTCCCGAGAGAGTCAATTAATAAATCCACTTGATTTATTAATCTGCTGTGCCACTCTCTGGCAGTCAGAATGAACTTAGCTAATGCGTCGTGCGAATACAGTCGCCGTCTAAGTTAATGTTTTTATTTAATATGTTCTACAAAAGAGGGCTTTTTCTGCTGCATCGAATGAGATAGGCCAATCGACGTTAAACCATGTCTCTCAAAAGAGGAGACCGGTTTTGGGCGACGTGCGTACAAACAAAAAGCTAAAGCGCGGGATCACGCTTTAGAATAGGCGGGACCTGGGAGGGGTTATGGTCAGGCACAATTCAGAACGTGGTTCTGATCAACGCGGCGGACCAGCCGTGGCAGGCTCCGCCGTGCCGCAATTTGCCCAAGCCGGAGCAAGCATCAATCGCGGTTCCAACCAGATTGGCGTGCGCGCTTATAATGAACGCCTTGTTCTTGCTCTTGTGCGCAGACATGGTTCGATGGCACGCGCCGATATTGCACGAAAAACAGGATTATCTGCACAAACCATCTCCGTGATCATCCGAGAGCTGGAAAAAGATGGTCTCATCACACAGGGCGAACGCGTGCGCGGGCGGGTTGGGCAGCCATCCATGCCCATGCGGCTTGCCGCAGACGGTGTCTTTTCCTTTGGCCTCAAGATCGGTCGTCGCAGCGCCGAAATCATTTTGATGGATTTTCTTGGCAACATCCGCCAGCGCCGCCACATTACTTATCGCTGGCCTGTGCCAGATGAGATCCGCAAGTTCTCCTTCGATAGCATTGAAGCGTTTACAGCCGCACTTGATGCAGACAAACGTGAAAGGATTGCCGGGCTTGGCATCGCGCTCCCTTTCGAGCTCTGGAATTGGGTGGAGGAAGTGGGTGCACCTGCCGCCGATATGAATGCCTGGCTTGATGCCGATCTGATCAATGATTTCGGTTCAGCCCTGCCATTTCCGGTTTACCTGCAGAATGATGGAACAGCAGCCTGTGGTGCGGAACTGACATTCGGGCGCGGGCCTGAATTCACCGATTTCGTTTATTTCTCCATCGGATCGTTCATTGGCGGCGGCGTTGTTTTGAACAACACACTCTATCCCGGACGTACCGGCAATGCTGGTGCACTCGGTTCCATGCCCATGCGCATGCGCAGCACAAATGACGCGCGCGAAACCATGCAGTTGATCGACACCGCCTCGCTCTTTGTGCTCGAACGCATGTTGCAGGAGAGCAATATTTCTTCAGATGATCTCTGGCTCTCGCCTGAGCGGTGGTCAAACTTCGGCGCTTTGCTCGACGAATGGATCGCGCTGGCAGCACGCGGGCTGGCCCATGCTGCGGTGGCCGCCGCAGCTGTTATTGATTTTCCGGCGGCGATCATTGATGGCTGGCTACCAGAAAGCGTTCGTCATCGGATCGTTGAAGCGACGAAACTCGAGCTTACGCGCATCGATCTGCAAGGGCTTTCAGCACCTGAGATCGTAGAAGGAAAAGTAGGCGTTCATGGCAAAGCAATGGGGGCTGCAAGCCTGCCGCTTTCCCATCGCTACCTTTTCGACCAGAGCGTCCTCTTCAAAGAGAGCGCCTGATGGAATGTGCTCTGGCGCTGTCTGCATACAGACAGCGCCAGAGCCTCGTTTACCGATTAGAATGAACGCTGAAAGCGCACTTTCAAACCAAGCGCATCTTGGCCATCAAGCGAGGTGCGCTTGTTGTTCCATTGAACATAGGTAAGTTCTGGCGTGATGTTAAAACCTGGCACCAAAGCATAGCTGATATTACCAGTCGCCATCAGGGTTTCGCTGGCATCATAACCAACCTGCAGGTTGAGCTTTGCTTTTTCAGTTGCCTGATAGGCAAGACCACCCCACAAAGCCCAATCACCACCCCAAGTTCCGTAGAAGCTGTCTACAATACGATACACCTCACCGTTGGCATTGGCTTTGTAGTGATCATCATTGGATTTGTAAGCAAACTGCGACCACACTGAGAACTTGTCGTTCACTTTGAGGTCGACCTTGACCTTGCCTGCCCATTCTTCATTGCGCGCATCATAGGCAGCGACGCCAGCAATACTGCCCCATGACTGCGCATATTTAAGACCACCCACCACATGCGGCATGTAATCATCGATGGTGACATCCACATCCGCATCGGTATTACCACCCTGTTCAAGTGATAAGGTCGCGGAGAAACCTTCCTTATTTTTGTAGGTGTAGCTGATGAGGTTGGTGCGATAACCACCCGCCAGAATGACGTCGTCGTTCAGCACATTACCCAGATAATCGGTGAAGGTAACAAATGCAGACTGGTCAAGACCAACACGCAGGCCACCAAGCTCAATGAAACCCAAACGCAGAGAACCGGACGATGAAGAGTCTGCACCATTATACCATTGATAGCGCACTTCAGTGACCGTCTTGAGTGTCCCAAGTTCCGTTTCAGTGCCGGTAAATGTGCGGAAGGTGAAACGGGTCAGCTGCGCAAAAGTGTCCATATCTTTGGTGCTTGGAACGCGCGCATATGCGTTGTCTCCACCACTCACATCGTAACGAACATAACCAGCAAGACGCAGGCAGGTTTCAGTTCCAGGAATATAGAAGTAGCCTTTGCCATATGCATCGCAAACGCGAACATATTCAACGGATTCTGGCTCTGGTGCGATGATCGCGTCGGCAGCCGACGCCGCTGATGACAATGCCAAAACAGCAACGGATGCAGATAGAATTTTTTTCATTTGAGTAGTGTCCCCTTTGATTTTAGGCAATAGGAGTTTTCGGCGGAAAGAGGCTTTCCGTCGTGCTGAGAACAAGCTGCCGGAACTCGCTAAAACCGGCTGCCTGCTATGGCTGTGATTGCTGGATAATTGGCTTGATCAGGACGGAATGTGCAGCACCGTCATCAACCCAAATCCCCCATCTGGATTTCTAAAGTTTGCAGTGACGCGCCATCATTTCGGCAACGTCATCCCGCCCCTCTTCGCGCAATTTTTTGATAGCTGCGCTCATATCCGCTGAACGCTCGTCTTGCCCCAGCTTGAACTTGATCTCCATTTTCTCAATCGGCATTTCGTAGCCGACGATATTTGGCAAGCGTCGCTCCAGACCACCATGGCCAAGTTCCTTCATCTGCCATGGCTTGTCCCGCCCCTTTTCCATGTGTTTGACAAGCTCATGGAGATGCTTGGCGGTCGCTGCTTCCGACAATATTTTGGGCGCCCCATGAATGTGAGCGACCATAAAACTCCATGTCGGCGCACTGTCTCTTTCCGGATAACCCGGATACCACGAGGACGAAACATAGTGACCAGCATCCATCAGGATCGCGATTGAGGGGAGTCCGCGCTTCAGAAACTCAACATGATCGTTGGATGCCGCGACATGCGAGACCAGCGTTCCGTTTTCACCGCGTGTCCGATCCATCATGAAGACAGGGTGCGATATAGCAACGCCTCCCTCGTGGCAGGTGATCAAAGTGCCAAGCACCGTTCTGTCAACAAGATCGAAAACCTCGTTTACATCGGACGGCTGGAAATAGGGCTTTGTATAGAGCATCGCTTGTCTCTTGATTTCAGGCGTGAATTGCTGGCAGGCGGTCAGACCATGGGCACATGGTTTCCAATTGGCCTGCGAGTTCAAATAACAGATTTTCGGACCCATAGGGGGCAATGAACTGGCTGCCGACAGGGAGGCCATCGGAGGTCTCGTGCAGCGGAACGCTCATTGCAGGCAAACCAGCCGCATTAACCGGATGGGTAAAGCTCGTGAGTTCCAGAAACTGTCGAACAAAGCCTTCCCAGTCGGGTGAACGCACGTCGAGTATTCCAAGCGGAAATGATGCGACCGGCATAACGGGGCTTAAAACCACATCGCATTCTTCAAACAGGCGACCGAAACTGCGCGCCGTGCTGTTTGCAATCAGGCGCGCCTGAATGACTTCCGGTGCGGACAAACCCTCACCATAGGCAGCCAATCCCAGATTGGACGACTCGAAATAGAGATCATTGGCAGGCTTTGCCATTGTTGCGGCAACATCCGCCACTTCAATTGCGGTGTAAACGGCGATCAGTTTTTGTACGGCAGCCGACAACTGAGAACCGTCAAAATCTGGCTGCACGAGAAAGACTGTGTGGCCGAGCTGTTCGCACAGCGCAATCGTCGCCTCAAGTGCTGCGACTGCCTGCTCGTCCAGATCATGACGAAGATCAGACTGCTGCCAGACACCAATGCGCAACTTACGGGGAGTGGTTTTGGCACTATTAACAAAGAGATCCGTCTTCGCCGGTGCGGCATAGAGGGAGCCCGGTTCTAGCGCATCTGTCAGGTCGAGCATCATTGCGGAATCGCGAACCGAACGCGTCAATACGTGGTGGCTGACCATCCCGCCCCAATTTTCTGTCGAGACGGGACCACATGGGACGCGGCCACGTGATGGACGCAGTCCGAAAAGACCGCCGCAGGACGCAGGAATGCGGATGGAACCCGCTCCATCATTGCCATAGGCCACAGGCACCATACGCGCAGCAACCGCTGCTGCCGCACCACCGGAAGAACCACCAATGCTGCGCTTCACGTCCCAAGGATTGAGGGCCGGACCATGCAAAGAGGATTCCGTTGCAATATTGCAGGAAAACTCAGGCAGATTGGTCTTGCCCACAACGACCAGGCCGGCGGCTTTATAGCGCTTAACCAGCTCGTGATCGCGTTGCGAAATATTGCCTTCAGCCGCACGGCAACCAAAGGACATGGCAGCGCCTGCATAGGATGGGCAATCATCCTTCAACAAAACCGGGACACCGCTGAGCGGCCCTTCTGGCAGTGTTTTAAGCTGCTCTTCGGCCTCATCGCGCATCTCATGAATGACAGCGTTAAGCTGAGGATTGCACCGATCAATCGCTGCAAATGCTTCCTGAACGGCCTCGCGCGGCGACAGAACTTTGGCGCGAATGGCCTCTCCCAGACCGACCGCGTCAGTCCGGATATAATCAAACGATGTGGACGTCATGGGATTATTCCGATGTGATAAGCTTAAGCAATGGGCCCGTTACTGCGTCTTGCTAACCGTCCAGAAACGGTCAGTGTCACCAGCCCAACCCTTGTAATCATTCACTTTTGGGCCCGTCGCCGTAATGGATGGCAAATTTACCAGACCAAGGATCGGCACCTGCTCGGCCATCAGCTTGTTGAGTTCGTTGAAGAGCTTTTTGCGCTCCTCGACATCACTTGTCGCTGAAACCTGCTTGAGAAGCTCTTCCGCCTTTGCATCATCCCATTGACGCGCAGCATCGGCTTTCTTGTCACCAATCATCGATTGGAAAGACAACAATGGATCGAGGCGCGCGGAGTAGGCAAAGACTGCAAGTTCATATGCACCACGGCGATACTGGTCGAGCTGGGTTGCCCAATCGCGCACTTCAAGCTGCGCATTGATGCCCGATCCAGCAAGGAACGCTTGAATAATTGTGGCGACCTGTACACGGTTCTGGCGGTTGGCAACCAGAAGACTGATTGGCTCGCCCTTGTACCCTGCCTTGGTAAGCAGTTCCTGTGCCTTAGCGGGATCATAAGCAGGCCAGGCAGCTGCCTGACTATCCGAATAGATCGTATTTGGTGCGATGACCGATGAATTCGGTGTGTACATGCCCTCGCCAATCGCCGCTGCCAGTTGGTTAAGGTCGATAGAATGCGCGATCGCCTGACGGAGCTGCGGATCTTTCAGCTTGTCAGAATCTGACTGGATTTGCAGCACCATCCATGCAGGCGTCTGCTGGACATTCACCTTCATGCCCTTTGCTTCCAGATCCTTGACGCCTGTCGGCTCAACTTCATCGATGAAATCGATCTCGCCTGACAACAGACCATTGGTGCGCGTGCTTGAATCGGGAACCGTCATAAACTGGATCGTTTTCATATGACCCTTTTTGTTACCGGCCAAACCATCCGCTGCACCAGATAGCGCCGCGTAATCGTCAAAACGGGTGAGGTCAAGAAAACGGCCCCGTTCCCATTTGGAAAAGGCATAAGGACCGGTACCAATCGGCTTCACAAACTTGCCATCAGCATCAACAGATTCAGGGCTTAATATCCATGGCGTGCATTGGATGGTCGCCATTGTGATGACGAAATTTGGCGCAGGCGCTGCGAAATTGAAACGCACCGTGCTGTCGTCAACAGCCTCGACCGACTGCAATTCGGAATCCACTTTGCCGTTATAGCGGTTCACACATTGGAAGCCGGTTTCAGGCTTCAGGTAACGTTCGAAATTCCACACTACGTCTTTGGCTGTCAGCTCTTTGCCATTCTGGAATTTCACGCCTTGGCGGAGTTTAAAATCATAGACGGTATGGTCAGCGTTTGCAGTCCAGCTTTCAGCCAGCATTGGCTTGATCGCCAGATCATCGCCATAGGCAACCAGACCTTCAGCAATGTGCGCGACGACCACATCGGCATTGGCGTCACGGTTGACGCCGGGGTTAATGCTCGCGACATCGGAATGAAAAGCTACGCGTAAGGTCTCGTCATCTGCGGCATATGCTTGGAAGGATGTGGCGCAAAGGCCAAGAAGCGCCATGCTAAATGCGGCGCGTATTGAAGTTGGATTAAACATTTGATTTCCCCTTATTGTTTTTGATTTTGTTGCAACGTCAGCTTTCTGACTTCAGAACATCAGCGAAAAACGCCTCCACCGGCTCCAGAACATTGAAAGGTTCATGTGCCACGCCGGGCACCCGGTCTCTGCGAACTCCGATGCCATGCGTCTCGAAAGACCGGGCCAGTGCTTCAATGCGGTCAATCCGGCAATCGCCCTGCAGATCGGCTCCATCCATCCAGAAGGCACTCTCGCGCGGAATGGCAATTTCCCAGGTGGCGGTATCTTCTTCGCCAATAACCGTTTGCACCGTCACCGCTTTCATCGCTTCAAGATTGATGCGACAGCCAAAGCGAGCCTCAACATCGCGCACGCCGACCCACCAGTCGTAGTCGGGATTAAGCAAGGTCACGACACCGGGGGCACCAATAGAAATGGCTTTGAGCCGTTGCGGATGCAGCATGAAAAAGCGCTGGCAGAACTGCCCACCGCCCGAAAAACCATACATGATCACGCGATTGCTCTTGAGGCGATATTTGGCCGCCACTTCGTCGATCATCGACAGAAGAATATGATCAAAACGAATGCCGTGAAACTCGATGCGTTTGTAATTGGCGAGATCGCCCTGCACAGCAATGCCAGCAGGAAACAACGGTGCCAGTATGATGCAACGGTTCTTTTGCCCAAAACTTGCGAAGTGATCGCGATATTGCGCAGCGGTGCGTCCAGTGCCATGGACGATAATGATCAGCTCGTGCGTTTCCGTGCCGTCTTCGTCGTAATCTTCCGGCACGTAAAGGCAATAGCTGAAGCGCTGATCGAACTGGCTTGCGAAAAAGGTGGTTGCACCAAAATCATAGAAGCTGAGCTTTTTGCCATGACCCTGTCGTTTGGTTGCAGGCTGTTCTTCAATGATGGACATGACCACCCTCCTCCCCGGATTTCATATTTGCACCGTCGCCACGCCATTTCAGTTTGACGCCACCCTCGCCCGTCAATTCGAGCATCGGAATGGCCGACAGCAGACGGCGGGTATAGTCGTTTTGCGGCGCGTCAAAGATTTCATCGCGCGTCCCCTGCTCGATGATGCGTCCCTCATTCATGACAACTACACGGTCAGCGATTTGCTCCACCACACCCAAATCATGGGTGATGAACAGACAGCCAAAGCCATAGCTCTGCTGAAGTTTGGCAAAGAGGTCGAGAACCTGCGCCCGCACCGTGACGTCAAGCGCCGAGACGGCTTCATCGGCAATCACAAAAGCTGGACGGCGCACAAGCGCACGGGCAATCGCCACACGCTGACGCTGACCACCCGACATTTCATGCGCATAACGATTGGCATAGTCTCCACCGAGGCCAACGTCCTCCAGTGTTTCGCGAACACGATCCACTTTCTGGCTGGACGAAAGTTCTTTTGAGAAGCGCAGTGCCTCGCCAACCAGTTCACCCACTTTCATGCGTGGGTCGAGCGACGAGTAAGGGTCCTGAAACACCATCTGCGTGTGATAGCGATAGTCGGGGTAATGAACCGAACGTCTTTCAACAGGCTGTCCCTTAAACAGCAGCTTGCCACCACTCGGTTTGATCAATCCGGCCATAACGCGTGCGGCAGTGGTTTTTCCCGAGCCTGAACCGCCAACCACCGCGACGACCTCATTCGGCAAAACATCAATTGTTACGCCATGCAGTGCGCGTTTGCCGCCAGCCTTCTTGAACCAGCCGCCGCGCCCTTCAAAGTCGACAACCAGATCGCGAACGCTGATCAGCGGCTCTGCCTGTGGCACCACACGGGCCGCTCCCCGAACTGGCAATGTTGAAAGCAGCTTGCGGGTATAATCATGTTGCGGTTTGGCGAGAACATCAGCGGTATTACCCGTTTCAACCACCTCGCCATGACGCATCACGACAACCCGATTGGAGTATCGCGCGATCATTGGAAGGTCGTGGCTGATGAGCAAAACGGTCGTTCGGCGTTCCCGCGTGAGATCAACCAGCAACTCCATAACCTCGCGCTGGATGACCGCATCGAGCGCCGTTGTCGGCTCGTCGGCAATCAGCAGATCAGGCTGCATCAGCATGGCGCACGCGATCATGATACGCTGGCGCATTCCGCCAGAGAACTCATGTGGGAACGCCTCAATCGCCCGATCAGGATCGGCAATACCGACACGCAACAACATGGCTCTAATCCAGTCGGCATGTTGCGCTTTCTCAGCTGGAAAGTGCAGTTCAAGCCCTTCTTCAAGCTGGCGTCCGATGGTCAGCGATGGGGTGAGCGATGTCATAGGCTCCTGAAAGATCATAGCGATGCCATCGCCACGAAGGCCGCGCAATGCGGCTGGCGACATCGTTGATACGTTCTGCCCCTTGAAGCGGATCGCACCATGACTTGTTTTAATGGACGCCGGAACCAGCCCCATGATCGCCCGCGCGAGCATCGTCTTGCCAGAACCGGATTCGCCAACAATACCAAGAATTTCGCCACGCTTGAGGGAGAAGGAAGCACGCTTGACGATCTCCAGCGTGCTATCGCCAACACGCAGGCTTACATTGTCGATTTCGAGCAGGGGTGCGGAAGTCATGAGCGCTTCCTCATGCGTGGGTCGAGGCGGTCGCGCAACGCGTCACCAAGAAGATTAATACCAAGCAGCGACAGCGAAATTGCAAGGCCGGGGAAGATACCAAGCCAAACGGCCTGCTCAATGAAATTGCGGCTTCCGGCTAGCATATTGCCCCATGTCGGCGCTGGCGGCGGCACGCCCAGCCCCAGAAAGCTGAGCGAGCTTTCTGCGAGGATTGCCCAGCCGCACATGGAGGTTGCCATGACCAGCACAGGTGCCAGACAATTGGGCAGGATATGACGCACCATCGTATAGATTTCCGAGTTTCCCATGACGCGGGAAGCCTCGACAAACTCTCGTTCACGCAAGCTCAGTACCGTGCCGCGCACAACGCGAATAACCGAAGACATATAGGCGAGAGCCAGTGCGAGGATGATGCCGTTCTTGTTTGCGCCAAAGACGGCCAGCAAACCTAGCGCCATCAATATGCCAGGGAATGCCAGCAGCGCATCATTGATCATCATTAGAAACCGGTCGAACCAGCCACGTAAGAAGCCACTAGTTGCGCCAACCAGAACACCACCCAAGGTGGCGATGAAGACTGTGAAAACGCTAATCGAAACGCTGGCGGACGCGCCTTTCATCAGGCGGCTCAATTGGTCGCGCCCAAACTCATCCGTACCAAGCCAGTGCGCAGCACTTGGTGGCGCAAGACGTGCGGTAAAATCAAGCGCGAGCGGATTGTACGGAGTCCAGACGGAACCAACGAGTGCCACTGTCAGAAGCGTTGCAGTCAAAGCCCCGCCGATTAGGGCATTAAGAGAGATGTTTTTCATTTCGCCGTCACCTTCGGGTCGAAGAACGGATAAAGGAGGTCCACGATCAGATTGACCAGCACATAGACGCAAGCCGTAAACAGCAAGCAGCCCTGAATGACCGGATAGTCGCGGGCAAAAATCGCATCGACCAGCAGCCTGCCGAGACCCGGAATGGTGAAAACCGTTTCCACGACAGCAATACCGCCGAGCAGATTACCAAGGATCAAACCAAGCAATGTCCAGGTGGGACCAAATGCATTGCGGAATGCATGGCGCCACATAACGGTTGCTTCCGACAGCCCCTTGGCGCGTGCATGGGTGATGTAATCAAGGTTCAGCACTTCGAGCGTCGATGCTCGGGCCATACGCAGGATCACGCCAATTTCATGCAGAAACAGCGTCGTGACCGGCAATACCAGATAGAGAAACGCCTTCCATTGATTTTCGCCGAAGCTGACATAACCAACAATCGGCAGCCATCCCAGCTTCAGACCAAATGCCAGCAACAGCAGCAAGCCCATCCAGAATGCCGGGATCGACAACAGTAAAGTGGCGCTTGTCACAAGCGTGAGATCCGTCAGGCTGTTTTGTTTCCATGCAGCGATCATACCGAGTGGAACCGCGACCAGCGTGGAAAGCACGACAGCAGACAACACAATACGCGCGCTTACCAAAAACCTTTCCAGAACCAGTGAAAGCACAGGCTGCTGGTTGGCTATGGAAACACCGAGATCGCCATGCAGAACATTGCCGCCCCAGATCAGAAACTGGGTCATGATGCTATGGTTGAGCCCCAGCTGTTCGCGCAAGGCAGCCAATGTCGCCGCATCCGCAGAATCGCCCAGCATCAGAGCCGCAGGATCGCCCGGTATCAACCGGACAATCACAAACACAGCCACCGCCACAATCAGCAATGTTGGAATGGCCATGCCTATTCTGGAGAGCGCAAAGCGCAGCATTTCTTTAGCCTTCGATAAAGAGGGATTTCGCACGCGGCGCTGCATCGGCAGGAAGCGGCGTATAGTCCTGCAGACAATAGGTCGCAAATTCACGATTCAAGGCTGGTAAGGGCGCGATTTCCATCATGCCGAGAGCCGCCTCCATCACCACCATGGCGACCGTTGCGGTGATATTGTCGTGGTTGCCCGGACGTGGTGGACGGCACACGGCATAAGGCGTCAGGAAGTCATCAAACAGCGCTTCTTTGAGTTCCTTACGGCCAATTTTGCCACCATGGGCTTCAAGACACTGGCGCACACGCCAGTCGCGATAAAAGCTCTCCGGCACATATGGAATGCCCGTGTCACGCAGCTTGGTCAGCGCAATCGGACTTACCCAATGATTGGCATGAACGATAAGATCGTTCTCCGGCAGGATCGGGAAGGACTCATCCGGTGCACATTCAAAATCAATACCAAAGCCCGCGCTGGTGGCGATCATGATATTGTTCGAGCAGGACTTCGGCGTCGAAGCCACGGCTTTGATTGCTTTGGCAAAATGCTCCTGCTCCAGCACCTTACGACGCACGAGACCAAGCGGAACGCCAAGCTTCTTATAGTCGCGCTCACATTCAAGATAATTGGCAGTAATCGAGATACCGGCTTCATTAAAGCCGCTGCGCGCCAGACCACCTGCTTCGACAAAAGTAACGAAATCGGGGCCGTTATTGTTGCGTACACGCAGCACGATACCAGTCTCTACACACTCAGAACGCCAGTCCCAGTTCTGGCCGTGCACAAGATTACCTGAAGCACTTTTGGCGGGCATGATGAGCGCGCCGGTGCAACCGTCATCCTGCTCTTCCGGATCAGGTGCGCCCGTTTCCGCACGCGCCATCGCAACCACTTCCGTACGTGCATTGATCATGACGATCTGCTCAAAAGGGACACCCGCCCCCTTGGCAATACCGCGCATTTCCTCGACATAAGAAGCGTCGAATTCTTCGATCCTGCCTGCGAAATCCTCGATCAGGCTCTGCTTACGCTCTGGCGAAAGACCGAACGCATCGAGCGTGCCTGAGTAAAGGCCCGCGCTTAGCCGGATACGCTCTTTGGCCAAAACCCCATATTGGCGACCGCGCTCTTCCGGTACGCCAGAAACTGTGATGAATGGAAATGGGGTAATAGACATTCTCGATCCATATTTTGTATTTTGCATCTTCTTAATACAATTCACATTCAATCATTGCGGAGTCAATAGTTTTTTATTAGAATATGGAACAATTTGATTTATACCCTTCCTATACAGAGTCAGCCTGTCTTTCCAATGGGATAGGCACTACGAGAAAGAAATGGCCTATTGCGAAATATTCCGTATTCTTTGAACTTAAATTCATGGGGGAACGCACATTCAGGGGGTGCCGGGCGTGAATATGAACATTAAGAGATCGACAGAAGGCGAATCCGGCCTGAGCAGTCTTCAGGCGGAAGTCGCGCATAAAATGGTCTCGCTCATATCTGCGGCTCGCTGGAATATTGGAGACCGGCTGTCTGATGCAGCAATTGCCAAGGAGCTTCGCGTATCGCGTTCGCCTGTGCGTCAGGTACTGAACCTGTTGGTACAGCAAGGCATTGTCAGCCAGACCCCAAATCGCGGCTATCAGTTGCATCGTCTTCCCGAACCTGATGAGCTGAACGACAGGCTTCTTCCACCATCCGAAGCTGAGGAGCTTTACCGACGCCTGATGAGTTCACGCGCCTCTGGTACGGTCGGCGATGAAGTGTCCGAAGCTGAACTTGCAGACCAGTTGGGCGCCACACGTGGTGCCGTGCGCCGGGTATTGATGCGTTTTGCAACGGAAGGTCTGGCAGAACGCCTTCCCGGCCATGGCTGGCGATTTGCCGAGTCGCTCGACAATGAGCGTGCCGTCAATGAAAGCTATGCTTTCCGTCTGGTGATTGAATGCGGGGCACTTGCCCAAGCCGAGTATGCACCGGACCCAACCCAGCTTGCCGCCCTTCAACGCGAGCAAAAAGAGATACTAGTTCTACCGCTGCAAAGCCTCACACGTGACCTGTGGTTCAATGCCAATGCAAATTTCCATGAAACCATTGTTTCGTGGGCGAACAATCGCTTTTTCACGCAATCCGTCCGCTGGCAGAACCATCTGCGGCGTATGACCGAATATTCCGACTTCGACCGCTTGGGCGAAGAGCGCATACGCAAGGCCTGTATGGACCATTTGGGCATTTTGGAAGCTATTGAGAACAAGGATTTCGAATTCGCCGCCGCCTTGCTGAAACGCCATATCAGCCGCTCGGGCGCCGAAGACGTTTAACCGGCAAGGCAGTTGTTAAGCGCGGAGTGTAAAGCCGCGCCTCAGGGTCAAACGCGTTCCAGCGCTATCGCAATCCCTTGCCCAACGCCAATACACATTGTCGCCAATGCGTATTGGCCACCGGTGAGCGAAATTTCAAGCGCCGCCGAACCTGTAATGCGTGCGCCTGACATGCCGAGCGGATGTCCTAATGCGATTGCTCCACCATTTGGATTGACGCGGCTATCGTCGTCAGCAACTCCGAGTTCCCGCAACACAGCGAGCCCTTGCGAAGCAAAAGCCTCGTTGAGCTCGATCACATCGATCGCATCAATGGCGATCCCAAGCCGTGCCAGAAGTTTGCGTGTGGCAGGCATTGGGCCGATGCCCATGGTCCTTGGTGGAACGCCAGCGGTGCCCCCGCCGATAATACGAGCGATAGGTTTCAGATTGTATTTCTTAATGGCCGCCTCAGAAGCAATGATTAACGCGGCCGCACCATCATTGACGCCGGATGCATTGCCTGCCGTTACAGTTCCACCGTCTCTGAACGGTGTCCCAAGCTTTGCGAGTGCTTCCATCGTTGTGACACGCGGATGTTCATCCATATCCACAACGACTGGTGCGCCTTTGCGTTGCGGGATGCTTACAGCGACGATTTCTTGAGCAAGGCGTCCGTTGGCCTGTGCTGCGGCAGCTTTCTCCTGACTGCGCAGCGCAAAAGCATCCTGATCCTGACGTGAGATATTGTAATCTTCAGCGACATTCTCGCCGGTCTCAGGCATGGATTCGACGCCATATTGTTTCTTCATCAGCGGGTTCACAAAACGCCAACCGATAGTCGTATCAAATATTTCCGCTTTGCGCGAAAACGCGGCATCGGCCTTCGGCATCACGAATGGGGCGCGGCTCATGCTTTCGACGCCACCTGCGATGATCAACTCAGCCTCGCCAGCCTTGATTGCGCGCGCAGCACTGATAACCGCATCCATGCCTGAACCACACAGACGATTAATCGTGGTTCCAGATACGCCGACTGGCAATCCCGCAAGAAGCAGTGACATGCGTGCGACATTACGGTTGTCTTCGCCCGCCTGATTGGCAGAGCCAAAAATAACATCGTCAACCGCTTCCCAGTCGACCAATGCATTGCGTTCCATCAATGCGCGGAGCGGAATGGCTCCGAGATCATCCGCTCTCACGGACGAAAGCGAACCGCCAAAGCGACCGATGGGCGTACGAACATAGTCACAAATATAGGCGTCACTCATTCTGAAGTCTCATGGTTCTGGCATAGCAACAAGATTGGGGCGTATTCAGGCCTGCAAATGCGAAACGAATTTCGTATTCTGATAGGCATCCAGCGCGTCGGCACCACCTTCTGTTCCGTAACCAGAATCGTTGATGCCGCCGAATGGCACTTCCGGCAGAGCCAGACCATAATGATTGATGGTGATCATTCCGCTGCGTACGGACGACGAGATTTTCGCGGCATTGGCTGATGATCCGGTGAATGCATAGGCCGCAAGACCATAATTAAGCCGATTGGCCTCACCCAACGCCTCATCCAGCGTCTGAAAACTGTTAAGCAGCGCTACTGGGCCAAACGGTTCTTCGTTCATAATCGCGGCCTCACGTGGCACATCTGCCAGCACGGTTGGCTGGAAAAAATTACCGCGATTACCAATGCGCTCACCACCTGTTACCACGGTAGCCTTGTGTTCTTTTGCTTCGCCGATCAAGCGTTCCATGGCATTGACGCGGCGTGCATTGACCAGCGGCCCCATGGTCGTTTCTGCATCGAGACCATTTCCGACATTCAACGCGCTTGCATAGTTGGAAAGTCCCTCAATGACCCGTTCGTAAGCCGGTTTTTCGACCAGAAATCGAGTTGGCGCGATGCAAATCTGTCCCGCATTACGAAACTTGGCAGCGGCTGCAACCTTGATCGCCTGATCGACGTCAGCATCTGCCATGATGATGACCGGTGCATGCCCGCCCAGCTCCATCGTCGCCCGCTTCATATGCAACCCGCTTAATGCCGCAAGTTGTTTCCCTACCTGTGTAGAGCCAGTAAACGACACTTTCTTAATCACGGGATGAGGAATGAGATAAGACGATATTTCCGCCGGATCGCCATAAACGAGATTGATGACACCGTCTGGCAAACCAGCATCAGCAAAAGCACGCACCAACTCAGCCGGAGCAGCAGGTGTGTCTTCCGCAGCTTTCAAAATAATGGAACAGCCAGCAGCAAGTGCAGCCGATATTTTGCGGACCGATTGATTGATCGGAAAATTCCAGGGTGTGAACGCCGCTACAGGACCGACCGGTTCCTTAACCTCAGTCTGCATCACATGAGCAAAACGTGGTGGGACGATACGGCCATAGCTCCGGCGCGCTTCTTCCGCAAACCAATCGATCAAATCGCAGGCAGCAGCAGCTTCGGTGCGCGCTTCAGCAAGAGGCTTGCCCTGCTCCATCGTCAGCAAATGGGCTACAATTTCGCCACGACTGCGAAAGATATCAGCGGCTTTTCGCAAAACTTTATAGCGATCAAATGCCGGCACCTTGCGCCAAATCTCAAACCCGCGATCGGCAGCAGCCAGTGCATCATCGAGATCATTGGTCGTGGCTTTGGCTATTTGGCCAATAGCCTCATTTGTGGCAGGGTTTAGAACCTCTATCGTCTCGCCACGCGACCCATCACGCCATTTCCCATCAATGAAGAGCTGTACGTCGGAATATTCCACTTGAGGTCCCATCGTCCTCTCCTATTGTCAAACTGTCGGTTGATATTGGTGAATGACGCCAGCGTCGATCAACTCGGCCAGCTTGTTTTGGTCCATATTGAGAACGTCTTCGAGAATAGAAACACTGTCCTCGCCCAGCATCGGAGGCGCTTTGTAAGACGCCTGCTTTTGCGCTTCCAACCCTTGCGCTGGCCGCACCAGAGATACCGGCCCCAGATAAGGGCTTTCCAGAGTTTGTACGACTTCACGCGCCAATACATTCGGGCTTTCAAAAGCTTCTGGGACCGTTTTCACCTGACCGGCAGGAACACCCATTCGCAAGCATTCAGCCATCCAGAATTCACGCGTATTGCTGGAGAAGCATTTTGCCATCGGCGGTATCAGATCAGCCCGGTTTAAGGCGCGACCGCTTGCTGTCTTAAAACGCTCGTCAGCTGCGAGTTCAGGCAGATCGATAATCTTTTCGCAAAGGATAGCAAATTGACGATCATTGCCAACGGCAAGCGCAAAAGCACCATCTGAGCATTCGAAAATCTGATAGGGAACAACAGTCGGATGCGCATTGCCAAAGCGCTTGGGCACATGGCCGCCATTCAGATGTGCGCTGCCGATATTGATAAGCGTATTAAGCGCGCATTCAAACAATGAAATATCGACAAACTGCCCGACACCAGTGGTTTTGCGCTGATAGAGCGCCGCAAGAATGGATTGGGTTCCGACCATTCCGGCAACAATATCCGTCATAGCGACACCAATACGCATCGGTTCACCGTCGGTTTGTCCGGTTATCGACATCAAGCCGCTTTCAGCCTGAACCACAAAATCATACCCCGGACGTTGAGCCTCAGGTCCGGTCTGGCCATAGCCGGAAATAGAGCAATAGATGAGCGCCGGGTTAAGCGCCTTCAAAGTATCGTAATCAATCTTTAATCGCTCGACGGTTCCGGCTCGGAAGTTTTCGACGACAACATCAGCCTGCTTTGCCAGTTCGTAAATGATGTTGAGCCCTTCAGGCGATTTCAAATCAAGCGCCAGACTTTTCTTGCCGCGGTTCGCGCAAAGAAAATAAGTGCTCGCTCCCTTATAATTGGGAACGGACCACGCACGCGTGTCGTCGCCGCCCTGAATATTTTCGATCTTCCAGACCTCAGCTCCCAGATCGGCGAGACTCATCGTGGCCCAGGGACCGGCAAGAACGCGCGAGAGATCGAGAACTTTTATTCCAGCCAGTGGCAAAGCAGCGTTACTATCGCCCGCAGCGGGAACCTTCAGCTCGTTCATTATTGTCAAGGTCACGTCCTTCTCAAACAACCCCGCAAACGGCGGGAGCCGATAGCCAAACTTCATTGGCGAAATTACTGTTACGAGCGCCATTCCTGCGGAAAATGACACGCCACGGCATGGCCATTTCCCTGCATCTGCAACTCAGGCCTGATCTCGGCACAGACCGCCTCCGCCCTGAAACAGCGCGTACGGAACGGACAACCAGACGGCGGATTGATGGGGCTTGGCACATCACCTTTCAGGAGAATTTGCTGCCGCTTTCGCTCAATCACCGGATCGGCGAGCGGCACAGCCGACATCAAAGCCTGCGTATAGGGATGAAGCGGGTGGCTATAGAGCTCGTTGGCCGGAGCTTTTTCAACGATGCGGCCAAGATACATCACCGCAACCGTGTGCGAGATGTGCCGCACGACCGACAAATCATGGGCAATGAAAATATAGGACGTGCCAAACTCAGCCTGAATTTCCTGAAGAAGGTTCAAAACACCAGCCTGCACAGACACATCAAGCGCTGAAACCGGTTCATCCAGCACCAAGACCTGCGGATTGAGCGCCAAGGCGCGTGCAATCACAACACGTTGACGCTGGCCGCCGGAAAGCTCGTGTGGATACCGCTTGCCGTGCTCTGGATTGAGCCTGACGAGCCGCAACATCTCTTCCACTCGCTCTTTGCGCTGCGGCTGCGAAAGATCGCTGATACGGAGAGGTTCGGCGATGCTTTCCGCAATCCGCATACGCGGATGCAGCGAAGCAAACGGGTCCTGAAAGACAAATTGCAAATGCTTGCGCGCCGCACGCATTTCTCTTGGCGAAAACTGCGCCACGTTTTGTCCCTGAAAGAGAACCTCGCCGCTGGTCGGCTCAATCAAGCGCAGCAGACAGCGCCCAAGTGTCGATTTTCCGCAACCAGATTCTCCGACCAAACCAAGGGTTTCGCCCTTTGCCAGATCAAATGAAATGTCGTCGACAGCCTTCACCTCGGCAATGTCACGCTGAAAGATCGTCCCACCTTTGATTGGAAATGACTTTCGCAAATTACGAACCGAAAGGGCTGCGTCGGATAAGGATGGAGTTGCCGTCTGGGATGAAAAATCGGAATTCATAGTACGGCCTCTTTCGTGACCGGCATATCGGCCTTGCGTTGGTATGCAGGCAGGCTTTCAGCAAAGTGGCAGGCCGATATATGGCGTCCGAAATGCTGGTATGCGGGTGGTGTTGTTTTGCAAATTTCCTGTGCGTGGGCGCAACGCGGATGAAATGCGCAGCCGGTTGGAAACGCACCCAGAACCGGTGGTGCACCTTCAATGGAATAAAGCTTGCCGCCGCTGTCGCTCAGCGTAGGGATCGAAGCAATCAAACCGCGCGTATAAGGATGGCGAGGATTATCGAAAAGCTCGAAAACATCCGCCTCTTCAACCACTTCGCCTGCATAGACTACCGCCACGCGGTCAGCGTGACCAGCGAGCACACCCAGATCGTGAGTGATGAGAATTAATCCCAGACCCAGCTTGTTTTGCAGCTCTCGCAAGACTGCCATGATCTGCGCCTGAACAGTCACGTCGAGCGCGGTGGTCGGCTCGTCAGCGATCAGTAGTTCCGGGTCGTTTGCAACTGCCATAGCAATCATGACACGCTGCCGCATCCCACCCGAAAACTCATGCGGATACTGCTTTACCCGCTGATCCGGTTGCGGGATGGAAACAAGTTCCAGCAACTCGATAGCCCGTGCCATTGCGGCCTTGCGGCTCAGTTTTCTTTGGTGAAGTTGCAAAGCTTCAATCAGCTGATCGCCGATCTTCATCACCGGATTAAGCGACGAAAGCGGGTCCTGAAAAATCATGGCGATTTTTGAACCGCGCAAACTGCGCATTTCGCGGCGTGATTTACCGACAAGCTCCTCACCCAGAAAAGTGACCGAACCTGTGACTTTTGAGTTTGGTGGATTTAGCCCGATGGAAGCCAGCATCCCGATGGATTTGCCCGAACCGGATTCGCCAACAATGCCCAAAACCTCGCGGCGCTTCAGTTCCAGATTGATGCCTCTGACAGCATCGAGCACTGTGCCATCGCGACCAAAACCGACGCGCAAGTTCTCAATTCGAAACAGACTGGCGTTCTCATTTGGATTTGTCATCTTGTTCTCCAATCACTTCGAACGCGGGTCGAAATAGTCGCGAAGACCATCGCCGATGAAATTGAACCCCAGAACGATCGTCAGAATGGCAATACCCGGACCCATGGCGATCCACCAATTGTAGAAATAGACGGCACCTTCCGCGATCATCGAGCCCCATTCCGGCGTCGGTGGCGTTGCACCAAGTCCGATAAAGCTGAGCGAAGCGGCAAGCAGAATGACCTGTCCCAAATCCATCGTCGCGCTGATCAATATCGGCGTCCAGCAGAGCGGCAGAATATGCTTCATGAGAACACGCGTGCTGCTTGCACCCGATGCAATGGCTGCTTCCACATGCTCGCGTTCACGCACTTCCAGCACCTGAGCGCGCATCAACCGCGCATAAACAGGCCACCAAACAATAACCATTGCGATGGCAGCATTCTCCAGACCCGGTCCGAGCGAAGCGGCAACGGCCATGGCGAGCAGCATTGGCGGAAAAGACAATGTTATATCGACCAGACGCATGATTGCAGAGCCGATGAAACCGCCCTTATAGCCGGAGATTGCGCCCGCCAAAGCGCCGATAATCACGGCGCTCGCCACCACAATAAGAGCAATAGGCAAAGAGTGCTTCGCTCCATAGAGCGTTCGCGTCAGCACATCGCGTCCAAGGGCATCCGTACCAAGCCAGTGAGACCAACTCGGTGCCTGCAGACGACGCCCGACCATATCAAGCGGATCGTAAGGTGTCATATAGGGGGCGAAAAATGTCGCGATGATCCAGAAGCCAACAACCACGATGCCGATGGCAACTGGCAGAGTAAGCCAGCGTGGTATTTTGATTTGGCGCGGTACAGTATTTACAGTTGCAACCATTTGTTCCCCCTATCCCAACCGAACGCGCGGATTTGCGAGAACATAGGCAACGTCAGTCAAAAGGTTCGTCACCAGGAACATGACACCACCAACAATGGTAACGCCGATGATTGCAGGAAAGTCCAGCGAACGCGCAGCTTCAACCGCATAGGACCCCATGCCCGGCCAAGCAAAAATGGTTTCGGTCAACACAGCGCCCGTAATAAGATAAGCAAACGAGTAGCTGATGACCGTCAGGACCGGCACAAGAATGTTGCGAAGAGCGTGGCGGAACACGACGCGGAATTCACCTGCACCTTTGGCCCTTGCGGTGAGAATGAATTCCCGACCGATCACATCCAGCATATTGGCGCGCACCAAACGCGAGATCGTGCCAGCAACTGTCCAGCCCAACACCGTTGCCGGAAGAATGAGGTGAGCGAGTGCATTTTTGAATGCTGCAAAATTTCCCGCAAGCAAACTGTCTATGGTCATAAAGCCCGTAAGAGCAACGGGTGGCGCCATACGAGGATCAAGCCGACCTGGCCCCGGAAGCAACTCAAACTTCACCGAAAAGATAAACAGTACAGCGAGGCCCAACCAGAAAACTGGCAGAGAGGAACCCAGCAGCGCAAAGAGGCGCGCCACATGATCTATGGCACTATCGCGATAATATGCTGCCAGAATTCCCAATAATATACCGACGACGGAACCAAGAACCATCGCCGACAACACCAGTTCCATGGTAGCGGGTAAACGCGCCATGAGATCCGTGCTGACAGGTCGCTTTGTGACGAACGAGGTTCCCATATCGCCAGTTACAAGATTTTTCAGATAGATGACGTAGCGCTCGGGAAGGCTTCGATCGAGGCCCCATTTTGCCTTCGCGGCGGCCACAACCTCGGGATTATTCATTTGTTGCTCCGCCACAATCGATGTGAGCGGATCACCTTTGGTAAGCGTGGTGAGCGCAAAGGCCATAGTGACGATGCCCAGAATTAGAAATGGCATCGCAATGAGGCGCTTAAAGAGATAGTTTGACATGCACGGTTCCCATTCTGGAAATCTGGCGCAGTTTTTGTGCGTCCTTGCGCATAGTATTGACAAGCAAATTTGGCGCCGTCAATATAAATGAAATTAAATTTCATTTTCAGGAGTCGCATTCCTTTAAACTGAAATCGACAACATCGTCCAGGAGACAACGTGAAGAAAAGAGCGAAGCCCAGTTCAGTGGACCTCGATAAAGACAGCGCTCAGGTTTCCAGTGCCCTCGTTCGAGGACTGGAAATTTTGCGCAGCTTCACCCCCAATGATATTTCTCTTGGGAATCAGGAACTTATTGACCGTACAGGATTGCCGAAAGCCACGATTTCGCGTTTGACGCTGACCTTGGTCAATCTCGGCTATCTCAATTATGACGACAATCTCGGTCGCTACAGCATTGGCCCAGCAACCATCTCGCTGGGTTATTCGGGACTGAGCTCGAACGCTGTCGTCTATATGGCCATGCCTTTGATGCGAAAGCTTGCTGAAAAAACGGGCGTGGCCGTGGCCATGGGCCTGCGTGAGCAGCGCGAAATGGTCTATATCGCCAATGCGCGCTCCGAAAACCCCGTCTCGCTACGTCTCAATGTCGGCTCAAGATTACCGATCTGGCGCACAGCTATGGGACTTTCTTATTATGTCGGTATGGAAGAAGCCCAGCGCGAGATTCTTCTCGAGCAAATGCTCGCTGCCGAACCGGAACATGCCGAGAAAATCCGTCGACTGACCAGCCACGCACTTGAGGACTTCGCAAGAGATGGCTTCGTGGCTTCCTGCGGCGACTGGTACAGCTATATCAATGCTGTTGGAATCCCTTTCCGGCCAACCGACGGAACCCAGCTCGTCGCAATCACTTGCGGCGGTATCACCGACATTGCACCGCGCGGCGCTTGTTACGCCGAAATCGGACCAGCACTCAGACAACTTACCGTTGAACTGCAGGAACGATTGATCGGCAATACAGACACGTTTTCACATACATCCTTACCCTAACCTCGCCAGCGGCGACGTAGTAGATTGATGCAGGAAATCTCATGGCCACCGATATTCTATATCCAAAAGTCAGTCTGGAAACCAATTCCGGCACAATCTCACGTTGGCACGTAAAGGACGGTGACGAGGTACGACAGGGGCAGCTGCTGTTTGAAATCGATAACGATAAAACAGTTGTTGAAGTGGATGCCCCTCACGGTGGCACGCTGAAAATTCTCAAACCATCGACCTCCGATGAGATCGACGTCGGCCAAAGTGTCGCGAGCCTGTTCTTACAGGGCGAAGTAATTTCTATCGCCCCATCAAAACCCGCCTCGGAAACCACTGCCGAACAAGCTCCTGAAACAAAAGAGGTTTCTGAGATCCCGGCATCGGATATCCGTTCAAACACCACACTGACCGGCAGAATGGTTGCAACACCACTTGCAAAACGCCTCGCTGGTGATGCCGGGATTGATCTCTCACAGATCGATGGCAGTGGACCGAGCGGGCGCATACAGAAGAAAGATATTATCGCTGCAATAGAGACTGGCAATGTTCTGCCACGGCAAATCAGCGGCAAATCAAGCGCTTCTCATAGTGACACCGTCTTGAACGCCGTCTGGTTGCGCAAGGGTGAAGGCATACCACTGGTGCTCCTGCACGGCTTCGCGTCCGACCATAACAACTGGCGCGGACTTTTCGCGGGAAGCCAATGGCAGCAGCCTTTGCTCGCTATCGACCTGCCTTCGCATGGCGCCTCGCCGCTTGAAGCCGTTGCAGACCTTGATGCGGTTGCAGCCCTCGTGGAAGCCACTATCAAACAACTTAATCTCGCAGCAACGATTATGGTGGGGCATTCCTTCGGTGCGGCCGTCAGCGCGCGGCTGGCGGCTCGAGGCAATATCGACATCCGTGCTCTGGGGCTGTTTGCACCGGGAGGTCTGGGTGCCGAAATCAATGTCGGATTTGTCGAAAATTTCGTGCGCGCCAAATCAAAAGAGAGCATCACCCCATGGCTGCATGAGCTGGTTCATGTGAAGGATATCATCTCGGAAACCTTCATTTCTGCGGTCGTACAACAACGACAGGATCGGCGCTTAAGCGACGCGATGGCGGCTTTTGCCGAACACTTCTTTGCCGATGGCACACAGACCATTTCGATTATCGAGGATCTTGCGTCGCTGGAGATACCGGTTCGCGTGATCTTTGGAAAACAGGATCGCATCCTGCCATTCAAACATAGTCGCAATCTTCCCGACAATGTGGCCCTTCATGCGTTTGAAGCGTGCGGGCACATGCCTCACCTTGAAAAACGCAGCCTTTCCTTGCGCATCCTCAGCGAGCTTGCAAATTCAGCCCGCTGACGGTATCCGCATAGAACAAAAAAAGGCCGGAGATCGCTCTCCTGCCTTTTCTATTTCAACTGTTCAGCTTACTTGGCGAGTGAAATCTCGGCCAATGGCAGGTTGCAACAGGCAGAATAGCGAACGCCGTTCACCTTGTTGTTGTAGGCTAGAATGACATCCGGGCTCAGCATCGGAATGATCACATTGGCAGCGGCCATTTTCTCGCCAGCCTGAAACCACACCTTATCTGCCTGATCGGCAGGCGCTTTGAGAGCATCAGCCATGACCTGCTGAATATCGCCAATTACGAATGACGGGTCACGCGCTTCACCGGCTCGCTTGGCCCATAGGCTGCCCTTGGCCAGGCCAAACGCATCGACATATTGTGATGTGCCGTAGAAATCAGGTGCATAATAGACCACCGTCAACGGTGTGCCGTCTCCGTTCACCTTTTCACGCCATGTTGCAAAGGAAACAGGCTGCAACTCAACCTTGATGTTCACCTTCGACAGATCTTGCTGGATCTTCTGCATCATCTGAGTGAAATCAACGCCATAAACATTCAGATTTGGATAGGTTGCCTCAAGCTTGAAGCCATCTGGATGCCCTGCTTTCGCCAGCAGTTCCTTTGCCTTATCCGGATTATATTCAGGGATTTTATGATCCGAGCCGCCGGGAAAGCCGATCGGAATAGCAGCGCCAATCAACTGGCCTTTGTCGCCCAGCATGAAATCGAGCAAAGTTTCACGATCAATGGCCGTGGAAATTGCTTCACGCACTTCAGGCGTCAGCGGTACTTCGTTTGATTTTGCGCCCGGCGAAAGCGCGATGTAGATAAAGTTATAGGAGTGAATGGAGTCGACTTTCACATCCGGGTTGCGAATGGTTTTAGCCGTTTCCGGGTCAATCTGCATTGCGATATCAGCAGAGCCATTTTCAAGCATCTGCGCCTGCGCCACAGCATCCTTCACCTGACGGATAACGACCTCCGCAACCTTCGGAGCCTCGCGCCAATACTTGTCATTACGCTTCAGACGCAGTTCGGAATTGGGTTCGTAAGCGGCCAAAACGAATGGACCACTGCCAGCCGAATTGGCCAGAAACCATGCCTCTGCATTATCCTTTTCAGCGGCATCCGCACCGTTAACGGCCTTCGCCTCTTCGGTCGCTACCTTGCTGTTGACGATACCGAAATATGGCGAAGCCACCACGTTGAAGAATTCCGAGTTCGGCGCCTTGGTCTTTACAACCACCGTTGCTTCATCAGGCGTTTCTATCGAGTCGATTGTATCCGCGAGAAATGACGGGCTACCCTTAACATTCTTCAGGCGTTCCCAAGACCACTTGACGTCCTTGGCTTCGACTTTGGCACCATCCGAGAATATTGCTTTCGGATTGATCTGGAAGGTAAACTCAGTCTGGTCGCCATTTGCTGTATAGCTTTCAGCGAGAACTGGGATGACCTTATTGTCCTTGTCCAGCGACAGAAGACCTTCATAGACTGCAGAGTCATAAATCTGGCACGTGTCGCAGAAGGTCCGGTGTGGATCGAGCGAATTGATGTCCATGTTACGCGCGATAACAAGTGAATCCGCATTTTGCGCATAGGCTGCCGGAACGGCAGTCAACAGCGTTGCAGCCATCATCACGCTTTTGAAATTCATCGTCAAAAGGCGGTTGAGCCCTGTTTTCCCATTTTTCATTGTGTTCCTCGTTTTTCTCTTTTTATGATCAATTCATCAGGCAGTACGTGTGATTTGTTCAAGCGCCGCCCGAACTTTTTCCGCCGACCCGAGAGCCGCCTTATTCAAGACCAGCGAAACTACAGGCGACGACAAACTGCCCGTCACATGAAGAATTTCGTGGTCAAGATCGTTGAAGAAACGCCGCTGGATTTCAGCGGCCCAATGTCGTCCAAGCGACAACCCGCTTGCGACCTGCTCGGCAATCACCACACGATTGGTCTTCGCGATAGATTGACCAATAAGCTCCCAGTCGATGCCGGTCATGTCGAGGCTTCGCATATCGATAATCTCGGCATCAATACCGGATTCGTCGGCAGCTTTAACCGAAGCCTGCACCATCACCGATGTCGCAAGCATGGTGCATGCCGAACCAGACCTGACCACCCGCGCCTTCCCAAGCGGAATGCAGTAATCACGGTCATCCTTGGGTACCAAGCTCTCACGCTGGTAGAATTCGACATGCTCGATAATTGCCACAGGATCGTTAGACCGGAGCGCGCTGTTCATCAGACCGACATAGTCAAAGGCATTGGTTGGTGAAACGACGCGCCATCCCGGAAACATCGCAAACAAAGCCGACGGATCGCCTGAATGCTGCGAACCATAGCCCGTATGCGGAGACACACGAACGCGCAAAACAATCGGAACGGGAAACCCATCGCCGAACATGTGACGGACTTTCGAAATACCGTTTGCAATCTGGTCAGCGGCAACAAAGCAGAAGTCACCAAACATGATTTCGACGACTGGCCGCAACCCGCGTAATGCCGCCCCCAAAGCAACACCGGTAAAGCCATTTTCGGCAATCGGCATGGCCAGAACTCTGCCGGGAAACTGTTCGAGCGCGTTTTTGGTAAAACCACTCACACCACCGGCAAAGCGATGAACATCCTCGCCCATGACGATGATTGTGGGATCTTTTTCCATCGCCCGACCAATGACGTCAGACGCTGCCGCAGCAAAACGTACCTTCTCAAGCTCGTCGGGAGAATAGTCCTCAATTTCGCGAAAGCGAGCATCGTCAAATTCTTTGCCGTCACCCAGGATGCCTTCATCGACACTCTGCGGCGAAGGCCACAAGGCGTCTGGAATACGCAGAACATTGCTGCCGGGTGCAGTCTTCGTCAGACGTCCGCCAGCAGTCTGCACCGCAACGCTCACCTTTTCATCGATCTGGGCCAATTCGGCATCGTCTGCAATGCCGAGTTCCTTCAACCACCGCTCCGCCTGTGCGATGGGGTCTCGGCGCTTCCACTCTTCTTCTTCTTCGCCGGTACGATAGCCAAAATCGCTACCAGCTTTGCTTCCGCTTTGATGCAGATAACGATAGCATTGCGCTTCGATAACGACCGGGCCGCCCTCTTCTTCGATGATACGGCAGGCGTCACGCATCGCCTGATGAACGGCAACAACATCCATCCCATCACATTCAATGCCGGCAAAGCCGAGCATCGGACCACGCGACGCAATGCGTGTTTCGCGCGTGGCATCCTGAATATGCGTGGATACGGCGTAGAGATTGTTTTCAACGTAAAATATCACCGGCAAACGATACAATGCGGCGATATTCATCGCTTCATAGGTAGCGCCCTGCAGGGAAGCACCATCGCCAAAGAAAGCGACCGATACACCTTTCCTGCCAAGAAGCTTGTCCGCAAGTGCATAACCGGCGGCATGCGGAATATTTCCGCCGACAATCGCGCTCGTTCCCGCAATGCCTGATGCAGCATCACGCATATGCATAGAGCCGCCACGACCACCGCAATATCCAGGATTAAGCCCCATGATTTCCGCCATCAGACGATAGACGGCATCGTTCATGTCGTCGGTAAAATCAGACTGAAGAATATCGAAATCGGATGGTGTCTGTGCGTTGATCAGCTTTGTGAGCACCTGATGATGCGCACGGTGCGTACCATTTATCTGATCGTCGGAACCAAGCATCGACATGGCGCCCACGGCTGCCGCTTCCTGTCCGATGCTGGCATGAGCAGGTCCATGGACCAGTCCGGCTTTTTCAAAGTCGAGTATTTTTTCTTCAAAGCGCCGGATGAGCTTCATCTGGCTATACCATTTCAACAGATCACTGGCTTTCGCAGCGCGCCAGTCCTCCCCCGTCACATTAAGCCGATACCAGGGCGCAGAAGGTTTCAGATCAATTTTTTCGGCCATGATAAAGGTTCCCTAATTGTATTCTGCGAGCGACAGTTTCAGTTCGGCCCTGCGACGCAGCCAAAGGCTGGCCCGATATCGCGGATCACCGGTTCTTTCATGAATGGCATCGAGAATGCGGACAATCACATCCGCACCGATCCTGTCGCCCCATACGAGCGGCCCATGCGGATAACCGAGTCCCAAACGCACAGCGGCATCAAGATCATCAACTGACGCAATCTTCTGATGAACAATGTCGGCTGCGATATTCACGATCATTGCCAACACGCGTTGGCAAACAGTTCCGCATGTGTCTTCGACCACCGACGCTTTGACACCGTCGGATTGCGCAAGAGCTAAAGCTTGTTCTCGCGCATTGTCAGTTGCTCCCGGCGAAGCAATCAGCGTCCGATGCTTGTCGATGCCGAATAGCGGATCAAAACCAATCGTATTGGCCGCATCGAGGCCTTCGCGGACGATTGTCGAGGTCAGATCATCGCCAATCAAGCCAATAAGAACCAGCGCGCTCGAACGCGCATCATCACTGATTTGAACGCCTGCCAGTTCCGCAACTTTTTGCAGCGCTTTTTCGGGCGTATCGCCGATGATCGTCACCGATTTTGGTAGACTGCCTTGTTCATCAGTGGTCGTGATCATAATTGAATCGTCAGAGTAGTCATAAAAGCCGCGCCCACTCTTGCGTCCGAGCAGACCAGCATCAAGGCGCTGGCGCGTAATCACTGAAGGTCGATAACGCGGCTCTTGATAATATTGGCCGTAAATCGCTTCCATGACCGGATGGGAGACATCAAGGCCTGTCAGATCGAGAAGCTCGAAAGGCCCCATACGGAAACCCGCCGCATCACGCAGAATAGCGTCGATAGTCGCGAAATCTGCAACGCTTTCGCGGATCATTGCAAGTGCTTCCGTGCCATAGGCGCGGCCGGCATGGTTGACGATAAACCCCGGAGTATCAGCCGCCATGACTGGTCTATGGCCGATCCGCTCTGCAAGTTCTTGCAGACGCTCTAAGACCGCATCACTTGTCAGTGCACCTTTGATCACTTCCACAACCCGCATCAGCGGAACAGGATTAAAGAAATGAAAACCCGCCACGTGTTGCGGGTTTTCCGCTTTTCCCGCGATTGCAGTGACGGATAAAGACGATGTGTTCGTCGCGATAATCGTTTGAGGCGATAGATGCGCTTCCAGGGATGCAATCAGCTCGCGCTTCACACCCAGATCTTCCACAATGGCTTCGATAACCAAATCTGCCGAAGCCAACTCCTTCAAGGCGCTGATAGGTATAATCTGGTCCAGAGTATTCGCTGCTTTAGCAGCTTCCAGTTTCCCGCGTGCAACTCGAGTGTCCAGACGTTTTGAAAGGTCGCACTTCGCTGTCTCTGCTTTGCCCGGAAGCTGATCGAACAGGTAAACTTTCAAATCGGCAGCAGCCATTGTTTCAGCAATGCCGATGCCCATAATCCCAGCGCCAATGATACCAACTTCTCTGATGGGGACTGACATCACATCCATCTCAGCGCCCCTTGAACTCTGGCTTGCGCTTGGACAAGAAGGCATCGATCCCTTCCCTCTTATCTTCTGTGTCGAAAAGAAGTTGGAATGCCTTACGCTCCAGTCTCAAAGCGGTTTCCAGAGGCGCATCCTCACCATACATTACCGCTTCTTTGATCTGCTCTGCCGCAAGCGGCGGCATCAACGCTATTTTCCCGGCAAGCTTCAGGGCTTCCTCGAGCGCTTTTCCCTCATCCGTCAACCGACTGACAAGGCCATAGCTTTCGGCATCGACGGCTGAAAGCATTTCGCCGGTCAACGTCAATAACATGGTCTTGTATTTACCTATCGCCCGCAAAAGCCTCTGCGTGCCGCCCGCGCCCGGCATAAGCCCAAGCTTGATTTCTGGCTGACCGAAATTCGCAGTCCGCGATGCAACGATAATATCGGCATGCATCGCAAGCTCACAGCCACCACCCAGTGCATAGCCTTCAACGGCAGCAATCACAGGCTTCGGGCAGCGCGCGAGACTTTCCCAGTAACGGTGAAGCCGCTGCGCAAGGATTTCTCCTGCACCAGTTTGCGCGAACACTTTCACGTCTGACCCAGCGGCAAAATTTCCGCTTCTGCCGGCAATGACGATAACTCGCGTTTCGCGATCAGCAGCAAGGCGATCCACAGCTTCAGACAGCTTCTGCCGAATATCCATATTCAAAGCATTGAGTGCTTCTGGACGATTGATCTCCAGTAAAGCAACACCAGTCGCCGGACGGCTCTCAATCACCACATCGGTAAGCTCGGTCATCCTCTCCCTAACTTCCCTTGAACCAACTCCAATCACAGCCAAAACTACAAATGGAATTTAATTTCATTTTATATTGTTTCGAACTTTAATCTATGAAACATTCCATTAGCAATAGGATATTTCTGCAAAACGCGACGTGCTTCATCTTTGTTGAAATCACGCGTGAAGGGGCAACTTATGATCCGCGATCCGGAGACCTTCCAATCACTCATAAATACGATCAGACGCTTCGTTCGGGAGCGGCTGATGCCTGTCGAAAAACAGGTGGAAGAGACAAACAGTATCCCGGAAGATGTCATTGATGACATGAGGGCGATGGGCTTGTTCGGGCTTTCAATCCCCGAAGAATATGATGGGCTTGGCTTGACGATGGAGGAAGAAGTTCTCGTCGGTTTTGAGCTCGGCTATACCTCACCAGCATTCCGCTCCGTCATCGGAACCAACAACGGCATCGGGTCGCAAGGAATCATTGTTGACGGAACTGAAGCCCAGAAAACCTATTGGCTACCCAAGCTTGCGAGCGGCGAGATTATCGGCTCCTTTGCTTTGACGGAACCCGATGTTGGTTCCGATGCAGGCGCTGTTAAAACCACGGCTGTAAGGGACGGCGATGATTACATCCTCAATGGCGTGAAGCGCTTCATAACCAATGCGCCGATCGCTGGAGTTTTCACTCTTATGGCACGAACAGGCGAAGCTGGACCTTCCGGCGTCACGGCCTTTCTTGTTGACCGCAACTCGCCCGGTTTGAGCGTTGGAAAAGCCGATCACAAGATGGGGCAACGCGGTACGCAAACCTGTGATGTCTATCTGGAGAATGTGCGCGTTCCTGCCGAAAACATTATCGGCGGGATAGAAGGCCGTGGCTTCAAAACAGCGATGAAAGTGCTCAATCGCGGGAGGTTGCACATATCTTCCGTCTGCACCGGCATGGCAGAGCGATTGATCGACGAAGCCGTCGACTTCGCAAAAAGCCGTGTTCAGTTCGGCAAGCCGATTGCGCAACATCAGATGATACAGGCCATGCTGGCTGATATGAGCACGGAGGCCTATGCCGCACGCTGCATGGTACTTGATGCTGCACGCGCTTTCGATGACAAAGACCCGGCCATCATCCGCAAAGCTGCAAGCTGCAAGCTTTACTGTTCGGAAATGGTGGGCCGCATTGCTGACCACGCTGTTCAGATACATGGCGGGTCAGGTTATATGCAGGACTATGCTGTCGAACACTTCTATCGTGATGTGCGCCTCTTTCGTCTGTATGAGGGCACTTCGCAAATTCAGCGGATCATCATCGCACGCGAAATGACGAGGGCTTAACCCATGGAAGTCACCGGCAAGAGCAAAATCCTTTTCGTTCTCGCGCATCCGGTCGGCCATGTTCGGGCAAGCCACGTCTTCAACACCTATTTCAGCAAAACAGGCAAAAATGCTGCGGCAGTTCCCCTGCATGTCCATCCAGAAGATCTTGCACAGGTCATTGATGCAATTCGCAAACTAGGGAATGTGAGCGGGTTCGGAGTGACTATTCCGCACAAGATCGCAATCATGCCTCTTCTTGACGAAGTGACTGATGCCGCGCAAGAAATCGGAGCAGTCAATTTTGTTCGCCGGGAAGAAAGTGGGTGTCTCGTTGGGGACAATATTGACGGCCCTGGCTTTATCGAAGGCTTGCGCAACAATAATATCGAACCGAAAGACATGACTGTGTTGATGCTTGGTGTAGGCGGAGCTGGACGCGCTGTGGGATTTGCTCTCGCCAAGGCAGGCGTACGAACTCTATGGATCACCAATCGTGACCAGAATAAAGCCGCGGCACTCGTCACGGATATACAATCCGCCTATCCTGAATGTAAGCTCAAAAGCGGACCACATCACGGTACGCAATTCGATCTGATCGTCAACACAACTTCGCTTGGTATGGCCGAAGAGGACGAACTTCCGATTGCTCTCTCGGATGTTTCGCCAGACACGATTGTATCGGATATAATCGTCAATCCGCCGATGACGCGCTTGTTACAACTGGCTCAGGCAAAAGGCTGCACGATCATCAATGGTGTGCCCATGCTTGATGCACAGATGGTTCTGGCCTGCACACATATGGGCATTTGAGTAGTGACATTGAATTGATATATTCGGCCGCTCGACAAGGATGTGTCCGGCAATTGGAGTCTATTGATGAACTTTGTAAATGAACCGGACAGCAGCTTAACTGAAGCCGACGACGCAATCGCGGAAGAAGCTCAGGCAGAATCTGGCGAGGTGTTATCAAACACCGTTTACAATACGCTCAAATCGCAGCTGATGCAGGCGCAGCTCCTGCCGCTCCAACGGCTTAAAGTTCGTGATCTTGCACGCTCGCTGGGAACATCTGAAACGCCCGTTCGGGAGGCACTTATCCAGCTCTCCCGCGAAGGCGCAATTGAGATCAAGCCGCGCTATTATATCCGTGTGCGCAAACTTTCGGCCGACGAGTATGAAGAAATTCGCGCGATGCGTCTTGAACTCGAACCTATGGCGGCAGAGCGCGCTTTACCGCATATTACTGACGAAGATATCCTTCAACTTGAAGACCTGCATCACCGCTTGATTGCCGCCGAACAAAGTGGTGATTGGCCCGAGGCGCTGCAGACCAACTTCGATTTCCATTTCATCATCTATCGCCGCTCAGGCATGAAACATCTGATAGACGTGCTCGAAGCGCTCTGGATGCGTATCGGCCCCATACTTTCAGAACTTTATCCGCACGCCATGCCAACCTATGCCGGTCCGCACCAGCACGAAGTTGTCCTCTCGGCGTTGCGCGAGCGCGATTCCTATGCCTTACGCATGGCGATCCGCATGGACCTACTTGAGGGTGGAGCGGCACTCATCCGGCACCTGAAGTCCTCGGCCTATTCTGATTAATCCAAACAAAAGCCGACGCCACAATAGCGTCGGCCTCAGATTGCTTGAAGCATTGCTTATTCAGCAAGCCAGTTCTGCCAGCGCTCACGCAGCATATTGCGATTTTCGCCGATCCACTTGAAATCCGGCACCAGCAACAATTTGTAGTTATCCGGTGACGTAGCGTAATTCTTCTGTTCAGCCTCAGGCAACAAAGCCACGCCTTCCTTTGAATGCGTCGCATAATTGGCCGTCTTGATGAAGGCTGGATGGCCTTCGGCATGACCATAGAAATAGTTGATGAACTTCAATGCGCCTTCTGGATTTGGCGCATCCTTGAGGATCGCGAAATAGCCCGTATCCATCACAGCATCGTTCCAGCTTACATTGAACGGCGCGCCATCATTCACCGCGCTCAATGCTCTGCCGGAATAAGACATGGTCATGGCAACTTCCTGATCGCGCATGATCTGCGCCACCTGGTTGCCTGTCTTCCACCACACGCTGATATGCGGCTTTATTTCATCGAGTTTTTTGTAAGCGCGATCCAGATCCATCGGGAAAATTTTATCGCGCGGCACGCCATCAGCTATCAAGGCGATTGCAGGCAACCACCAGTCACGGTCGCCGGTATCAGGCAATCCACGAGGGCCGGGAAAGGATTTGACGTCCCAGAAGTCAGCCCAGGTCTGAGGAACCTTATCCTTGTAAACTGACGTGTCATAAGCAAGCAGCATGCCTCCTGTCGTTCTGGCAACGCCCTTTTCCTTGCAAGAACCTTCAACGCCTTTAGTTTCAACATTGGGTAGCTTGGAACAATCTATCGTCAATAGAAGATCGGCCTTGTCGACCAGATCAGGACCAGTCGCAGTCACGATATCAAACTCATATTTGTTCGTGCGTTTCATGGCTTCGACTCGTGCCCACTGGTCCGGCACTTCGATATCGAACGGTAAGACATCAGTACCGCTTTCTTCCTTGAAAGGTCCGTAAAACTCTTTCTCAAGCGTCAGGCGCATCTGGCCACCGGTCGTTGCATAAACGACGCTATCGGCTTTTGCGGTCAACGCTCCGCAGGCAAGCAGCAATCCGGCGCACATCAATAGTCTGGTTGTTTTCTTGAACATGTTTCCCTCACATATAGTTTTCTATTTATTCTTCAGACACAGTCTGTTGCGAGCGCATGGCAAGCGCCCGAAGTCCGGCGGCACCCACCAGAACGATGATTGAAAGCAGCGTGAGCATCACGGCAATCGCAGGGATAATCGGCGTCAGATTTTGTTCGATATCGTCGAACATCATGCGCGGCAGGGTCTTGTCGCGCACGCCTGCCAGAAAGAAAGAAATCACCGGTTCATCGAACGAAATGACAAATGCAAACAGCCCACCCGACAAAACATTCGGCCAGATCAGCGGCAACGTAACGGTACGAAAAGCCATAAACCTATTGGCACCACAGCACATTGCAGCATCTTCCAAAGCAGGATCAACCTGAGAAAGAGCCGCAACAATCGTGAATACGCTGAACGGTAATGCGATAATCGTATGAGCGATGACGTAACCAGCCGTGGTTTCAGTCAGCCCAACGCTTTGGAACAGCAGGTAAAGCGCGATTGCCAAGGCGATATGCGGAACGACGATTGGACCAATGAGCAAGGTCTGGAACACCGTTGCCAGCGCACCCTTCCCGCGCACAATTGCATAACTTGCACAAAGGCCAATTACAGCACTTGAGATTGCCGTGAAGAAAGCAATCCGAGCGCTGAATGCGGTGGCACTCATCCACTGCGCAGACTGGAAGAAGGCTCCAAACCACTGCCACGTAAATCCTCTTGGCGGAAACGTGATGTAATCCGTTTCACTGAAAGCCATTGGCAGAATGATGAGGATCGGCACCACGAGAAAGCACAGTACCAAATAAACATAGGCATTGAGGAGCAAATTGCGGGTGTTCATGCACTGCCTCCCATCATTCGGTTAAACTTGAAGACGCGACCGAAGATCAGCGAAACCGCCATAACAAGAAGCGTGAGTATGCCGACCAAAGCTGCTGCAAAAGGCCAATCCAGCGTTTCGCGAAGCTGCTGGGAAATCAACGTTGCGATCATCATTTCCTTCGGTGATCCCAGCAACGAAGGAGTGATAAAGTAGCCAAGTGCCGTCAGAAAGGTGAGGATCATGCCACCCATCACACCCGGCAGGGTCAACGGGAAAATAACCTCAAAGAAAGTTCGCACAGGACCAGCGCCAAGAATGGCGGCTGCGCGTGCATAGTCGCGGGGCACATTGCGAATGGAGCCATAAATTGGCAAAACCACGAATGGCAACAGAACATGCGTCATCGCGATCAGGACGGCCGTTTGCGTGTACAGCAGCTTGAGCGGTTGATCGATAAGGCCAAGCTGAAGCAGCCCCTGATTGACCAATCCATTGCGCTGTAAAAGCACAGCCCATGCAGCCGTTCGCACCAGTACCGAGGACCAAAACGGCAGTAGGATACAAGCGGTTATAAAAATCAGCTTCGGACCGCTCGAATGCGCCATAAGCCAGGCAATCGGATAAGCCATAAGCAACGCGATCACGCTGACCAGTGCGGCAATCAATACAGTTCGCCCGAGCACATTCAGATAGACCGGATTGGAGAAGACCCGCTGATAATTATCAAAGGAAAGCGATGGCTCCGTAACAGACAGAGCCAGCAGGCTGACCAGCGGATAAATAAAGAACAGCAACAATAGCGAGAAGAAAGGCAATAGCAGGAGAAGCATCCCGCCTTTCGAGAGCTTGCGTCCGTCCGGCTCGAAAAACATTTTCAACATCGGCTTAGCTCGCTCGGGAATAAACGAGGCTGGCTTCAGGCGCGAAACCTAAACGCAGCTTTTGCCCGGCACCAATGTCGGAAATTGCAGCGCTCGCCAAACGTGCGCGCAGTTCGGTGCCATCGGCCATAGTGCCCAGAATGGCAGTATCTGGGCCGGCATAAATGACGTCACGCACGGTGATCTCCAGCCCCTGCTCCGCAGGTATCAACCGCTCCGGACGAACCGCCATCAGCGCGTCACCGAATTGAGCGCCCATAACATTTTCTGATGGTATGGAAACGACAGTGCCATCGGCAGCCCGCGCCTTCACGCCATCCCATGTGATGGGTATCAAGTTCATCTCACCGATGAAGCTCGCAGAAAAAAGATTTGACGGGCGATTGTAGAGTTCGCGTGCACCAGCGATTTGTTGGATATGACCGCCTTGCAGGATCGCAACCCGGTCAGCCATTGTAAGCGCTTCGCCCTGATCATGGGTCACAAACACGATTGTCATACCTAGTTCGGCATGAAGGCGCTTGATCTCGATCTGCATTTCTTCGCGCAGGTTTTTATCAAGCGCCGACAAAGGTTCGTCCATCAGAAGAACACGCGGCGAATAGACAATAGCGCGGGCCAATGCGACACGCTGCTGCTGCCCACCGGAGAGCTGTTTCGGACTGCGACTGGCGAAATCTGCAAGCCGCACGCGAGCGAGCGCCTCGCGGGCGATACGATGCCGCTCCTCTTTTGGCACACCACGCGTTTTAAGTGGGAAAGCCACGTTGTCGAGCACACTCATGTTGGGAAACAGCGTGTAATGCTGAAACACCATACCAATATTGCGCTTATGCGGTGGAACGCGCGTATAGTCGTTGCTACCGAATAAGATACGTCCCTTATCGGGACGCTCAAACCCGGCCAGCATCATGAGGATTGTCGATTTTCCGGAACCAGACGGCCCAAGCAAGGCAAGAAATTCACCGGGTGCAATCTCCATATCGAGATCGTCAACAGCCGTAAAACTTCCGTAGCTCTTCCTCACACCCTGAATGCTGATGCCCAGCCCGGAATCGGGCGTGCTTTTATGGCTAGCCATGCTTTCCCCTGATGTTTTTGTTGTTGGGTGAGCTTAACCCGCATTCCACTTCATTGTCTAGAATGATATATCAAATTTATCAAACTTATCGGCCAGACCGCAATCTTCCTGCTGCTTTCTCTCGGAAATCACCTCTTTTCGTCGCGATACTCCGATATTTTCGCAAGATATTCCGCGAAATGCGCTACTACAATAATATTTACGCCTCTTTACGGATTCCATCTTGACATACCTCCGTTGTCGGGATCATTTTTGATATATCATAATTCGACGTGACGAGCGTAAAAACGTCGTCAAATGGGAGACAACCAATGCATGCGCATTCCACTTCGGCCCAAACCTTGAACGCACACAATCTCGATACTGAGCTGCGCGAGCGCGCCGAACGCGTCATCCCCAACGGCATGTGGGGACATCAGCGCGCATCATCTCTCCCAGAGGGCTACCCTCAATATTTTGCGTCTGGTGAAGGTGCCCATGTCACCGACGTCAATGGCAGCAGCTATATCGACTTCATGTGTGCTTGGGGCCCAATCATACTGGGTCATCGCAACACGCTCGTGGATGCAGCAGCGCTCAGCCAGATACAAGCAGGCGACTGCCTCAACGGTCCGACGGCCCACGCTGTCGAACTTGCAGAACTTCTCGTTGAGACAGTGCCGCATGCAGATTGGGCATTGCTTCAAAAGAACGGAACAGATGCCACGACCAACTGCGTTACCATTGCACGTGGTGCCACCAAGCGCCGCAAGGTACTGGTTGCGAAAGGCGCTTATCACGGCGCTGTGCCATGGTGCACACCATCGATTGTTGGCGTAACAGCGGAAGACCGCGCGCATCTCATCCACTATGTTTATAACGATGTTGAAAGCCTGACAGCGGCAGCCAAACAAGCCGGCGATGATCTGGCCGCAATCATTGTTTCTGCTTTCAAGCACGACCTTGCCATTCCGCAGGAACTCCCGACATCTGAATTTGCAAAGACGGCACGCGCACTGTGCGATGCAGTGAGTGCAGCACTCATTCTCGATGACGTTCGTGGCGGCTTCCGCATCGATCTTGGCGGAAGCTGGCGTGGCACAGGCGTTGAGCCGGATCTGGCGGCCTATTCCAAGGCAATTGCCAATGGTTATTCGCTTGCAGCCATCACTGGCACCAACCGCTTTCGCGAAGCTGCGGGACAGGCCTATATGACCGGCTCGTTCTGGTATGCGGGAGCATCTATGGCTGCCGCGGTTGCTACCATTAAAGAACTAAAGCGCATTGATGGCCCAGCGCTCATGAAACATGCGGGCGAACGCCTCCGCAATGGACTGGATGCACAAGCCCGTGTTCACGGATTTGAACTTCTGCAAACCGGACCTGCCGCAATGCCTCTCGTGCAGTTCGTCGGCGACACAGATGCGCAACTAGGTGCTCGCTTCTGCCGCGAAGCTTTAAACCGTGGTGTCTATCTGCACCACAAGCACAACATGTTCATATCTTGCGCGCACACGGATGCGGTGATCGATGATGCTCTCTCGCGAACGGAGGATGCCTTCAAGGCAATCTCCGTCAGATAAGGACAAAGCGTGAGCGAACAGGCGGGCGACGATCGAGACAACCTTTCTGACATTGTGTATCAGCAGCTCAAATCGGGGCTGCTGCGCGCGCAGTTCAAACCGCATCAGCGATTCAAGGTTCGTCAACTGGCTTTGTCGCTGGGCACATCGGAAACGCCTGTCCGCGAAGCGCTGATGCAATTGTCACGCGAAGGCGCGATTGAAATCAAACCGCGTTTTTATATTCGCGTACGACGCCTGAGCCTTGCAGAATACAAAGAAATCCGTGCAATGCGGCTCGTCCTTGAGCCTCTCGCTGCGGAACACGCGCTGACGAATATCTCAGACGAAACCATCGCAAAGCTGGAGGCCATCCATCGTGAGCTGACCGAAGCCGAGCGCAACGGGGATTGGCCAGCGGCCTTGCAGATCAACTCGGATTTCCATTTTGCGCTCTATAAGCAAAGCGGCATGGCGCATCTTATCGATGTGCTTGAAAGCCTCTGGATCAGGGTTGGTCCGCTTGTGTCGGAACTTTACCCCACAGCCAAGCCAACTTATCCGGGGCGTCATCAGCACGAAAATATCATCACGGCTTTGAATAATCGCGATAGTTACGCCTTGCGTCTCGCCGTCCAGCTTGACCTCATCGAAGGAGGCGCCGCACTTTTGAAGCGCCTTCAGCAATACGAACGAGAAAATCTCGGCGAAGCCGATTTAGCGGGTGATCGTTCGATATTGAACAGCCATCAGAATTTGTGATTGAAGGAGGAAGTCCGAAATGCCGCGCGACAAGTTTAAATTTCCTGAGATGGGACCACACGCGATCAAGCCTTGGGCAGTTCGCAAAGGCTATGCGGACGAGCACTTCCTCTCCGATTATCGCTATCAGTTTCCGCGTGAAGACCCGAACCTTCCCGAAGTCTTCGTCTATACCGAAAAAATGTCTTACGATCCCGGCGAAACAGTCGAATTTCATGGCTCCACCACTGCCAAGACATGGTCTATCCAGATATATCGGGATAGCCATGAGCCCCAGATGATGGACGAAGCTTTCGACCTTCCCGGAAGCTTCACCAAAACATCGGAAACCGCCTATATGGATGGTTGCGACTGGCCGGTTCTCTATCGCTGGAAGATTCCCGAAGATGCTCGCTCCGGTTTTTATCGCGTTGTCTCGACATGTATGCGCCCGGATGGCGAACGCTTCGTCCAGCATCATTTTGTCGTTGTGCGCCCCACGAAGAAAACCCGCTCGGGTCGCATTCTTCTCATGTTCGCAACCGGCACCTGGACAGCCTATAATGATTGGGGCGGTGCCAACCACTATTTTGGCACATGGGGTCCCCAAAAGAACGAACGTTCACCTATCTTGAGCCTGCGCCGTCCATGGTCCAAAGGGATGTTCTGGCTACCGGAGGGAGCCGCGCGCGTTTGTAATCCAGTCTGGCAGGACATGGGCGATGCAACTCGTTACCCATCCAAGGAATGGGGTTATACGATGGGCTTCTCACAGTTTTATTCTTCTGCTGGCTATGCGCAATACGAGCGGTATTTCGTGACATGGGCTGAAGCAGCGGGCTACCAGATAGACTACATCACTCAAACCGACCTCCACTACAATCCTTCAATCCTCGATGATTACAATTGTCTTGTGACCGTTGGCCATGACGAATATTGGTCGTGGGACATGCGCAAGACCGTCGAAGAATTTGTCGCACGCGGCGGGAATTTCGCACGCTTTGGTGGCAACTTTCTCTGGCAAATCCGGCTTGAGAACGATGGGCAGACGCAAGTGTGCTGGAAGACCAAAGCACCCACGCAAGACCCCATCATGCAGACCGATCAGAAACACTTGTGCACGGCAAACTGGGCAAGCGGTGCCGTAAACTGGCCCGGCGCATCAACAGTTGGCGTTAACGGCGAAAACGGAATGTACGGCAGCTGGGGTGGCTTCTCTCCACGGGGCTCACGCGGACTTACTGTCTATCAACCCGAGCATTGGATCTTCGAAGGCACACATCTGCGCTATGCCGACATCTTCGGCCACGAGGCACAGATCTTCGGATATGAAGTCGATGGCCTCAATTATTCATTCAAGAACGGCTTCCCATATGCCGTGGAAGAACATGGTGTGCCGACCGAGAAGATCGAGATTCTGGCCATGACACCGGCTTCGATCTACGAGTACGAACTCGACGGCCAGGGACATCGTTACTACGTTCGGGATAGCGATCTGCAAGGCATCTGCGAAATGGCTCCTGATGGCTATGAATCCGCGCGAAAGCGATTGGCCCATGGCGCCGGAATGCTCGTATCAATGAAGCAGGGCGATGGGGAAGTGGTAACCGCAGGGCTTTGTGAGTGGGTGATGGGCCTAAAGCGCAACTGCGCCTACACAACCACCATTACCCGCAATGTGCTCGACCGGTTTCAGGAAACGGGACCAGCTGCTGCGTAATTGATAAAACAATTCAGGCCCGAATGTTGCATTCGGGCCTGTCGCGATTGCTTATCAACGAGGCATCGGTTTGCTGCCATAATATCCATAGCGTGCACGCACTTCATCAAGCTCGTCTTCGCTCAGAATAGCCGGATCTCCGACCTGACAGGCCAAAATATACTGACGCGCCAGAGTTTCAAGCTTTTCAGCCAGAAGCGTCGCGTGAGCCATATCCCGGCCCCAAACGACCATCCCATGACTTGCCATCAGACAGGCGCGATGATTGCCCATAGCACGAACGATTTCATAGGCCAGAGCATCAGATCCGAACACACGATAGTCAGCGCAGGGTACCTCACTGCCGCCAAAAGAAACGATCATGTAATGGAAAGCTGGCAACGGTTTACGCAAGCAAGAGAGCGCAACGCAATTATCTGCATGCGAGTGGATCACGGCACCCGCTTCGGGGTGATTGCGCATGATCTCTGTGTGAATGCGCCATTCGCTGGATGGAACCTTGCCTGCCAGATGCTCGCCTTCGACCGACACAAGGCTCATATCTTCGGGCTTCATAAGCGATGTGGCGCCTGTTGGCGTCACCCAAACATGCTCGCCCTCACGAATGCTGATATTGCCGCTGCTACCATGATTAAAACCCTTGTTTTCCATATGGCGCATCGCATCCACAATTGCGCGGCGCGCAGTAAGGTTCTGGTCGTAGTCGGTTGGCATCGTGTATTCCCCATCTGTTTGCAGCCAAGAATTTTTGATGATGCGTAGAGCGCGTTTCGATCTGATTAAATCAGATCGGCGCTCTCATTGTTCGGCTTTACGCACTCTTATCCGAAAACCGCCTCACACTTTTCGGGATGTGCTCCAACTTCATAATCCCGGCAATTGACGTGGTCTATCAAAATGATACTTATTTGGAATTAAATTTCATTATTATAGAAGTAGCGTTGGGTATGGCCTGATATGAGGATAAAAATGGGGAACACAGCCACTCTAGGTATCATTGCCGACGACATGACTGGCGCGTTGATGGTCGCAGCCTATTACGAGACAGCAGGCATCAAAACTGCGGTAGTAACCGAAATCGACGCAATCCGGGAATGTGACGGTGAAACTGTCGTCATATGGGCTGGAAGAACACGCCTCGCCGATCCTAAAGAGGCATGTTTGCAGATTACCCGTGCCGCCGACGCTTTCGATGCGATTGGATGTGATCAGGTCATTTACAAAGTCTGCGCCAGTTTCGATTCAACGGAACAGGGAAATGTGGGGCCTGCTGCTGACACATTGCGTGCGCGCTACAATCCAAGCAGTCTTTTGTTCTGCCCCGGCTTCCCAAAATTCAATGCTACGGTACATCAAGGCTATCTCTTCTACCGAAGCCGTCTCATCTCCGAATCTGTCAAACGCTATGACCCTGCCACCCCGATGAACGATCCCGACATGGTTCGCTTCATCGGCAAGCAGACAGCCGAACCGGTCGGCCTTCTGCCCCACTCCGTTCTACTCAAAGGCAAAGAGACAGCACAAGCACATCTCGATGCGATGGCAACAGAAGGCACCTGCTACTGCGTCGTCGATGCAAGCGATGATGGCGATGTAAAAATCGCTGCAGAACTGGCGCGGATGCAACCGACAATGGTCAGTTCCGATGCCGTTCTCATCCAGCTTGGTATCGACCGTTTTGCGCCTAAACCAGCCATATCTGTTGCTCCGCCATCACCGAGTAACGGCACGGCAGCCGTACTGGTTGGAACCGTTGGTCCTATTGCAGATGGGCAGATTGCCGTCTTTGCCGCCAAGTATCCAGTGTTAACGCTTGACCTCATAAAGGATGGCAGCGTTGAAGAGATGGTTTCAAAATCGATACAATGGGCGAGAGCTCACCATGGAAAACAGCCTTATCTTATATCCACTACAGTGCACGACACGCGCGTGAAAGAAATTCAGGCGGAGTTGGGTGTTCGCGGCGCCAGTGAAAAAGGCGAGCGGCTGATATCGGAACTGGCTGCAGCCGTCTCCGAACTTGGCATAGACAAGCTTATTGTGGTGGGCGGCGAAACATCCGGCGGCGTCATAAAGCGCCTTGGCTTGAAGCGGCTTCGCGCTTTCCCTGATAATGGCATCGGAACAGGTTTTTGCGAGAGTGATGATAATCAACAGACCCGGTTCTTTTTCAAGTCCGGTAAGACCGGAACTGAAACGGTCCTTCTTGATGCCTTGGCCGTTATGTAAGCCGTTCGATCTTTGAGGTCTTGAAACTCAACAAGTCCAATACCAATTAATGGACACCTCCCGTTATGACGCTTCCTGCTGCACTAGTCATGCAGTGTTCGAAGTCGTCCGGGTAAGAAAAGGGCGCTCCCCATTGGGTAGAGCGCCCTTTTTATATCTTGAAAACAAAGCCTCGGCTTATTTCCAGGTAATCTTGAGACCACCCGAAACCTTGCCGGCGACATTGGTGGAACCACCGAACTCGACTGCGCCGCGACCGAACAGGCTGACATTTTCCGAAACACGGGCAACCACGCCAACACCGACGTCATAACGTGTGCCGCCCATATCATTGCCGATCCCCGTGCCTGAAGCCACAAGGCCATTCTTGCCCTTGAATTCATGCTTGGCATTGGCGTCGGCAAAGGTTGTGACCGACTTCACAAACTTTTTCTTTTTCGGAGTTTCCGGCAGAGGAACAATAACCGTCTTTGCCTTTGCACCCTTTTTACCCTTCGCGCTATTTGCAGGCTTTATCGGTTTGGCAGGGGCAACTTCAAACATCTCTTCCTCGTCACCGAAGTAGAAGGTCTTTTCAAGGCGCACACCAACACGACCGATCAGCGATTCCGCTTCCTGACCATGCACGGCAATGCCGTAATTGTCGGTAAAGCCGTCTGCCCTGATCTTTGAATAGGTGAGCTGTGCCTGTGGCTGCAGCACAACATTGTTGCCAAGATCAAAGCCATAGCCTGTTTCAATAGACGCGGAGGTTGCCTTGCCCTTATAACCATTTCGCAAATCAAAACCCGATACAGACTTGGCATTCACGCCGAAGTCGAGCCAGTCATGCTTGACGACGGCATCTACATAGGCGCCCGCTCCAAGCTTGCGATCCGTCGGGGCTTTCTCCTGCCATGTTACATAGCCGCCCAGACCTTTGGAGGAAATTGAACCATCGGCTGTGCGGCCACGGACGTCGAAGCTGGAATTCGCATATTCACCAAAGATGCCGACTGTGAGCTTATCGCCAGCCACAAAGACATCACCCTTTGAATAATCGGCACCGATCTGCACACCGGCAGTGGTCATGTCAAAGCCATGGCCATTATAACCAGTGATGCTTTTTGGCGAATAAGAACCAGTCTTGCCGATACCGCGCATCCAGGCATGAAAACCATCTTGTAAGTCTTCCGAGCGCAGTTCGCCCAAACGCTCATGGAAAGTATCGAGCGTGGTCAACACATGGTTCTGTGCAGCAGACAGAGCAATGTTGTAACCGGGAACGATATCGACCACGTGACCCGTGCCCGGATTTCCACCGCTGCCATCACCTGGGTCAACGACATCGTTGCCTTCAGTCTGCAGATACCAGTTCTGGCCGTCGGCCTTCTTCAGCTGATAGTCATAGATACCAACGACCGCTGCTGAACCAAGCTGGAATTCCGCGTCACTCGCACCCCCAATCTGAACAACCTGAATACCATCGGCCGTACCAGTGCCAGTAAAAGCGCCTGTTCCACCATTGTTGCGAATATTGATCATGCCAATACCATTCGCATCACCGGTCACAGCGATCTTATCCGTTTCACTCGCAGCACCGCCCTCATTCAGCTTAGTGTTGAGAATAAACGAACCGCCATTCACATTAAGCGTAGCTGCAGTCAGCGTCTTGTAGGGATTGGCAGCGTCGAACTCCACCGTGCCGTCATTGGTAAGTGAGCCTACATCAGACGAACCTGTCATCAGCCAATGCGAGGTGCCGTCAACCGAAGCGCTCGTCAGGCCCTTGGCTGCACCCTGCCACAGGCTGCCGTTCGACAACGAGGCATCGATCACCGCATCATCGGCTTCCGCAACCATGTCGCCGCCAAGATAGGACTTTCCATCCGCCGTCAAGGTCGTCGTCGTGCCAGATGCCGCCGTCAAAACCGTGCCATTGCCGCCAATTGCCTGTGTGCCGTTCTTCAAGTCAAAAACGACGCTGCCGCCAGCTGTTTGCAGTGCAGGGCCCTTCTCAGAAACAACAGAGGTCTTGTCCAGATCCGCCGAACTATCGTTCAGCAGATAGACCCCCGCACTGTCAGCACCCGTCGTCTTAATTACAGAGCCGGTCGCCGCAACGGAGCTGTCATTCTGCGCAACCAGACCATGAGAGCCTGTGCCTTCAGTGATCACATTACTATTCGTCACTGCGACAGAACCACCGCCACTTGCAAAACCGCCGTGCGAACCTGCACCATGCGTAGTGATAGCAGAACCAACCGCATTGACGGTCGATCCCGAATTAAAGGCATGAAGACCGATGGCATCGTTCCCTTCGGTACGCGCGTCGACACCATTCAGGTCAACTCGCGCACCGCGGACGGCGAAAGCAGCCGAATTACCGACACCATCACCCTTCGTGGTTACGCTACCACCAGTCATAGTCAGCGATGACGTTCCGTCGCCTGCCACAACGCCACGCCCGTCGTCAGCCGATACGGTAACGTCCGTCAGCGTTATTTTTCCACCGGCGAAGGCAGTCGCACCGTCGCCTGAAAGAGCTCCGGTTACATTGATGCTACCGCGGACCATATTAACGTGCGATCCGTCATCCCGCACATTCATACCCGACCCCCTGAAACCAGTGGTTTCAATCTTCGTATCCGTCATATCAATCGCACTGCCGCCTATAGCAAATACACCCATTGCCCAGGACACAGTTCCGCCGCCTTCGGTTCTAATGGTGGCGCCATCTACTGTTACAGCGCTGCCCGCGCCGGCATAAACACCAACTGCACTATCGCCCGTTGTTTGGATCAACGTGCCTGCGCCGGAAGCGGGATCGCGACCAATCGTAAGTGTTGCCATGTTGGTAGCAACCACGCCGTGAGCTGCAAACCCGGATGTCGTATAGCTGCCGCCATGTAAGTCAATCCGCGTATCAGTACCCACGGCATAGGCGCCGTAAGCTCTTTCGCCTGAAGTCGTCACATCCACGCGCTCGGCATTGATGACACCACTTGATCGTGCATAAAGACCGTGCGCATCTGTTGCGGTCGTCGAGATCTTTGTATCACGCAGGTTCGCGGTCGACCCCTCGGAAATATCCACAGCAATGCCTGTAGTCTCAATGTTTGAATTTTTAACGGTTACAGTCGAGCCAACCGCGCCCGGTGATATTCCTGCATAAGCCTGAATGCCCACGCCGCCCGACGTAATGGTCGTGCCGTCGATGGTGACATCACTGCCGTTAATCAGTTCGAAACCGTGCGTACCGCCCTTGACTGTGCCACCGGTCATATCGAGCGTGCTGCCATGCTGAACCAGAACTGCCTGAGATGTACCCTCAATCGCGCTGTCAGTGACAGCAGCTGAACCCGGCACCCCGAAGAACCCGGATACACCAAGACCGCCAGGACCGGTGATAGTCGAGTTTACAATGTTGGCTTTACCGCCGAATACATTAATCGTGTAGCCGCTTGGTGCCGCGGTTGGTGTAGCGGTTGCACCGCTCATGTTGAGCGTACCGAAAACACCCGTTTGCTGAATCATACCACCGACAGTGACGTTTAGGGTTGCATCGTTCTGTATGTCCCAGGTTTCAGCTGTATCGCCTGCACCAACCGTGACAGTGTCGCCTGGTGCGACGTTACCGGCATGCGACGGACCCGACAAAACGGTAGAAGCAGCAAAAAGCGCAACGCTTGCCGAAATGAACCTGCCAGTTACGCGACCAAGACGAAGGGGTTCTAATGAGCCATGGGAGATTGGCATTTTGTAATTCCTTTCGGGAGATGCCGGTCTTTCCGGCACAATCAGGCGCAAGCCGTCCCGTTCCGAGCCGTTCGGAGAGCGGTTGACAGTCTCTGCCTGTGAGGTTTTTGAATTCTGCGAACTGGAAGCACCGCAAACCGGCGGGAATTCGGCCCTTCCAGCCGCTGTCCGTCCTCAAGAGGACGGAAGCTGAATTGATTAATTCATCAGTTCATTGACGCGGTTCATCGTGTTTTGGAAACCGTTGAACGAGATGGAGAAGTCTGCGCCCTTGCCATCATCCGACACGGTCTTTACGGTAATCACCTTACCCTTGCCGAGCGACGCCGCCATCTTGTCATCAGCTGCAAATACCGCGCCAGCACTGGCAGCTGCCAGAGTAGCGCCTGCAATCAGTGTGTTGAACTGCTTCAGCATTTCAAAATCCTTCGCATGTCCGCATTCCCGCGGAAACATTTCAGACCACCATCGATCTGGTTCTACGAGAGACAAGCATCGGAGCCAGGTGTGAAGTAATTCGAGCCCTGTCCAGCACATCGTCCACCATCGACCGAAAGTGCACATTTTGGGAAAAGTAATTTCACATGAACTTACCGGTCACAGCGTAAATGGCTGCGAAAAGCCTAAACTTCATGCCAAGATGGTTTCAGAATGAAAGGGAACAAGGGAAATTCCGAGTGAACTTTCATCATGCAATTGATATTCAATGATGTTTTTCAGTTCAACTTGAATAAGAATGCTGCCTTACTGCGGCTTTCCCTGCATCTGCTGATCGAGAGCAGACAGATACGATGTCATAAGTTCCACAGAACGTTCAGACAAAGCTACGAACTGGCGTCTTCCATCGTCAGGATCAAGCCAACGGCGAACCAAGCCAACGGCATCCATTTCTTCGAGACGGCGCGATGCCGTCGCGGCGGAAACACCCGACACTATATAGAGCGAGGAAACTGAAACCTGCTTATCCTGAAGATGGTTTTCCATCAAATCGAGCAGCATGTGCCAGGCAGGATCGACAAATAGCTTGTCTGAAAAATAGCGGGTTTTGATATCTCTAATGCGAAGAAGCTCCAGCATTCTCTCTTTCGACGGGACATTTGCAAGTTCTTCCGGCGCTTTATCGGACAGCACCAGCGTTGATCGATCCCCCAACAACGTATTATTTGCCGGCTGTGGCTGGAAGGTTTCCAACATGGCACCCAGCTGTTGTGCCTCCTGCATCAGCCGCGACAGCCGCTCATGACCTTGCGACCATTGAGAAGCTTTTTCCCGCTGCTCAAAAGCTTTTGCAGCCGCCCTCCCCACGGATTCCAGAAACGGCACGCGCCTTACTGGCTTATGCAAGAAATCGACCGCATTCAGCCGCAAGGCTTCGACCGAGTTATCGAGCGTCGCATGGCCGGTCACGAAAATAACCTGCAGCCAGTTTCGATCCGCATATCGCTCGCGAATGTTCCGGAGTAACTCAATACCGTCCATCCCCGGCATGCGAATGTCGCTTACAATAACGTCAATCTCTGGTGTTCTATCGAGTAGTTTGAGGGCAGCCATGGCCGCAGACGCACGCAGGCAATTGTATCCCGCGTCTGTCAATGCTGTGCCTAAAACGTCGAGCAAGGCTTCTTCGTCATCGATTAAAAGCACGGTGATGTTGGCAGGTGTATTGTTCATTCTCTACTTCCTTCACCCTCATCGTGCTTAGCGACACGAAGGATAAGTCGAAACTCTGCACCTTCGGCACCGTTGCTTGCTTCCAGCCGACCGCCCATATCACGCGCCATGCCATAACTGAGTGAAAGGCCTAGCCCTGTTCCCTTGCCAACAGGCTTGGTCGTGAAAAATGGTTCGAACAAGCGATCCAGATTAGCCGCAGGAATACCTGGACCAGAATCCTCCACAACAATTGCAATCATATTATCTACGGATTGCTCAACGCTGATGGCAATAAAGTCGTCGCCACTTTTATCCTTCAGAGTATCATTGTGTAGGCGATTTTCCAGAATAGCGTCTCTCGCATTAAGAAGCAGGTTCAAAACAATCTGCTCTATGAGAACAAGATCAGCCATCATCCGGTAATCACCGGCGCGATAATCTTTCCGGATTAGTATGCCCTGATTTTCAATTTGCGTACCGGCAATGGCAAGCACCCCTTCGATAGCTTCCGCAGGGTCAACCGCACGCAGCGATCCATCGCTGCGGTGCCCGTAAATACGCATATGACGGACGATATTGGCCGCGCGGTCGATCTGTTTACTCGCAATATCAAGACCATCAACAATCATCGTCTGATCAAGATTGCCGCCGGAAACACGTGCGTGAAGATTGTCGACTGCCATTGCAAGCGTCGCGAGAGGCTGGTTGATTTCATGGGCGATGCCGGTTGCGACCTCACCCAGCGTAACGAGCTTTCCCGCCTGATAAATCGACAACTCCGCATCTCGCCGCTCGGTAATATCCAGACCAACCGCCACAAGATTCTTGATCGTACCGTCACTGGTTGTAATTGGTGAGACAGACCAGGAAATAGCTCGCTTTCGCCCATCTGCCAGAACAATGTTTTTCACAGCTTGCCAAGGAAGGTTGTCAGTGACGACGGACAGCTTTTCACCAAGCGGTTGTGAAATCGCCCCCTCTTCCAGTTTCGACATTTCGGTTTCAGGGAAGAGTTCATGCATAGCTTGGTTGGCGACTATAAAACGCCCTGCGACATCCGTTACAGCCATCAAAACACCGCCAGTGTTGACGATAGTTTCCAGAAATTCCTTTTCTCGCCGTTGGTGCGCTGCTTCGATCATCACATTCATAAGCGAGCTCTTGTTGCGCATGTATTTGCCGAGAATGACGCCGAGAACACCGAGGGCAGCAAAGAGAGCCACAAGTGCCGCAACGATAACAGAGGATGCAGTCAACCAGGCTTTATAGATCGGTTCAGTTGGCAGGCCGACGTAAGCTACCAAAGGTGCGGCCGATGAACGGTAATAGGCAAAGATGCGCTCCATGCCTGTTTTGACTGAAGGGTTAATTCTGATGCCCTTACCGGCGGCCAACTGCTCTGGAATAAAGGATGCAACGTTTTGCCCGACCACAGCAGGTGAACTCGACGCGCGAATTGTGCCGTCCGTTCCCATCAATCCGAAGACCATGCCTGGTTGGTGATCAAGTTGGCTATAGAAACCGTTAAGATAGGCTTCATCCACGATAATGAGAACATAACCATGGAAATTGCCGTTGCTGTCACTAATACGGCGAGCATAGCTCATCGCCCATCCGCTAAAATCGCCAGGCACACTCAAATCGGATTTGTAAGGCTTGCTGATGTAAAAATCAGCAGCACCCGGCCTGCTCAGCACTTCAAAATCCACTGTACGGCTTAGATCTCGGCCGATCGGATATTCGTCCATGCCGCTCGCATATACACGACCGGTCCTGTCTACGATTGCAATTCCCATCGCAGCTGGCTCGGCGGCAGCGCGGCGGCGCATGACTTCGGACAACAGCCCCTCGTGGACAATTCTGTCAGCCCGATCTTCCATAACTGCTCGGCTGAGCGCATCAAGTTTCGCGAAGACCTGCGTTGTATACTCGGCGAGGGCCTGCGCCAACGACATGACCTGCTGGCCTGCACTATCTATACGATTTGTGTAGTCACGATAAATGATCGTCGTTGCGCCAAGCGATGCAATCAGAATGACAAATGCCGCAGCAAACCAATAGGTTCGCATCGTCCGGTGATCGATTTTGGTCAGACGTTCCATCTGTCTCCCGAGATCAGGCATTTCTGAGATAGGCAGTAAACAGTAAAATTACTAACAAATGAAACGCAACAACATCGGATTCTCACTGCACATTGCCGGGCAAGCCATGCAACCATCGCAAGTGATGGCGCACTTCTATTGCCCGCTTATGCACCATTGAACGGTTGCATTCTTCAACCGTAGTCAACATCGGAAAATTTAACTCTCTATAGAGACATTCAATATCGCTATAGGTCTGCCATGCAGATTTTGCTTCGTGGAACTGGTTGTGACGAGATGCTGGCAAGCTGCGAAGTAGTGTTTCTTCAAGCTTCTGCAGCTCTATTGTGCTGGTATACTCGACACTATCATCAGTGGACGCGCCCCAGAAAAACGAGGAGAGAACAAGAAGCGTAACAATATTAGTCATCAGACTTTCTCCCGCCAGGTCGATATCGCCATCGCGACGAGACATTGCTTCGGGACTGATAGGAATACGTGCTTAACAGATTTAGTCCGCCTTGAACCCAGAAGGCAGCACGTCATATGCTACCTTCTATGTCGTCAAGTTTTACTTCAGCTTGTCCTTAATCATATCAAGGGCTTCAACTGCACAGGCTTCGTCGATGTTGCCTGCAGGTGCGCCGCCGATTCCAACCGCACCAATGGTTTCATCACCGATCTTGATAGGCACACCGCCAGCCAGAACGAGGAAGCCAGGAATTGACACAAGCTGAGCTGCACCAGGGTTCTTCTGAACATTCTCAGCCATCATGCTGGTTGGAACACGCGATGAAGCAGCGGTAAATGCCTTTGCCTTCGATGCTTCAACCGTGTGTGGCCCGGCTTTGTCTGCGCGCATCAGAGAGCGGAGCAGCCCAGCACGATCAACGACCGAAACAGAGACGTTATAGCCCTTAGCAGCGCAAGCCTTAACGGCCTCGCTTGCTATTTCGTTGGCGGTTGCCAGCGAAATGTTTTTCTCTTCCAGTTCGGCAGCCGACACAGTGGCAGTACCAAGAACCAAAGCTGCGATTGCAGATACGATCAACTTTTTCATTTTGACTTCCTTCCGTTTGCGTTGTCAGCGCATGATCAGGGTCGAACAAATCGACGGTAAAAATGCCTCCCGGCCGACGGGCTGCGGGGCTTGCCTATGCCGGTCGGGAGTACCAGACCTCAGCCGTTTGAGGGATCTGAGACCTCGCTCATTGGTTGTTGTAGCAACCATTTCGACTATCCCGCTCTTACAGCAGCGGAATATCAGTTCTCATGTTAAAGTGCGGATATGCCAAACCGGATGGCGGCAATCCAAAGTATCAGGCAGCCAAGAACCATCATCAGCCAGATTGGAATAAGAATTGGGGGAGCAAATTTTTCGGTATTTGCAAACTCAAGGTCTGCCGAAACGTCAAAATCGCTATGGGAGTTCCTATATTCAACAATCGACATTGACGCCAAACCTTCTGTGCTGGTGGCGCCTGGGAGCGCCGCATTTCTCGCTGTTCTAGTTCCGTCGATGCGGATCAATGCTGCGAGTGACACAAGGAAAATGGCGGCTATGGATTGGAAAATCATCTCAAAGTGAATTCAGACTGAGACCATTATTTCCGAGCGCGGGATGTGATTATCCATCTCTTTGAAATATATTGATAATATCAGTTTCACATTGAATACACTTGGCCATAAACCTGCAATACAATCATTGCCCTTCAGTGCTCCGCCGAGCTGGAGGAGCACTTTCTATTCAATTCCACTGGGGTTTGATCCCACGCGCTTGCGCGGCAAACTTTAGTCAACTGCATCCACATTGCAGTTCAATGTTGCGCCGTCGGACGTAACGGCGATCTTCTCGAGGCTTGTTGCGAATGAAATCTCATAACCCTCCCCCACAAAGCTATTCTGTGAAGCGGATGTATTCCTCTTGAGCGTGCGTTCGCGGCCAAAGGCATTTAGAATAATACGGTCCGGATCGTCCTGTGACGTGATGATCTCAATCACGTTATCATGGTCGCAAACATAGGAGATGTTGTCTTTGTCGCTTTCAGCGAAAGCAATATTAGGCAACAAAACGAGTGCAATGCCGAGATATAAGCGCATTTGAAAACACCTTTGAAAGTCTGCGTTAAACTGAACACCTAAATCCATCCTAGTGCAACGCGGCAAAACTACAGATTCTGAGCGTTGACAACTATGGCCAGCTCTAAACGAACTGATACTCTAATAGGCCTAAGCGTGTTGTAATCACAAAAATGAGTTGGTGACGCTCAATGCATATTCGTTAGATCTGCGATTTTATGAACCACAATGGTACTGTTGACAATGACCGTCACCAGTGGTGGAATTTACACTCCACTCTTTCCAGAATTGTTGCACAACCAAACGCCATTGGCTGCGGGGTGGAATATTGGATTGATTGCAAGCTCAGAAGCGTCTGATTGCTATATCTGACGCGCGCCCATCATCAGCTCCATTCTTCAACCAATGAGGATGTGAACTTTATACGTTCTTGTCTTAATGAGCAGCACCGGAGCGGGTTTGTTCTTTTCTCGATCTGTAGTTGATTGTAATCGGTCTGAGTGCCGGTATTGCAAAGCCACATCTTCTAACCTGTGTTCTGCAGGAAGTACGTCCCGATAGACGCGAGCGGGACTCAATTACACCATTCGGTTGTCTTCCACGGTTGCTTACGCTGTTGCCCTTGTAGAGATAATAATCAACGCAGGCGCGCTGATCGATCCAGGCGGGATACCCGCGACCTCACCATATGGTACTCACTGGCAATACGATACATCCCATTCCCTCAGTTACTGTGCACTGCTGGCACAAAAGTAAGCGCTGCAAGGTAAGTTAATTGGTGAATGAGATTAGGCTATTTCGGGAAATGTGAAGTTAGGACCGGCCAAAGCGCTGTTTTCAACACTTCAAATACAGAGAACCACATGATTTTCAGTATTCGGTTTAAGATCCGTTGCGTGCTAGCGTTTTTTTATTGATTAGTGGGCTTTAGATTTGGTTTGCTTTAAACGCAAAAAGCCCCGTCGGAGACGGGGCTATTTATGATTTGGTTGCGGGGCAGGATTTGTCCCGTTCGTCGGGTAATCGATAATCAATCGATTACTATCCTGCTCACCCTTCAGGTTATGGTCTGCGGACGACGAGCGACGATCGCCAGCGAAGATGCAGTCTTCGTGGCAGCGATAAGAACTGATTTAGGTTTTGGGGGATTTGGTTGCGGGGGCAGGATTTGAACCTGCGGCCTTCAGGTTATGAGCCTGACGAGCTACCGGGCTGCTCCACCCCGCGCCAGGGTGTTTATTTTGAACCGGTTGGGTATTTTTTGC